>NZ_JBIWBA010000021.1:0-74306 GCF_044760715.1 Lysinibacillus sp. NPDC098008
GAACACGGAAGTTAAGCTCTTTCGCGCCGATGGTAGTTGGGGGCTTCCCCCTGTGAGAGTAGGACATCGCTAGGCAATCTATATAGAAAAGCAGTTAGCGTTTAGCTGACTGCTTTTTTTGCGTATCTATTATAAAAAACAAAACCATATTTATTTATAAACCTATGAAATGTTAGACTTTAATGGAATGACATGAACATAGAGAGGGGAGAAATAAATTGGCAACTGGGGAATATCGTGAGGAAATTTATATTGAACAAGAAAAACTACAGGAATTTATTCAAAATAAAGAGGAATGGGCAGTTTTAATACCGGGTTATTTGCATCATGAATTTCCTAATGATCAAGATATGATATGGGTCTTTCAAGGCGACTTTGGCCTTATTCAAAAGGCGGTAAAAGTAGAGCTTAAGGTGAAACCATCACAACCATATCAGGTCCTATTTGACATAGTAGGCTTATCAGATCCGATAAATGGTGATGGATCATTTGAAATCAAAGAAAATGAAAATCATTCATGCCAGCTGATTGGCAGCTTAACAATGAAGGCTAGCGGTTTTTTAGCAGGAATAATGAACCCAGTGTTAGAAAAGTTTGTACCACAATTAGTTGAGCAATTAGTAAAAGAAATGGCTATTAAAGCAGCAAAGTAATGATTTTATTTAATAAGCCAACTATAATAAATTATAGCTCGATGCCTTTTGTAAAAGGCCCAGTTTAATTTGATTGTTGTTTTCCTCCAGCTAAAAGCGTATTCAAAAATTTTTGAATGCGCTAGTTTATACATAAAAAATCTACCTTTATAACGTTTCAATCTTTTGAAAAATCTCTTTGTAAAGAATATCTAATTCTTTTTCATCTTTTAAATAGAAATACCAAGTATCTTCTCTATTTGCATTGTTGTTAGGTAAATAAATTGTTGTATGGGAACCGTTATTTAATGATTCCCAATGAGCGGTTTCATAGGTAATCCCTTCTCTTGTAAATGGAAAATGACGTTTGGTTGAATCCAAAAAAATAATAGGTATTTTAGAATTATCATAAACTTGAGCAAATCTATCATCTGATGCTTCTTCAAACATCATTGGTGTTATCATAACAGCATCAAAATTCAATGTACCTTCACTAAATTCATCTAATGTAATTGGTTCGAAATGAATTTTTTCGTTATTTAATTCAGGAATATCACCAACAACAGCAATTTTTAAAGGTGTTCCATCATATTTAACTTCATTGTTTGAACACGCCCCTAATAATAACAAGCCTACTATTAATAAAATTTTTTTCAAATTTATTCTCCTCTTTTTCGTCACGCTATCTTTTTATGAACTAATTATATATTAGCATTCTATAAATATTCCTAGAAACCTTGTTATGCTATCATTTTATTTATTGGGTATAAGCGGTTTTCCACTGCAAATGCACGAATGCAATGTTTATCAAAGTCAAGTGAATCCGAGAAATTAAACAACGTCAAATACCACTGTAGCAACTCCTTTAAAACGCATTATCCCCTTTTATGATTAGATGATTTATTGAATAGAGAAGGGAGAGCTTTGTTATCGCGTTATAATCTCGTATAATTATAAAGAAGAATATAACGAAAATAGGTGTTTGGTTTGCAAAAGAAAAGGCCAATTGTAGAAGGATTAGAGCATTTTCGACAACAACAAAATATTTCTTTTCATGTGCCAGGGCATAAGCATGGTGAGTTATCCCAGCTTCCACAGGCATTTAAAGATGTGATGCGTTATGATGTCACGGAATTATCAGGGTTGGATGATTTACATTACCCTGAGGAAATGATATTCGAAGCAGAAAATTTATTGGCAAAGACATATGGAGCCATGAAGAGCTTCTTTTTAGTTGGGGGCTCTACGGTTGGTAATTTAGCAATGATTTATGCAACTTGTCAGGCAGGGGATACAATTATTGTGCAACGCAATGCGCATAAATCTATTTTTCATGCGATTGAGCTTGTTGGTGCAAAGCCTATATTTGTGTCACCACAATGGGACGAGCGCACATTAACAGCTACATATGTTAGTTATAGAAATTTAAAGGAAGTCATTGAGCGCTATGCAGAGGCGAAAGCAGTTATCCTAACATATCCTACTTATTATGGGGTGGCTTCACCTGATATACAACAGCAAATTGCTTATTGTCATGAAAAAGGAATTCCTGTATTGGTGGATGAGGCACATGGTGCACATTTCAATGCTTGTACTTTATTTCAGCCATCTGCTTTATCGCTTGGGGCTGATGTTGTTGTACAATCGGCACATAAAACATTACCTGCTATGACAATGGCATCCTTTATGCATGTTAACTCACAATTCATCGATGCGGATCGGATCCATTATTATTTACGCATGCTGCAATCTAGCAGTCCATCCTATCTATTATTAGCTTCATTAGATGATGCACGTCACTATGTACAGACATATCTAGAGAGTGATGGGGCATATATAATAGAAAAAAGAAATCAATGGATTGAAGCGTTACGATCAATTGGTTCATTAGAAGTTATTGAGGTAGATGACCCTCTTAAATTGTTGCTACGTGTTGATGGCTATAGTGGTTTTCAATTACAGCAAGCATTGGAGAAGCAGCATGTTTATGGAGAGCTGGCTGATGCACATCAGGTGTTACTGATGCTCCCTTTGCTAAAGCAAGGGCATAACTATCCATTTGCAGAAATTCGCGTGCGCATAAAGGATGCTGTCACGATGCTTGTTGATACAGCAAAAACAACTAATAAAGCAGCTTGGCAAACAGCCTATCAGTTTACACCAATTACTGAGCCTGTGTATACATTTAATGAGATTGCCTCATTAACTAAAGAGTGGTTACCTTATATGCGTACAATTGGGCGAATTGCAGCAAGTATGGTCATTCCATATCCGCCGGGTATTCCATTACTTGTTCCTGGGGAGAAAATAACGGTGGCAAAGCTGAGCCAGTTAGAGGAATTACTAGCAGTAGGTGCTACATTTCAGGGGCAACAACGTTTAACAGAGAAAATGATTCAGGTCATTAAATAGTTGGAGGCAAAACAGCATGAATAGCAATTTATTTATTACATTTGAAGGTCCAGAGGGTGCTGGTAAAACAACCATTATTGAAAAAATAACAGAGCGACTTGCACAGGCAAATATTGATGTGTTAGCAACAAGAGAACCAGGTGGCATTGAAATTGCAGAAAAAATAAGAACGATTATTTTAAATCCTGCACATACGGCTATGGATGAGCGAACAGAAGCATTGCTATATGCGGCAGCAAGAAGTCAGCACTATTTTGAAAAAGTTCGTCCTGCTTTAGATGCTGGAAAGCTGGTAATATGTGATCGCTTTATTGATTCATCATTAGCTTATCAAGGTTATGCAAGAGGGATAGGCATTAATGAGGTGCTTGCCATTAATGAGTTTGCAATCGGTAAGAAGCTACCTGATGTAACAATTTTATTTGATCTTGCACCAGAGGTTGGCTTAGCACGTATTCATGCAACTGGCAGTCGTGAGGTAAATCGTTTAGATGTTGAAAGTTTAGCATTTCATCAAAAGGTACGTGAAGGCTATTTACAACTTGTGGAGCAGTATCCAGAGCGTATACGTGTGGTGAATGCAGAGCAAGCTATTGAGGATGTTATTGAAGATGTATGGTCATTATTATTAGAAGCAATGCAGTAAATGCATGAAGTTGTCTTCAAAATTGTGATATAATGATATTATCCATTATTATATCTATGTCAACATGTTTAGATAAAGTCGATTTAGATGAATTTTATAAAAGGGGTGAGTGCGAATGAAGTTAGTCGTAGCTGTAGTACAAGATCAGGATAGCGGCCGGTTATCGAATGCTTTAACGAAAAATCAGTTTCGTGCAACTAAATTAGCGAGCACAGGAGGATTTTTACGTTCTGGAAATACGACGTTTCTTATAGGAACTGAAGACTCTCTCATACCCAAACTATTAGATATAATTCGGGACAATTGTCGAGCACGAGAGCAAATGGTTGCACCAGTTTCTCCATTAGGTGGGAATGCTGACTCCTATATCCCTTATCCAGTAGAGGTAGAGGTGGGAGGAGCCACTGTTTTTGTTTTACCAATTGAACAATTCCATCATTTTTAAGGTAGTAAAGATTTGAATATGAGGCTGATTGCTGCAAAGCCTTCAGCCTACTTTATAATCCTGACGCAATTATGCTAAGGAGAAATTGATACAGATGGTGGGGCGAATCCAACTTGAAAATTAATCAAGATATACGTGTTGGGGTAAATACCAGTCATAAAGAGCCACTACAAAATAATAATCAAAATAACCGATTTGGAGATCTGGTTGTTAAGCAAGGGTCGAAGCTGGAAACAGAGCAATTAACACGTTTACTAGGCGATATTTCTACTGCGGGTGATCGTGTTGCAAGATCACGTAATTTACGAGAGCTTGCTAGGTTTAAAATGCTTGTAAAACGCTTTCTCCAAGAAACGGTAGAGCATGGTATGGAGTTGAAGCAATCACATACATGGAATCGCTTTGGTGAGGGAAGACGCCTAAAAATTATTGACACGATTGATGCGCGTCTAGTGGAACTTGCTCAGGATATTTTAGATGAGGAAAAGGAAGCGATTGACCTGCTCGATAAAATCGGTGAGATTAAAGGCTTACTAATTAATTTATATATGTAAAACCCGTGTCTCATTGTTAAGATAGGCGCGGGCTTTTTTCAAGTATTGATTTGCAGCACTGCAATGTTTCTAGACAAAAGTGATAACACTTTAGGTATAGATACAGGAAGGAATTTACTATATGAGCAAGAATGTTGAAGAGCTATTCACGCTACAACCAGTCGTAATGAAGCAACTTCAAACGATTTTTGACAAAAATAGATTAGCACACGCATATATTTTTGACGGTGAAAAAGGGACAGGCAAGGCTGATATTATGCACTTTTTTGTCAAATTAATGCTATGTGAGCAACCAACTAACAATGTTCCATGTGAAACATGTCGAAATTGCAGACGTGTGGATTCGGGAAATCATCCGAATGTTCATCAAATTTATCCAGAAGGTCAGTTTATAAAAATTGATCAAATGCGGGAATTAATTGGAGAAATGAAGATGATGGGTGTTGAGGAAGGGCGTAAAATTTATGTGCTTCATCATGCAGACCGCCTTAATGTAGCCTCTGCTAATATGATACTTAAATTTTTAGAGGAGCCAGATGGAGAGGTCACTGCTATTTTATTAACAGAGCAAATGCAGTCCATTCTTCCAACTATCCGATCACGCTGTCAGCATATTAAATTTCAAAAATTGCCACGTCATGTTTTATTAAAGCATTTGCAGGACAACAATATTTCTTATGCAATGGCTTCAACAGTGAGCATGATGACAAATGAGCTCGAAATGGCTCTAACTTTAGCAAATAATGAGCAATTTGCACTTGCTCGAAAAAAAGTGTTAAAATTAGTAGACGCCATTCAGCAAAATGTACATGAAGCAATGCTTATTGTATATGATGAGTGGTTGCCACATTTTAAAGAAAAGGGCGAGATGGAGCAAGCATTGGATTTATTACTATTTGCTTACCGTGATATAGTGTCAATAAAAGCTAATCCCGAAGCAGCTTGTACTTATCCAGACATGTTACCGCTATTTAAAGAAGCCGCTTTACATTCCACTTATGAAAAATTATCTAAGCAAATGGAAGCTATTTTACAGGCGCGTGCATCATTACAGCGTAACATGAATAGGACGTTATTGATGGAGCAGTTAATGCTAAATCTGCAGGAGGGATATACATTTGTATAATGTAGTAGGAGTCCGCTTTAAAAAGGCGGGTAAAATATATTATTTTGACCCAGCATCATTTCCACTAGAGGACAGTCAGTATGTGATTGTTGAAACCGCTCGCGGCATAGAGTATGGTAAAGTAGTTGTTCCTCAAAAAGTGGTAGGTGATAATGATGTTGTATTACCACTTAAACAAGTGCTTCGCCCAGCGGATGAGCGTGATCGTATACAGGTTGAGGAAAATGCAGCAGAATCAAAGCGTGCATTTGAACTAGCTAGTATGAAAATTATTGAGCATAAGCTAGAGATGAAGCTCGTAGATGTTGAATATACATTTGATCGTAATAAAATTATTTTTTACTTTACGGCTGAAGGACGAGTTGATTTTAGGGATCTTGTAAAAGATTTAGCTTCTGTTTTTAGAACACGTATTGAACTTCGTCAAATTGGTGTGCGTGATGAAGCAAAGCTATTAGGAGGCATTGGTCCATGTGGCCGAATGCTTTGCTGTTCTACATTTTTAGGCGATTTTGATCCTGTTTCTATTAAAATGGCGAAAGATCAAAACTTATCATTAAATCCTTCAAAAATATCAGGTCTTTGCGGTCGTTTAATGTGCTGCTTAAAGTATGAAAATGATGAATATGAAGAAGCAAAAGAGGGCATGCCAGATATTGGTGAAATTACAATGACACCAGATGGTCGTGGAAAAGTTATAGGTTTAAATGTGCTGGAAAGACTTATTCAAGTATATTTACAGGAGCAAGAGCGCACAGTGGAGTATACACTAGAAGAACTGCTAGCATGCGAAAAAAATCTTATATAAGATAGAGAATTTAACGAGGTGGCTTGGGTGAAGGACCGTAATTTCTTAGATACTGTTATGGAGTTCGAACAACAGCTCGAAGCAATGCAGGAGCAATTTGGTGCATTGAAACAATTTGTAGCGTTAATGATGGAAGAGCATAAGGCGCTTGAAACAGAAAATCATCATCTTCGTACACGACTAGAAGAACTACTTTCTAACACAAACTCCGTACAAGCTGCTGAAGTAAAGAAAGAGAGTCCACTAGATATTGGTGAGGGGTATGATAACCTAGCACGTTTATACCAAGAAGGCTTCCACGTTTGCCATGTTCATTTTGGAAGTTCACGTAAAGGTGAAGATTGTCTGTTTTGTCTATCATTTTTAAATAAACAAAATGCGTAACAGAAGGCTGATTCCCACTACGGTGGTATCAGTCTTTTATTTTGTAGAGTAGGAGGAGTATGCTTGGAAAAATGGCTAAAGGATGATGAACGTTTAGATTATTTACTGGCTGAGAATTTACGTATTATTCAAAGTCCCTCTGTTTTTTCGTTTTCATTAGATGCAGTGTTGCTTTCGAAATTTGTCACTATCCCGTATCATAAGGGAAAGATTGTTGATTTATGCTCAGGAAATGGTGTTATTCCACTCTTTTTAAGTGCACGTACAAAAGGACAAATTATAGGGGTGGAAATTCAGCCGCGTTTATTTGATATGGCAGAGAGAAGTATTAGCTATAACAAGCTAGAGGATCAAATTCACATGGTGCTTGGTGATGTAAAGGAAGTACCAAAGCAGCTAGGCATTGAAAAATTTGATGTTGTTACTTGTAATCCACCTTATTTCTTAGCGCACGAGGCAAGTGATAAAAATTTAAGTGAACATTATGCTATTGCCCGTCATGAATTATATTTAACATTAGAAGAGGCAATCCAATCGACGAGTAAATTGTTAAAGCAAGGTGGAAAGGCAGCATTTGTTCATCGGCCTGGTCGCTTATTAGATATTGTGACAGCCATGCGTGCTAATCGTTTGGAGCCAAAACGTATGCAGCTTGTGTACCCGAAAAAAGGAAAAGAAGCTAATACATTATTAATAGAAGGAATCAAGGATGGGAAGCCGGATTTAAAAATATTACCACCTTTGTATGTCTATAATGAGGATAATGAATATACAGCTGAAGTGAGAGAAATTCTTTATGGAAAAGAGCAATAGTCATTATTTCTATGTGTTAGAATGTGCTGATCAATCTTTGTACGCAGGCTATTCAAATAATGTTGAGAAGCGTGTAGCTGTACATAACGCTGGTAAAGGGGCAAAATATACAAGAGCTAGAGGACCAGTAAAATGTATTTATAAGGAAGCATTTGCAACAAAGCAGGAGGCCATGCGTGCTGAATATGCTTTTAAGCAATTAACAAGAGCACAAAAAATGAATTATATAAGGAGGGGTGAATGATGAAATCACAGAAAAGTACAATACACGATCAGACAGGTTGTTTATACCTAGTAGGAACACCTATTGGTAATCTAGAGGATATGAGTGTACGTGCACTTCGCATATTAAAAGAAGCTGATATTATCGCTGCTGAAGATACTAGAAATACAAAGAAGCTGTGTAACTACTTTGAAATCGAAACACCATTAATAAGCTACCATGAACATAATTTAGCAGTAGGAGGGGAAAAATTATTAGCCTTGCTACAGGAAGGAAAAACAATAGCATTGGTGAGTGATGCAGGCTTACCATGTATTTCTGATCCAGGTGCAGATATTGTTGAAAAAGCGATTGCTCAAAATTTCCCCGTTGTACCAATACCGGGTCCAAATGCAGCACTTTCTGCATTAATCGCCTCTGGATTAACGCCACAGCCATTTTTCTTTTATGGCTTTTTAAATAGAGGAAAAAAAGAGCGACGTCAGCAATTAGAGCAGTTAAAAAAACGCCAGGAAACCATTTTATTATATGAAGCGCCACATCGCTTAAAAGATACATTAAAGGATATGGAAGCGATTCTTGGCAATCGTCGCATTGTGTTAGCACGCGAACTTACAAAGAAATTTGAAGAATTTTTACGTGGTACATTGGCTGAAGCTGTAGAATGGGTTCAAACAGAGGAGATACGGGGCGAATTTTGTATTGTTTTAGAAGGAAATAGCAATGCTGAAGAGGAAAGTCAGGAAGAAGCCTACTGGCATTTAATGTCTGTTATTGAACATGTTGATTATTTGATGCATCAATCCAATAGTACATCGAAGGAAGCAATTAAAGAAGTGGCAAAACTGCGACAAGTGGCAAAACGAGATATTTACAATGAGTATCATAGTAACTAACAGTAAAGAGTTGCCTATATAGGTAGCTCTTTACTTTTGTATACAAAGGTCATTATAAGTAGTTTGTCATATGGGTATATTAAAATATATCGTAGTATTCTCTATAGAATGAAGCAAAAGAGAAAAACACCTAAACCACTGATTTGATTTAGGTGTAAAATGATTATTTTTTTAAGTTAGATTGAATTTCTTTTACTAACATTTCAGCGCCTTCTGGACTTAAAATTAATTTGCCTCCAACTAGACGAAGGTTATCATCTGAAACTTCACCAGTAACAGCACATGTCATATTAGGCATATATTTTTTTAAGATGATTTTATCATCATCCACATAGATTTCCAAAGCATCCTTTTCGGCAATACCTAGCGTACGGCGTAACTCGATAGGAATTACTACACGACCTAACTCATCGACTTTACGTACAATTCCTGTTGATTTCATAATAGTTTTCCTCCTAATTTATAAATGTTATATTGGTATTTCGTCAAATTTCGACATTTTTTCTTTGTCTGATAGTTATCATACCAAGTAATGCCATAAACGTCAATTAATTAATACACTAATATTATGATTTCTAAAAAATTTTTTAAGGAGAATGCATGATTTTTACTTATTTTAAAAGGTTTTTATTAAATATTTTTTTGACTAGTAAAAAGGATTCTTATTTAAGTCATTTAATGGATTAAATATATTATTCGACAATTTTCGCAATTGATAAACTTTCATTGAAACGAATTTCGTACTTCGTTAGAATAGAGAGTATATTGTAAAACAATGGAGGCAGTTCTTGTGAGTGAACAACATAAAACATTTTATATAACAACACCTATTTACTATCCAAGTGGGAAATTTCATATTGGTACGGCATATACAACGGTAGCATCTGATACAATGGCACGCTATAAACGTTTACGCGGCTATGATGTTCGTTTTTTAACAGGTATGGACGAGCATGGGCAAAAAATTCAAGAAAAAGCGGCTGAAGCGGGGAAACATCCTCAAGAATATGTAAATGAAATTGCAGATGCTGCGAAAAAGCTTTGGGCTTTAATGGATATTTCGTATGATGACTTTATTCAAACAACACAAGAAAGACATACAAAAGCTGTCGAAAAGATTTTTCAAAAGTTTTTAGACAATGGTGATATTTATAAAGGCGAATATGAGGGCTGGTATTGTACGCCATGTGAATCGTTCTTTACTGAAACGCAACTCGTTGATGGGAATTGCCCAGACTGTGGTCGTCCTGTACACAAAGTAAAAGAAGAGTCGTACTTCTTTAATATGAAGAAATACGCAGATCGTTTATTGGCTTATTATGAAGAGAATCTTGAATTTATTGAGCCAGAATCTCGAAAAAATGAAATGATTAATAATTTCATTAAACCAGGATTAGAAGACCTATCTGTATCAAGAACATCCTTTGATTGGGGAATTAAAGTACCTGGTGATCCAAAGCATGTTATTTATGTATGGGTGGATGCTTTAACAAACTATATTACATCTTTAGGCTATCTTTCAGAGGATGAAACATTATTCAACAAATATTGGCCAGCAGATGTGCATGTGGTAGGAAAAGATATTGTGCGCTTCCATACGATTTATTGGCCAATTTTCTTAATGGCATTAGATTTACCATTACCGAAAAAAGTATTTGCACATGGTTTTATTATGATGAAAGATGGGAAAATGTCTAAATCGAAGGGTAATGTTATTTATCCTGAAATGCTAATTGAGCGATATGGACTAGATGCGACACGTTATTTCCTTTTACGCGAATTACCATTTGGCGCTGATGGCGTATTTTCACCAGAATCATTTATTGAGCGTACAAATTTTGACCTTGCTAATGATTTAGGGAATTTATTAAACCGTACTATCTCAATGATTAATAAGTATTTCGATGGTGTGATTCCTACAGAAAATCTTGAACCGACAGAATTTGATGCAGCATTACAAGAGCAAGCAAAGTCGGTACGTATTAAATATGAAGAAAGTATGGAAAAAATGCAATTTAGTGTCGTACTGGCTGATTTATGGACGCTTGTATCACGAACAAATAAATATATAGATGAAACACAGCCTTGGGTATTAGCAAAAGAAGAGGCTGATAAACCAAAACTAGGCTCGGTTATGCGAAATTTGGCGGAAAGCTTACACCACATTGCTGTCATGTTACAACCATTTATGACAGCTACACCAAAACGTATCATCGATCAATTAGGACTTGATGACAAATTCTTAGCATGGGATACAATTGAAACATTCGGCAATACTATTCCAACAAACATTAAAGTGGTAGAAAAAGGCATACCTATTTTCCCTCGTTTAGAGAGCGAAGTTGAAATTGCCTATATTCGTGAGGAAATGCGTGGTTCTGTAAAGACACCTCAAGAGGAAGAAGTTAAAAAGACTTCAAAGGATAGGGAGATTCCAGAAATCCCTGAAATTACTATCGATGATTTTATGAAAATTGATTTGCGCGTAGCAACTGTTATAGCATGTGAGCCTGTTCCAAAAGCAGATAAATTATTAAAGCTTCAACTTGATTTAGGATACGAGCAACGCCAAGTAGTATCAGGGATTGCGAAATTCTATTCTCCTGATGAACTTATTGGTCAAAAGGTGGTTGTTGTAGCTAATTTAAAACCAGTTAAACTTCGAGGGGAATTATCTCAAGGAATGATTTTAGCTGGTGAAAAAGATGGAATTTTAAAATTAGCATCAGTAGACCAAAAACTTGAAAATGGCGCAAAAGTAAAGTAATAATGTAAAAAAAAGCCTGCTGAATAAAAAACATTCAGCAGGCTTTTCAAATCTGCGAGGAAATTGGTGGATTTATTATTTTGAGATAACTTATTTGTTGTGAAATCTATAATTTTATAGGTATATAGAACTAATATAGGTGCTAAACCTTAAGTGTAATGTCATAATAACAAATGGTTTGTAACAAAAATGTAATACTTATGAAAAATATGAAATAATAAATTTTAATAAAATCAAGGTTAGGTGAATGAAAATGTTTATAGATACTCATGTACACTTAAATGCAGATCAGTATGATGAAGACCTTCAAGAGGTGATTGATAGAGCTCTTGAAGCAAAAGTAGAAAAAATGGTTGTCATTGGTTTTGACCGTAAAACCATAGAAAGAACAATGCAATTGATTGAGCAGTATGATTTTATTTATGGTGTTATTGGCTGGCACCCAGTAGATGCCATTGATTGTACGCAAGAAGATTTAGAGTGGATTGAACAATTAGCATCACATCCAAAAATAGTTGGTATTGGTGAAACTGGCTTGGACTACTATTGGGATAAATCCCCAAAGGATGTTCAGCAAGCACTTTTCCGCAAACAAATTCAATTAGCGCAAAAGATTAATTTGCCAATCATTATTCATAACAGGGATGCAACAGGGGATGTTGTTCAAATTTTACGTGAAGAAAATGCAGCATCTGTTGGAGGTGTTATGCACTGCTTTAGCGGGAGTGTAGAAACAGCACGTGAATGTATAGCTATGAATTTTATGATTAGTCTTGGTGGGCCAGTAACATTTAAAAATGCACGTTTACCAAAGGAAGTGGCAATCGAAATACCTTTGGAGCACTTGATGATTGAAACAGATGCTCCATATTTAGCGCCACATCCATATCGCGGTAAGCGTAATGAGCCTGCTTTTGTGCCGCTAGTTGCAGAGGAAATTGCCCGTTTGAAAGAGTTGACAATCGAGGAAATTGCACAAGCCACAACGACCAATGCGAAAAATTTTTTTGGGATTGACAAGTAACTAGCTTAAATGCCTCCAATACTGGGTTTGTGGTTGGCAAAAACACAGAAGTCAATTTTCTGAGAAATACTTTCGGGTTGACAGTGCCAAAACTAGTCCGTATAATCCAACTTTGTATTAAGGAGGCGTTTTTTCATGTCAAATAATTCCATGAAAAACTTGTTCTTAGGATCATTGAGGAGTAAGCAAATGGTGATAAGAATTATTTCACTTGTCCTATTTGTGTCTGTCATTTCTTTCGTGCTTTATCAAGGTACGAAAAAAGCCGTAAAGCTTGAAGCAAACGGAGAAACAATCGAAGTATCAACACATGCCAAAACTGTAGAACAATTATTACAAGATCAAAATATAGATGTAGCAGAGCATGATAAAGTATCACCCTCTCTGAACACCAAAATTGTTAATGGATTAGCAATTACATGGGAACAGGCAAAAGAAGTAACAATTTCAGTTGATGGAAATCAGTCAAAAGTTTGGACAACTGAAACACTAGTGAAGGACATTTTGAAGGAAGCAAATATCGAAGTATCTGAACATGACGCTTTAGCGCAAGGTCTAGATACTGAACTAGGCGAAGACGGCAAAATTGACATCAAAAAAGCGTTTCAAGTGGTGCTTGTTGATGGTGTAAACAAAAAACAAGTATGGTCCACTTCGACTACGGTCGCTAACTTTTTAAAACAACAAGGAATTCAGCTAAATGAATTCGATCGTGTCGAGAATAACCCAGAGGACGTTATTACTCCAGAGAGTAAAATCAAAGTAGTTCGCGTAGAAAAGGTTATCGATGTAGTGGAAGACTCTTTAGATTTCGCAGTTGAAAAGAAACAGGATGCTTCATTGCTAAAAGGGAAAGAAAAAGTAGTGACAGCAGGTGAGAAAGGTTCAGTTTCTCGTACCTATGAAGTTGTCAAAGAAAATGGTAAGGTTGTAGCTAAAAATCTGCAATCTGAGAAAATTTTAAAACAACCAAAGACAAAGGTTGTTGCGGTTGGTACAAAAACAGTTGTTGCAACTGTAGCAGCAGCACCAACTGTATCGCGTGGTGCTGCTGAGCCAGCAAGTGGAAAAGAATTTTATGTTACAGCAACAGCCTATACGCCATACTGTAATGGATGCTCAGGCACATCAGCAACAGGTATCGATTTACGTTCAAACTCTGGCTTAAAGGTAATAGCAGTCGATCCGTCTGTTATTAGACTAGGTTCAAAAGTTTGGGTAGAAGGCTATGGTACAGCAATTGCTGCTGATACTGGTGGTGCCATTAAAGGCAATAAAATTGACGTACTTGTGCAAACAGAT
Source organism: Lysinibacillus sp. NPDC098008 (assembly GCF_044760715.1). Classification (NCBI taxonomy): domain Bacteria; kingdom Bacillati; phylum Bacillota; class Bacilli; order Caryophanales; family Bacillaceae; genus Lysinibacillus; species Lysinibacillus sp. NPDC098008. The sequence goes on from NZ_JBIWBA010000021.1 coordinate 14,033, forward strand.
GCCCAAGCACGTAACTGGGGCCGTAAGAAAGTCCGTATAAAAGTATTAAATTAAAAAAATTGTAAAATTAATCAAAATGTTTTTCACTGAATGAAGCTTTCCTGTTTTGACTGGCGGGAAAGCCTTTTTTAATGGATTGTAATGTTAGAACGACGGATAGACCTTTTCAACTGCTGGATAGTGTGAGGCTTACCTTGAATTTCTGTACAAACTATATTGTGCAGTTGTAAAATGGTCAGAAGATAGGGTAGAAAAGAGGAGCCTTTGTGCAAATTAAAGAAATCATTGTTGTTGAAGGAAAAGATGATACAACAGCTATTAAACGAGCTGTACAGGCAGATACAATCGAAACAAATGGATCGGCTATATCTGCAGAAACATTAAAGCGAATCCAACATGCGCAGGAGAAGCGTGGTGTTGTTGTATTTACTGACCCTGACTATCCAGGACGTCGAATACGTGCCATTATTGAGGAGCATGTTCAAGGAGTAAAGCATGCTTTTCTACCAAAAGCAAAAACAATTGCAAAGAATGGTAAAGGGTTAGGGATTGAGCACGCTGCTGATCAAGATATTCGTGAAGCTTTACAGCATGTTTATACCCCAAATTGCGATGTACCAAACGAAGATAATATTACGCTGGAAGATTTAATGACAGCGCATTTAATAGGTCACCCACAAGCAAAGCAGCGCCGTGAACGTCTGGGAGAAATCTTAAATATTGGTGCAACAAATGGTAAGCAGCTCCATAAAAGATTAAAGATGTTTCAAATTACAGAACAGCAATTTGGTGCGGCGGTCGCACAGTTAGATCAGGAGGAAAATAATGTATAAGGATATTGCGACACCAATACGAACACAAGAAATTTTAAAAAAATATGGATTTTCATTTAAAAAAAGCTTAGGGCAAAATTTTTTAATTGATCCTAATATTTTACGAAATATAGTAAGTCATGCAAATTTAACAGAAAACAGTGGAGCAATAGAAATTGGACCCGGTATTGGTGCATTAACAGAGCATTTAGCGAGAAATGCTAAAAAAGTTGTTGCCTTTGAAATCGATCAACGATTATTACCTGTACTAAATGACACACTTAGCCCATATAATAATATATCGATTGTCCATTCGGATATTTTAAAGGCAGATGTTGCGAAGGTTATTGCGGAGGAGATGCCAGGAATTGAGGATATTATGGTTGTTGCCAATTTGCCATATTACGTAACTACACCAATTTTAATGAAATTACTAAATGATCGATTACCGATTCGTGGCTTTGTTGTCATGATGCAAAAGGAAGTGGCAGACCGTATCATAGCGAAGCCGGGAACAAAGGAATATGGCTCACTATCAATTGCGATTCAATATTATGTGAAAGCGGATATTGCCATGACTGTGCCGAAAACAGTGTTTATGCCACAGCCTAATGTTGATTCTGCTGTTATCCGTCTTATTAAACATGATGAGCCACCAGTAAAAGTAATAGATGAGGATTTTTTATTTGTTGTAACACGTGCGTCTTTTGTACAGCGAAGAAAAACGATCTATAATAACCTGCAATCTGGTTTACCAAATGGTAAGGCACAAAAAGAACAGATTTTGGAGGCATTAACAGCAGCTAATATTGACCCAACACGTCGAGGAGAAACGCTTACGATTCAGGAGTTCGGAAAATTAGCGGATTCATTATATCCGATATTTGCAAAGTAAAAATTTTTGTTAACATTTTTTCTTAGGTGTAAAAAAATATCTATTTTTTTATAAAAAATAAGTTGACAAAATTTACGAGAGGCTGATAAAATATTATATTTTGTTGACATTTTTGGGCGGATCGTTTATACTGATTATTAGTGAGGTGTAAGCGAAAATGCCAAAAACTTTAGCGGACATTAAAAAGTCGTTGGATTGTCATTTGGGTAAACGTTTGCAATTAAAAGCAAACGGAGGTCGCAAGAAAACGGTTGAGTGTGCAGGGACATTGCGTGAAACATATCGCGCTATCTTTGTAGTGGAGCTCGATCAAGAAGACAATACGTGTAAGCGCGTATCGTACAGTTACACAGATATTTTAACTGAAGCAGTAGAGATTACATTTTTAGACGAAGCAAAAGCTGCTGTCGCAAAATAGTTTCTAGTTCTTATTTCTATATTTTAGAAACACTCATGTATGTTAAAAACTACATGGGTGTTTTGCGTTTTTATGGGCATACTAATAGCGTCAGCTGTTAAAGGAGGAGTTACTATGCCTAGAAAAGGTATCATGTCACCTCGATTAAAAGAAGAGATCGCAAAAGAACTTGGATTTTATGATGTTGTGCAAAGAGAAGGCTGGGGCGGCATAAAAGCTCGTGATGCTGGTAATATGGTGAAACGTGCCATTGAAATGGCTGAACGAGCAAGTAGTGAGCAAGAGCGTAAGTAGGCTATTCTTATTTTGATTCAGCAGGGATGAAAATCCTTACGAACACAACAAATACAGCTGACAATAGAGAACCGTTACGCCGAATAAGGTAAACGGTTCTTTTTTTCCATTTTCGTATGACCAATATGGTAAAATAAATTGAAAAATCTTGCGCGACAAAAAACTTTTTAGCTTGATTTTGTAGGTAGATAAACTGCTGCCAAATTAAGATAAAGCTTCAGGCGGATGTCACGAATTTGAAGGAGGAGCTTGTGAAGTGGGCTCAAAAAATTGGGACGCTATTACGTGGAGTCGTAATGGATGCGTGTGCTATAAGGGAGGAAGGAAAATGCTTTATGTAAAGGCGCCTGCAAAAATTAATTTAACATTAGATGTACTATATAAAAGACCAGATAATTTTCACGAAGTAGAGATGGTGATGACAACAGTCGATTTAGCTGATCGTATAAGTCTTGAATCTCGAGAAGATGGCATAATTCAAATTATTTCAACAGATAACTTTGTACCAACTGATCATCGCAACTTTGCTTATCAGGCAGCGCGCCTTATTAAAGATACATACAGCATTAGGCAAGGCGTATCCATTACGATTGAAAAGGAGATACCGATTGCGGCAGGGCTAGCGGGTGGCAGTAGCGATGCAGCTGCTACATTAAAGGGCTTAAATGAGCTATGGGAGTTAGACTTATCCATAGATGAATTAGCTGAGCTTGGTGCTAAAATCGGTTCAGATGTATCATTTTGCGTTTATGGTGGCACAGCATTAGCTACAGGACGTGGGGAAATAATAGAAGAATTACCAGCACCCCCTAATTGTTGGGTTGTCTTAGCTAAGCCAAAAATTGGCGTATCAACGGCTGAAGTATATGGCGGACTAAAGGTTGAGGGGCTAGAACATCCAGATACAAAACAAATGATACGTGCGATTGAAACAAAGGATTATGAGCTACTATGTGCTTCATTAGGAAATGTTTTGGAAACTGTAACATTTAAGCTACACCCAGAAGTTGTGATGCTAAAGGAACAAATGAAGCGCTTTGGGGCAGATGCCACATTAATGAGTGGAAGCGGTCCAACTGTATTTGGGCTTGTGGATAGTGAAGCTCGTGTCAGCCGTATTTATAATGGTTTACGTGGGTTTTGTGAGGAAGTTTATGCAGTACGAATTTTAGGTGAGCGAAATACGCTTGCTTAGAAACGCAAATTTGTGTTAATTTTACCTATAAATATTCGTGTTTAGGAGAGGGTCGCATGAAATGGAAGCGTAGTGAACGACTAGTTGATATGACGTACTACTTACTAGAACATCCACATCAGCTGATCCCGCTAACTTATTTTTCAGAACTATATCAATCTGCTAAGTCATCTATTAGTGAGGATTTAACGATTGTAAAAGAAACTTTCGAAGAAAAAGGAATCGGGTTATTGATGACAGTGCCGGGTGCTGCTGGAGGAGTAAAGTATATTCCGAAAATGTCCGAGGCAGAAGTACGTTTAGTGATTCAAGATTTAAAAGCAGAGCTTGAACATTCAGATCGACTGTTACCAGGCGGTTACTTATTTATGACAGATTTACTAGGCAATCCAGATTTAATTAACCGTGTAGGGAAAGTCTTTGCCTCTGCTTTTGCAGATCAGCAAATAGATGTGATTATGACTGTTGCAACAAAAGGTATATCGATTGCACATGCCATTGCAAGACATTTAAATGTGCCAGTGGTTGTTGTGAGAAGAGATAGTAAAGTAACAGAAGGTTCTACTGTTAGCATTAATTATGTATCTGGTTCTTCCAGAAGAATTCAGACAATGGTATTATCAAAAAGAAGCATGAAGAGTGGACAACGTGTATTAATTACGGACGACTTTATGAAGGTCGGCGGTACGATGAATGGCATGAAAAATCTATTAGAGGAATTTGACTGTCAGCTAGCAGGCATAGCGGTGCTTGTTGAGGCTGAGCATGCGGACGAAACATTAGTAGATGATTATTATTCACTTGTAAAGCTTCATGAGGTCAATGAAAAAGACCGAACAATTGCATTAAGTGAAGGAAACTATTTTTCTAAAAGGGGACATGATAAATGAAAGTAGTAGCAACAACAAATGCGCCAGCAGCAATTGGGCCATACTCACAAGGAATTATTGTTAACGGAATGTTTTATAGCTCTGGTCAAATTCCATTAACAGCTACGGGTGAGTTAGTAGAAGGTGATATCACTGTTCAAACAAATCAAGTATTCGCTAATTTAAAAGCAGTATTAGCGGAAGCTGGTACATCTTTAGACAATGTTGTAAAAACAACAGTCTTTATGAAAGATATGAATGACTTTGTTGCAATGAATGAAGTCTATGCAAGCCACTTTGGTGAACATAAACCAGCACGTTCAGCAGTAGAGGTAGCACGCCTTCCAAAGGATGTAAAAGTAGAAATCGAAGTTATTGCTATTGTTAAATAAATGAAATGGGGGCTCACTAAAGGGTATGATATATTCTCTTTAGTGAGCTTTTTTCTTTAATAAATGAAATGTTGACAAACAATTGTCAAAATTGGCGTATGGAAGGGAAAATATTATTCTGATAAGTATTCAAATTTTTTAGAAAATTTGATAGACTATGAAAAGGAAAATATTCGGTGACCTAGAATATAATATTTTCACAAGGCATCCAAGAAGAGAGGTGGTGAGAAAATGGAAGTTACTGATGTGAGATTACGTCGGGTACAAACGGATGGTCGCATGCGTGCGATTGCTTCCATTACACTAGACAATGAATTTGTCGTGCACGATATTCGTGTAATTGATGGAAACACAGGGTTATTTGTAGCAATGCCAAGCAAGCGAACACCAGATGGAGAATTTAGAGATATTGCACATCCAATTAATTCTGATACTCGCAATAAAATTCAGGAGATCATTTTAAAAGAGTATCATAATTCTAGTGAATTAGAGGAAATGGCTCAAGAGGAAGAATTAGAGGAGATTGGTGTGTAATAGAAAGCCAATAAATAGTAATTAAAAATATTTATTACAAATTACTATGATATTTGATAATGAAAGTCAGTAGGAACTCTTCATATTTTGAGGAGTTCTTTTTATTTTAATAAAAAGTAAAATAGGGTAATTTTACGATATACACTACCTCATTCGAGTAGAAGGTGCAGCAGATTTGGGCGTTCATCTTTTTGTCAACTCTACATACCTTGAAAATAGATGGATTTTGCTATATAGTCATAAGAGAAAATGAGCGTATTGGAGGACTTACAGATGAGCAATATTTTTGCTGTCATTTTGGCTGCAGGTCAAGGTACACGTATGAAGTCCAAATTATATAAAGTGCTCCATCCAGTATGTGGGAAACCAATGGTACAACATGTGGTGGATCATATTCAAACGTTAGATGTAAATCGCATTGTAACGGTTGTAGGACATGGTGCAGAAAAAGTACAGCAACAACTTGGCGATAAAAGTGAGTATGTTTTACAAACAGAGCAGCTAGGTACAGCACATGCTGTTCAACAGGCTGAAGCTATTTTAGGCAACGAAGAAGGTACAACATTAGTTGTATGCGGTGACACACCATTAATTCGTCCTGAAACAATGAAGGCTTTATTTGAACATCACCAAGCAAAAAATGCTACAGCAACTATTTTAACAGCGATTGCTGAAAATCCAACTGGTTATGGTCGTATTTTACGTGGCGATAACGGACAGGTTGAACAAATCGTTGAGCAAAAGGATGCTTCAGCAGAGCAGCAATTAGTAAAAGAAATCAATACAGGCACATATTGCTTCGATAATAAATTATTATTTGAAACATTAAAACTTGTGAAAAATGACAATGCACAAGGTGAGTATTATTTACCAGATGTTATTGAAATTTTACAAAAACAAGGTGATATTGTAGAAGCATATGTCACAGATGATTTTGAAGAAACGTTAGGTGTCAACGATCGTGTGGCCTTGTCACAAGCCGAAACATTAATGCGTATCAGAATTAACGAAAAGCATATGCGTAATGGGGTAACAATTATCCATCCTGATACAACGCATATTAGTGCAGACGCAGTTATTGGGCGTGATACGGTTATTCAACCAGGTTCAATAATTGAAGGTGCTACTGTTATCGGTGAAGATTGCATTATTGGGCCAAATACTCAAATTATAGATAGTCGTGTTGGTGATCGTACAACGATTCATTCTTCTGTAGTACGTGAAAGCGTTATAGCTGAAGATACAGCCATCGGACCGTTTGCACATATTCGACCACTTTCTGATATTGGTAGCCATGTAAAAATTGGTAACTTTGTAGAAGTGAAGAAAAGCAAGCTAGGTGACGATACAAAAGTGTCGCATTTAAGCTATGTTGGTGATGCAGAAGTAGGTAATAACGTCAATATTGGCTGTGGTTCTATTACAGTCAACTATGATGGACAAAATAAGTTCAAAACAATTATTGAAGATGATGCATTTGTAGGATGTAATTCTAACTTAGTAGCACCAGTAAAAGTTGGAAAAGGTTCATTTATTGCAGCAGGTTCTACAATTACAAAAGAAGTTCCTGAGGATGCACTTGCCATTGCACGTGCAAGACAAGAAAACAAACCGAATTATGTAAGCAAATTAAAATCAAAATAATTATCAATTAAACAGGAGGCCATCATGCCATATCATTATGCAAACTCACAATTAAAAATATTTTCACTTAATTCCAATAACCCATTAGCGCAAGAAATTGCGCAGGAAATGGGTGTTGAATTAGGGAAATCTTCTGTTAAGCACTTCAGCGATGGAGAGATTCAAATTAGCATTGAAGAAAGTATTCGTGGTTGTGATGTGTTTATCGTGCAGTCAACTTCTGCACCAGTAAACGAACATTTAATGGAGCTTTTAATTATGGTAGATGCAGTGAAACGTGCATCTGCTCGTACAGTAAACGTTGTTATGCCTTATTATGGCTATGCACGTCAAGACCGTAAAGCCAAAGCACGTGAGCCAATTACAGCTAAATTAGTGGCAAACCTACTTGAAACTGCTGGTGCAACACGTGTAATTGTATTAGATTTACATGCACCTCAAATCCAAGGTTTCTTTGATATTTTAATTGACCACTTAATGGCAGTACCTTTACTATCTGATTACTTTAAATCTAAAGGTATTCCAGAAGATGAAATTGTTATTGTTTCACCTGACCACGGTGGGGTAACACGTGCTCGTAAAATGGCTGAACGTTTAAAAGCACCAATTGCAATTATTGACAAACGTCGTCCAAAACCAAATGTTGCGGAAGTTATGAATATTGTTGGTAATGTTGATGGTAAAGTGGCAATCTTAATTGATGATATTATTGACACAGCAGGCACGATTACAATCGGTGCGGATGCATTGCGTGCCGCTGGTGCAAAAGAAGTTTACGCTTGCTGTTCTCACCCTGTACTATCTGGGCCAGCAATCGAACGTATCGAAGGCTCTTCTATTAAAGAATTAGTCGTTACAAATACAATCCAACTATCAGAAGAGAAAAAATCGCCAAAAATTACAGAGCTTTCTGTAGCTAAATTAATGGCAGATGCAATTTCTCGTGTATATGAAAACAAATCTGTAAGTACATTATTCGATTAATCATAAATATGACAACTAAGGGCAAACCTATCTTTATGGATAGGTTTGTCTTTTTATATTAAAGCTGTCCCTAAAATTTTTATGCATTATAGGGTTGAGTGGAGTGGGGATTAGTGGCTCAGCGGACGCCCTGAGAAGCATGCGATTGTAATGGAAATCCTTATTAGGAGCTTCTTTTTGCTATTGCTATAAATCTTTTATAGGCGTATTTTGTGTGAAAGCTCTCACAAATGGGTATAATAGAAAGTATGTTATAGTATTTACGCTCTTTTAAGAGGTAAATAGTATAATAGCCTTCGAAAGAACCATAATTATTAAGAAGGCGTAAATAATTTTTCTTGGAAGGGGAATAAAGAGGTATGAGTACAGTATTAAGTGTTAAAAAGCGCGAAACTGGGCATCGTTCGACATTAACCCAACTTAGAAAAGGGGGAGCCATTCCTGCGGTTATTTACGGCTATCAATTAGAGTCAACCCCAATTTCTATTTCTGCAAAGGACTTTAAAAAGTCCGTGCAAAAAAATGGACAAAATGGTGTGTTTGCAATGGAGTTAGAAGGAAAAAAAGTAAATGCTGTTATTTCGGAAATACAGCAGAACGCACTAAAAGAACAAGTGAATCATATAGACTTTTTAGCGATCAACATGTCTGAGGAGCTAGAAGCAAATGTACCAGTTAAATTAATTGGTCAGTCTATCGGTGTGAATGAAGGCGGCGTTTTAATGCAGCCTAATTTAGAATTGACAGTGAAGGTAAAGCCAACAGATATACCTGAAACAATTGATGTTGATGTGACTGCGCTTAAAATAGGCGATTCTTTAACAGTTACAGATATTCGTGATCGTGTACCCGTCGAGATTATAAGTGATGATGATTATGTTATCGCAACAGTTGTAGCACCAACTCCAACGGCTACAGAGGAAGATACTATAGAAGCAGCAGAAACCGATGAGAATGCTGAAGAATAAGTGTAAAAATTAATAAATAGGATAGGCTAGTAGGAAAGTTGAAAACTTTCTTACTAGCTTTCTTTTTTGTTGAAGCTTTTGGGATTGTACCATATGCTTTCTAGCTATGTGATATGGTAAAATAATGACTATTAGAGTGGGGAAAGAGAGAGGTAGTTATGAAAATTATTGTTGGTTTAGGAAACCCTGGTAAACCTTATGAACATACAAGACATAATATTGGTTTTGATGTAATAGATGCATTAGCAGAAAAGTGGGGAACAGCTTTAACAAATTCAAAGTTTAATGGGATGTATACAACCATTCATCGACCTGAGGGCAAGGTTCTACTTGTTAAGCCTTTAACATATATGAATTTATCAGGGGAATGCGTTGGCCCACTGATGGATTATTTTGATATTGCTGTAGAAGATTTAATCGTTATTTATGATGATTTAGATTTAGAAACAGGAAAATTACGCCTGCGTCAAAAAGGCAGTGCAGGAGGACATAATGGCATTAAATCATTAATTCAACATTTAGGAACACAGGAGTTTAATCGTATACGCGTAGGTATTAGTCGTCCACCAGCTGGCATGAAGGTAGCCGATTATGTACTGGGGAAATTTTCAAAGGAAGATCAAGTGCTTATAGAGGATGCCATTAAAAATTCTGTAAATGCTATTGAAGCATCTCTTTCCAAGCCATTTCTTGATGTGATGAATCATTTTAATACAAGTAAATAAACGGAAGTAGGCTCATTAATTTTCATGAAAGACTCAATGGTTTAAAGTGCACTTATTGCTAAAACAATAGTTACGTGCTTTAAAATATTGCAAAGCAGATGCAATGACAAAGTGCATAATCCTTTTTATAAATGTCTATACTTTAAGTAGTAAGTTGCTTAAAGGAGGATGATTTGGAGATGTCAGTTCGCTATCGATGTAGGCATTGTGAAGTAGAAATAGGGACACTACCATTTGATGCAGATGATACAATTCGGAAGCTACATATTTTCGAATTGGGAGAAGCGGATGATTATGTTGAGAAGGATCAACATGGACAAACGACTGTGCACTGCATTTGTGAGCAATGTGAGGATTCGCTGAGACAATATCCAGATTATCACGCACTCAATAAATGGATTCAATAAATGGAAGGATGCTTTGACGCACTTCGCGTGTGCTCAAGGCTTTTTCCGTTTTATAAAAAGCCAATAAAGCTATATGTATAGCACTAGATTAATAGTAAAAATTAATACACTTTTTATGCTGAAAGGAGCTTTTGACTGTGGAAATTTTACGACAGCTTGTGTCGCAGGATAAACATATTACATCATTTTTACAGGAGATTCGGAGCGGTCAAACTGCATCACAGCTTATTACAGGTTTAACAGGAAGCGCACGGCCTGTCATGGTCGATGCGTTATTTGAATATGTAAAAAAGCCAATCTATATTATTTCTCCTAATCTATTGCAAGCACAGAAGATGGTGGATGAACTTGCTGGGTTATTAGGGGAGGAACATGTTTACTATTATCCAGCCGATGAATTTATTGCAGCAGACCTTTCTGTAGCCTCTCCTGAATTACGTGCTGAGCGTATTGCAACATTGGATTGCTTAGCTAGAGGTGAAAGGGCAGTCTATGTTATCCCTGTTGCAGGTCTACGCAAAGTCATGCAACCGAAAGAACATTGGCTACGATATTTCTTACAAACAGCTGTAGGAGAAGAGATTGATATTGATGGATGGTTACAAACATTAGTCGAGATGGGCTATGTGCGTAACTCCATGGTGACAACGCCAGGAGAGTTTGCATTACGTGGGGGAATATTAGATATTTATCCACCTTATTTGGCATCACCTATTCGTCTTGAATTATTTGATACAGAAGTAGATTCTATTCGAACATTTTCGGCAGATAATCAGCGCTCTATCGATAAATTACAAAAAATTCGTATTCTTCCCGCATCAGAAGTAATTTTAACGAAGCTAGAAAGACAGGCATTGGCAAATCGTTTAGAAACAGCATTAGCATCAAGCTTAAAGAAGGTCAAGAAGCAGGAAACAAAGGAGCTGCTCTATCAGCATATTCAATATGATATTGAATTGCTACAGCAGGGGAATTTACCTGACTATGTCAACAAATATGGCTCATTATTGTATGAGCAAACAGCCTATTTAGGGGATTACTTTGCACAGGATGGCCTTGTACTTTTTGATGAGCTTGGACGTATTCAAGAAGTAATGGATGCGTGGGAACGTGAAGAGGAAGAATGGTTTTTATCTTTAATTGAAGAAGGAAAAATGGTTCATGATGTGAAGCCTGCCTTTACACTAAAGGAAATACTCGCAATGCTTTCACAGCAAAAGCTATCATTTTCCTTATTTTCACGAACATTTTCAGGCATAACATTTAATAAAACAACGAGCTTCTCCTGCAAGCCAATGCAGCAATTTCATGGGCAAATGTCGCTGTTACAAAACGAGGTTGAACGCTGGCTACTTGGTAAATTTACAGTATTAATCGTTGCGAGGGATAAAGAGCGTTGCAAGCGTGTGCAGCAAATGCTTGAGGAATACGATATTCATGCAGCAATAGGCGAGCCAGCAGAGCCTGGTATTTATATTGTAGATGGTAGTTTATCAAGTGGTTTTGAATTACCACTGCAACGTTTAGCAGTTGTCACAGAGGATGAGCTTTTTAAACAGCAAATAAAGAAAAAAGCACGTACACAAAAAATGACGAACGCCGAACGCATTAAAAGCTACACAGAAATTAAGCCTGGCGACTATGTTGTACATGTGCATCATGGGATTGGAAAATATATTGGTGTGGAAACACTAGAGGTAAACGGTACACATAAGGATTATTTACACATTCGTTATCGAGCAGACGATAAATTATATGTGCCTGTTGAACAAATTGATTTAATCCAAAAATATGTAGCCTCAGAGGACCGTGAACCAAAGCTACATAAATTAGGTGGGGCAGAATGGAAAAAGGCGAAAGCGAAGGTATCCTCTGCTGTACAGGATATTGCAGATGACTTAATTAAGCTTTATGCAAAACGTGAAGCAGAAAAAGGGCATGCTTTTTCACCTGATAATGATGATCAGCGCAATTTTGAGGCAATGTTCCCATATGAGGAAACAGAGGATCAGCTACGTTCTATTGTTGAAGTGAAACGAGATATGGAACGGGAGCGCCCGATGGATCGCCTTGTCTGTGGTGATGTGGGCTATGGCAAAACAGAGGTTGCTATTCGTGCAGCATTTAAGGCGATTCAGGATGGTAAGCAGGTTGCTTTCCTTGTGCCAACAACCATTTTAGCGCAGCAGCATTATGAAACAATTCGGGAGCGCTTCCAAGACTTTGCGATTAATGTCGGCTTATTATCGCGTTTCCGTACAAAAAAGGAGCAAACAGCAACACTAAAAGGCTTAAAAGAAGGGCAAGTCGATATTGTCGTAGGGACACACCGTATTTTATCGAAAGATTTAACATTCCATGATCTGGGCTTATTAATTGTTGATGAGGAACAACGCTTCGGTGTAACACATAAGGAAAAAATTAAACAGTTAAAAACAAATGTCGATGTCTTAACATTAACAGCTACACCAATCCCAAGAACGCTTCATATGTCAATGGTAGGTGTTCGTGATTTATCTGTTATTGAAACGCCTCCTGCAAACCGCTTCCCTGTTCAAACATATGTTATGGAGCATAGCGGTGCATTAGTACGAGAGGCAATTGAAAGAGAAATGGCACGTGGTGGACAAGTATTTTATCTCTATAACCGTGTGGAGGATATGGCGCGTAGAGTGGAGGAAATTCAAGTGCTTGTTCCAGAGGCTCGTATAGGATTTGCACATGGGAAAATGACAGAAACAGAGCTAGAATCTGTGATTTTGTCATTTTTAGAGGGCGATTACGATGTGCTTGTAACGACAACTATTATTGAAACAGGCGTCGATATTCCAAATGTCAATACATTAATTGTTCATGATGCTGACCGAATGGGTCTAGCACAGCTTTATCAATTACGTGGACGTGTTGGGCGTTCAAATAGGGTAGCATACGCATACTTTATGTACCAGCGTGATAAGGTGTTGACAGATGTAGCAGAGCAACGCTTACAGGCAATTAAAGAATTTACAGAGCTTGGCTCAGGCTTTAAAATCGCTATGCGTGATTTATCAATCCGTGGAGCTGGGAATTTACTTGGAGCACAGCAGCATGGCTTTATTGATTCAGTCGGCTTTGATTTATATTCGCAAATGCTACAAGAGGCAATTGCTGAACGTCAAACAGGTGTGAAAAAAGAAGAAAAGCCTGAAATTGAAATTTTATTAAGCGTGGATGCTTATATTCCTGATGCCTATATTCCAGATGGCTATCAAAAAATCCAAATGTATAAACGCATTAAGGCGATGGAGCAGGTGGAGGAGTATGATGAAATTATGGAGGAATTAGAGGATCGCTTTGGCGATCTTCCAATTGAAACAGAGCGTTTGCTACGAATCGCCCGCATGAAGGTTTGGGGACTTGGTGCAGGTGTCGTTTCTGTTAAGGATAAGCAAAAGCTTATAACGATACTGCTATCTGAGGAAGGCACGACAAATGTGGATGGTAGTAAAATTATTGAAGAGTCCATGAAGTTTGAGCGAGCAGTTGGCTTTGGGATGGATGGCATGCAATTAAAGCTAACAATAGATGAGCGCAAATGTGGCAAATCTCAACCCTTCGATATTTTAGAAGAGCTAATGCAAATTATTGATAAAGCAAAAAAACAATAAAATAAAGCGACTCTAAGTAATACAAGCTAAATAAAACCATATAAATAGAAAACCTAAACTATTATGGAACACTCAATAAGTGCTTCCATAGAATAGTTTAGGTTTTTCTTTGCCTAAAAATCCTTCATCTAGCTTCAGTTCCTCACAGAACTTATTCATTTTGATAGTCTATCCATTCTCTTATTGACGATTCCTTAGCGCACATAATAATTATTATTTCGCTATTAGACAAGCATCTTGGTATTGATTATGCCCAAAAGCATTAGTGGATAAGATACATACCATTGTATAGGTTTTGTAGATATTTCCATTAAAAGGTGTAAACATCCCAGCCAATGCAGCAGAGCGCCAAGCCTTTTTCAATAGCTTAGCGATCTTTATTGAGCATACAGATGGGGAGAAAAAGGTCGTAAAGCCAGAAGTGGTAACCATGCATGATGGCAAAACAGGTCTACGTTTTACAGTCGAGAAATTTAGTACCTTTACGATTATTCAAGTGGCACAACAAGTAGAGGGCACACATCCAGCGTATATTCAAGGGTTCCCAGATGGCACATTTGGGCCTGAGAAAAACGTGACACGCGCCCAAGTTGCATTAATGCTAGCTCGTATTTTAGGCTATACAGAGGAGCAGGTAAGTCAAGCACCATTTAAAGACGTAGCCCAAACTCATCCAGCAGCAGGGGCAATTGCCTTTGTGAAGGCGCAAGGCTTGATGAATGGGGACAACCAAGGCAACTTCCATGCAGGCGCAAAAATGACACGTGCTGAAATGGCAACAGTTGTCGCAAACTTTAAAGAGCTTGCCGTGGAAGAGGATGTGGCGTTAACATTCAAGGATACAAAAGGACACTGGGCACAGTGGATTATTGAGGCAAACCGTACAGCAGGGATTATCAATGGTTTACCAAATGGTAAATTCGCCCCAAATGATGCCTTAACACGTGCACAAGCAGTGGTGATGATAAACCGTATGTTTGAGCGTGGGCCATTAAACGGTGTGACAGCACCAAGCTTCCCAGATGTGAAAGCAACCCACTGGGCATTTAAAGAAATTGAAGAAGCAGCCACTACACATTCTTATTATATCGATGAGGATGGTAACGAGCAGCTAGCACAGTAAGCAAGAAACAAAATAGGCAAGGAGCAATCCTTCGCCTGTTTTCTTTATTTATAGTGAATTGGGAGAAATGTCCGTGGAGCAAGAGTAAATACCCGCGGAGCAGAGGTAAATACTCGCGAAGCAAAGGAATTTTAGCGCCTTTTGTAAAATTTTGTTGGCTACGACATCCTTTTTCTTCAGTTTTTTGCATAGATTGCTTCAATAAAAACCATACTGTAAGTGAATCAAAATTTCATTGTAGCGAAAGCGAGGCATAAGAATGAAGGCAACAGGAATTGTTCGTCGTATTGATGATTTAGGGCGTGTAGTTATTCCAAAAGAAATTCGTAGGACGCTGCGTATTCGTGAAGGCGACCCTCTTGAAATTTATACGGACCGTGAAGGTGAAGTCATATTAAAAAAATATTCTCCCATTAATGATTTAGGGGAATTTGCAAGAGAATATGTGGAAACATTATATGAAACATTAGGTACACCAGCATTTGTTACTGATCGCGATGAAGTAATTGCTATTGCGGGGATTGGCAAAAAAGAATATATTAATCGTCGTATTACGTCCTTTGCAGAGGGCTTTATGGAGGAACGTTCTACAAAGATTGAAAAAATGGAAACAACGATTGAAATTGTGCCAGGGCAATATGAGCAAGTCAAATCG
Source organism: Lysinibacillus sp. NPDC098008 (assembly GCF_044760715.1). Lineage (NCBI taxonomy): Bacteria > Bacillati > Bacillota > Bacilli > Caryophanales > Bacillaceae > Lysinibacillus > Lysinibacillus sp. NPDC098008. The sequence goes on from NZ_JBIWBA010000021.1 coordinate 29,595, forward strand.
TATTGTGCGACACCAATTGTTGTAAATGGTGACCCGATTGGCTGTATTATTATTTTATCAAAAGTACATTTTGTTGGAGATGTAGAAGTAAAAGTTGTGGAAACGGCTGCAAACTTCTTAGCGAAACAAATGAATAGTTAATGCATCTAAAAGTTATTGCGATGACCGTTGAGGCTGAACAATAACTTTTTTTGCGTCTAATCAGCATTCAAATTTGGAAACTTGATGCGGTCAAGCGCGTCAAACTTTTAAGATATGCTATACTATTGGCATTGTTAAGAAGGAAAGAGGGCAATTTATGGCGCAACGTTTTGGCATGAAAAGCTACATGAAGGGAGCTGCCTTATTAACAATAGCTGCCCTTATTGTAAAGGTGCTTAGTGCCATTTATCGTGTACCTTTTCAAAATCTTGTTGGTGATGAAGGGTTTTATATTTATCAGCAGGTCTATCCTGTTATATCGATTTTTGTTGTTTGGACGTCCAGCGGCTTCGCTGTTGCTGTTTCTAAAATGCTAGCAGATAATGATTGTATTGTTGATGCACAGGAACGTGAACAAAAGCGGAGCGCCATTATGCGTGTAGTTTTTCGTTATTTAACAGTGCTATCAGTGCTATTTTTTGTCGCTTTATTTGGTGGAGCTGACAAAATTGCACAGTGGATGGGTGATGCTCAGCTTGCCCCATTAATACGTACGGGCTCCTTTGTTGTATTGGTAATGCCAGCACTTGCTATTTTAAAAGGTGGCTTTCAATCGAGAGGAATTATGGAGCCGATTGCCTATGCTCAAGTACTAGAACAAGCTATTAGGGTAACCGTAATTTTAGCAGGAACCTTTATTATTATGGCTACAACTAACTCGCTTTATAGCGCAGGGAAGATGGCTATTACTGGTACTGTTATTGGTGAAATAGCTGCTTTTTTATTGCTTGCTTATTTATTTTATCGACGTTTTGGGCTACTTTATGGAAGGCAGCAACGCCAGCTTTTAGCAAGCTTACCGATTATTAAAGAAGTTACATTGTTAAGCTTAAGTGTAAGTATGAGTGGTTTATTATTACTTGGCTATCAATTAGTTGATTCGTTTACAATTTATTCATTGCTAATGGAGAACGGCATGGCTCCTACAATAGCTAAGGAAACGAAAGGAATTTATGATCGTGGTCAGCCATTAGTGCAGTTGGGTGTTGTGATTGCATCCTCATTATCACTTGCCATTGTACCTCTTGTTGCGCATTTGTCTAAAAAACAAGAGGGGCGTAGTGCGATTCCATTTATCCAGCTAACCTATAAAGCATCTATTTTATTTGGGTGGGCTTCTTCCTTAGGCTTAATGCTTGTGATGCCTTATTTGAATGAAATGTTGTTTAAAACAAATGCATTATCATTAGTATTAACAATCTATGTATTTCAAATTGTACCATTGTCGATTATCCTTACATTTACAGCTATTTTACAAGGCTACGGTAAATTAAAAAAGCCAGCCTTATTTTTACTAATAGGCTTTATCGTTAAAATTGTACTAAATCTATGGATGATTGGTTGGCTGGGTGTATTAGGTGCAGCGCTTGCCAATGATATAGGCTTATTATTAACGGCATCCATGCTTATTATCTATTTAAAGCGTTTGTCGGGCATTCAGTTAGCATCAAGTAGCTTTTATAAAAAAGTAGGAATAGCATCGTTAAGCATGGCAGTTGTTGTACTTATATGGTTACAAATTACTCCAGCTCTTGTAAGTTACTTCCTATCTTCACGTGCAACAGCCGTTATTACCAGCTTTACAGCAGTATGCTTAGGGGCCTTTGTGTTGCTAACAATTATTGCAAAGAAACGAGTGTTAGTAGAAAAAGAGTGGTATTTATTACCGTTTGGGAGAAGGATGGCTATTTACCAACTATGGCTAAATTCAACCCTTTTCAAGAAGCATAGCGAGTAAAAGTAAAGAAAAGGTGGAAGGGGCGGAACATTAATGGTATCCCCTTCTACTATAAATTATTGTTGCATTCCTGAAAATACCTGTATGGATTGAGATCAAGAAGTAGGTGGAATTATTGAATACTTTAACAATTATTGGCCTAGGTGCAGGGGATTTTAATCAGCTGCAAATGGGCGTTTATCGAAAATTAAAACATGCGAAAACATTATATGTTCGGACAGTGGATCATCCTGTATTGGAGGAATTAGCAGCGGAAGGTGTCCAGTTTAAAAGCTTTGACGAAATCTATGAAAAGCATAATGCATTCCAGCCTGTCTATGAGGAAATTGCAGATAAACTCATTGAAGCGGCAGCTAGAGAAGATATTATATATGCTGTGCCGGGGCATCCATTAGTGGCGGAGCAAACAGTGCAATTGCTAATTACAGCAGCGAATGATGGGAAAGTGAATTTAGTGATTGAAGGTGGTCAAAGCTTTTTAGACCCGATTTTTGGTGCATTAAAAATTGATCCAATTGAGGGCTTTCAATTATTAGATGGCACTAGCTTTTCCATGCATGATATAAATATGCGTCAGCACCTGCTAATTGCCCAAGTATATGATACATTTAGCGCCTCAGAAGTGAAGCTCACTTTAATGGAAAAATATGATGATGAGTATCCTGTAACAGTTGTGACAGCTGCGGGGTCTGCTCAAGAGAAAATAATAACGGTTCCACTTTATGAGCTAGATCAAAGTGTCGAGGTAAATAATTTAACAACCGTTTATGTTCCGCCTGTAAAATCACAGGAAGAGGCGCTACGGGATTGGACAACATTCCGTCAAATTATTGCTACATTAAGAGGTCCAGATGGCTGTCCATGGGATCGAAAACAAACTCATGAGTCATTGAAAAAATATTTGCTGGAAGAGGCACATGAATACTTAGCTGCTGTAGATGCTGAGGATGATTTTGCAATGATTGAGGAGCTTGGTGATGTGCTGTTGCAAGTATTTTTACATGCACAAATTGGGGAAGATCAAGGCTACTTTACGCTTGAAGATGTTTTAGCCTCTATTAGTGAAAAAATGATTCGTCGTCATCCACATGTCTTTGGTGATGTTGCAGTGGAGGATGCTGAGGGCGTTGTAGCAAATTGGGAGGCTATTAAGGCTCAGGAAAAGGGCATTAGTGATAAGCCGTTATTAAGTGAGCAGTATCGAGCCTCCTCCGCGCTACAAACATCCTATAACTATCAAAAGCTAGCTGCAAAGGTAGGCTTTGAATGGCCAGATGTAGAAGGAGCATGGGAAAAGTTTGCAGAGGAATGGCAGGAATTCCGAGCGGAGGTTACAAAAGGCTCAAATGCATCCCGTCTTGATGAATTCGGTGATGTATTATTTACATTGGTGAATTTAGCACGATTTTATAAAATATCACCAGAAGAAGCGATGCTGCATGCTAATGAGAAATTTGCAAGACGCTTTGGCTATGTAGAGGCACAGGTAAAGGCAAGCGGTAAATCATTTACTGATTTTACATTAGAGCAACTAGATGCTTTTTGGGATGAAGCAAAGCAATTAGAAAGGGAGTAACAATATGAGAATAGATAAATTTTTAAAAGTATCACGTTTAATTAAACGTCGCACCTTGGCAAAGGAAGTGGCAGACCAAGGGCGTATTACAATTAATGGGAAAGTAGCAAAGGCTGGTAGCACGGTAAAGGCAGGCGATGAGCTGGCGATTCGTTTTGGTCAAAAAATCGTTACAGCGCGCGTAGAAGAATTACGTGATACGGTGAAAAAGGAAGATGCTGCAAACATGTTTACCATTTTAAAAGAAGAGCGTCTTGAAAAGGTTGAACCAGAATTTATTGATGATGAGGACTAGTCATGATCAATGCTCCTTCTGATGTTGTTGCTTGCTACTTTCTAGCTGACAGAATTACATAACTTGCAATAAAGTTGTCATGCTTTGAAGGTTGTCCGCATAAAGTGAACAGAAGCTAGGACGACTAAAGGAGGAAGAAAATGACGCTACATCAAGAAAGTAATCGTTACACAATTCCATCTGGAGAGCATATTTTAACGATTCGCAATCGTAAAAGAATGGACATGACTTCTGTAAAATCAATTGAACGCTTTGATCAGGAAGAGTTTTTTATTAAGACGTCCCAAGGGCATTTGCTAATCCGTGGAGAGGAACTGCATATCGTTCACTTAGATGTTGACAAAGGATTATTGACGCTTGAAGGAACTGTAAAAACCTTGCAGTATGACGAGGAGGAAAGTGGCTTCTCGAAAGGTTTCCTTCATAAGTTATTTGGATGATTGTTAGTGAGCAATTTTTTCACTTAATTGTCATGGTTTTGAGCGGTATAGCAGTTGGTTTCATTATTGATAGTGTGAGGCTCATTGTTTTTTCGACTCCAAAAAGGTCAAGCCTTCGAAGGTGGATGATGGTTTTTGAATTAATTACCTGGATTTTACTTGGAGGGCTGACATACTATTTATTGTTTTGGCTAAAGGATGGCGCTTGGCGGGCTTATGACCCGCTAGCGCAAATTGCTGGGATTTTTTTGTATCAATCATTTTTTCAAAACTTTTTACGTTTCGTTGCAAGGATTTTGGTGAATATAACATGGAAGCCCCTTTGGTTTATCATACACTTAATTATCACGGTTATTCGACAGGTTCTTCAACTGTTCATTCATATAATCATGTTTGTTTTAAGGCCTTTTGTCAAAATTTATTCGTATTTGTCCTACACTTTTTTAAAAAAGTTACGATATTTGAAGTATAATAAAAAACAACAATAATTTTCGGAGGTGCGGGCATGACAAAACGTCATTCATCAAATGATGAACAACAAAATTTCAAGAAGCTTGATAATGACTATGTCCGTAACACGGATAAAGCTATCAATCGCAAGCAGCAAGCGCGCAAACGTAAAATTCGCCGCATTGTCTTTTTTGCGATTATACCAGTCGTTATTATCGCTCTTCTCTTAAATGTGTTGTCACATCAAAATGAAGTATTAGCAACAAAAGAAAAGGCAAAGAAAGAAGCAGAGCAACATCTTGCTGAATTGAAAGAGGAACAAGACTTATTAAATCTTAAAATCAAACAATTAGAAGATGATGAGTATATCGCAAAGCTTTTACGAAAAGAGTATTATTTATCTGAGGAAGGTGAAATTATTTTCATTATCCCAGATAAAGAGGATAAAAAAGACGACTGAGAGGCTAAGTATTGTTGACACTCTTTTTTTGTTATATATAATGAAAAGAGAAGCTTATTGCAGTAAAAAGTTTGATTAAATTGATTACATGACTCAAATGGGTCGCTTAATTTTTAAGGAGGAGCATTTTTTTTATGTCAATTGAAGTAGGCAGCAAGGTACAAGGTAAAGTAACAGGAATCACAAATTTTGGAGCATTCGTTGAGCTGCCAGATGGCAAAACAGGCTTAGTTCACATTAGTGAAGTAGCTGATAATTATGTAAAAGATATCAATGAGCATCTAAAAGTTGGAGATGAAGTTGAAGTAAAAGTGATGAATGTTGAAGCGGACGGAAAGATTGGTCTTTCAATCCGTAAAGCAAAACCTCAAGCTGAAAGACCAGAGCGTCCAGCACGTCCGCGTCGTGAAAATCGTTCTAACGATCGCAACGAGCGCCATCAACCAAAAGAAAATTTTGAGCAGAAAATGGCACGCTTCTTAAAAGATAGTGATGAACGTCTAGCAACACTTAAACGTGCTACAGAGTCAAAACGCGGTGGCCGCGGAGCTAGAAGAGGGTAGTTTGCTGACTGTTTTAATCGTAGAAAAAGTGTATGAAATAGAGTAGGGATTAGCTTTCTAAAAGGCTAATCCCTTTTTGATGCATTATAAAGTAGACGAAGGTCTTTTCTTCTTTTTCGAAGGGGCAGTTTCTACTTGTTCAGGAGCAGCGATCACTTTGTTCTCTGCTGGATGAAGCACCATTTTCACCAGTACAAAGACCCCATATATACTTACAGCAAGCCCACCAAGGAGTAATAGAATTTGTACAAAAAAAGGCAGACGAATAAGAATCGAAATAAGAATAATCATTGAGCCGCTTCCGCAAATGAGAGCGGCTTTTGTTAATTGGCCCACAAGTGATAAACCTCCTAAAGTAGCGTGAATTGTCTATATAAGTATGCCATATTTTTAGTTAACTGGCACGGACGTATGCTTTAAAATATTACGAAAGAAACATATAAAAAGATAAGAAAATGATAAACGGCATTGGGGTTGAATTTCTCAAAACCTCTTATTGACAGTCTGGAGCATTTTAATTTCTCTTATATTTTTTGAAATAAACTACTGAGAACATCATCATCCAAAAAATAATTATAAAATAAAGGAGAGTAGCAAGAGGCTCATTAATTATTCGGGTAGCTAACACCACAATAGAGCCTAAAAATATAGTAATCAAATAGATTTTCATAAGGCTTCACTCCTTATTTCTTAATTTGTTAAATAGTAAAGTAATGCAATGGAAACTTTAACAACTTAAATTTTTATTCATCCATATACATTTAAACTTTACATAACAACTGAAAAAGATAGTGACAATAAAGAATAAATCCCTATGTAACGGTTAATTTAAATGAAAAGTATGTAAAATTCTTTTTTTGATAAAATAATGGAGGAAATGGATGGCAAAAGTGAAGCTACATCCTATTGCTAAAAAGGGGCTGTAGAATCTCCTACCATAAGAAAATTATCAACTAGTCCCCCCACTTTAAAGACACATAACTATAAGAATAAATAAAACTTCGTAAAAGGTTAATCTATAAAAGCCTCTTTCTAGGAAGATTCTTGTATAAACAATAATTAGTTTATCTTAGCTTTTTAACTTTATACATTTCCAGACGATTCAACTTGATATAACACCTAACAATATAGAGCTATTTACAAACCAATATCCTTGTATTTTCAAGGTTTGTAGACATACCTATATTCATTATTATGCATGTAATTGCGTGAACACTTCAACATGATAGAACTAAAAAAAGTGCAACAGATGAATATTCATCTGCTACACTTTGGATGACCCGTACGGGATTCGAACCCGTGTTACCGCCGTGAAAGGGCGGTGTCTTAACCACTTGACCAACGGGCCTAATATGGTGGCGGCCGAGGGGATCGAACCCCCGACCTTACGGGTATGAACCGTACGCTCTAGCCAGCTGAGCTAGGCCGCCAATATAAATATGGAGCGGAAGACGAGGTTCGAACTCGCGACCCCCACCTTGGCAAGGTGGTGTTCTACCACTGAACTACTTCCGCCTGTTGTCTAAGCAACAAGTTAAATAATACAAGCCATTGATGCTAGTGTCAAGTAGCTTTTTAAAAAAAGTTATTTAGGTTCACTATATGGAATAAGTGTGTAGAAGTGCTGTCATTCTACTTCCATCCAAGTGGAAATTTTGACGGATTTTTTGTCCTTGCGTAGAAATGTATCGCTAGTATTGTCAAATCGCAAGGGTAATGCTTTTAGTGAAGGATATTATAGCAATTTTTACTGTACTTGTAATTCTTCCTGTCGTATTTACTGCCGCTTCTCGTATTTATGAATAGCTATTCGTCGAACGATTTATATTTTCTTCTGTCACCGTCAGACAATCTTTCCATACATAATTTTTTATAATAGCCAAAAGTGCGGAAAGGGGATAGTTAAATGGCAAGTATTGAATGGTATGCTACAACGAATGTAGATGCCCAAAAATTAGGAACGAAAAAAAGACAAATACTTATAGGCTCTCTCTTTTTTTTAACATCCTTTTTTTTGGCACAGTCTGTTGTATTTGAAGCGGCTGTGCCGTTCTCGGTTCCTTTTTGGGCTATTATTCGAACAAAGTATAAAGAGTATGCCAAGTTTGTGTTATTTGGGAGTTTGACAGGATGCTTGTTCCTTGGTCTTGGACAAGTCCTTATTTTAGTTTTGCAAATTTTGATGTATGAATGTATTAGGCGCTTCCGTTATTGGCAGCTACCGCAGAGCATTGCCGTTTCATTAGCCGTGTTACTGGTTCAAATAGTATGGCAAGGGCTGATATATCAAGGGTTACCGCCAGTGCTTGTACAGTTTTATGTAGGGTGTGAAGCGGCTTTAGCTCTTATTATGACGTTATTTATGCAAGTATTATTTGTTAATTCCTACGAGTGGTTTACGAGCCATTGGACATATGAAAAGTTAGGCTCTGGATTAGTTGTATTTGCTGCGATGCTGACAGGGATGCAGGCGGCTGTCTTTAGCTATTTTTCATTGTCTATCTTCTTATTACAGCTCTTTATTTGCTTTGGAGGGTTAGTGGGCAGTGTTCCATTGGCAACGGTTATAGGAGCCGTTTTAGGCACACTTATAGGCGTTGCAAAGCTATCATTTACAGGAATGCTATCTGTAGCAACTTTAACAGGGTTATGTGCAGGTATGGGGGCTAAAATGGGGAGGTTTGGTGTTGCAATCGGCAGCATTTTGCCAAGTGTCTTTTTTTTATTTTATGATGCTACATTGCCGTTAGATAGTGTTTACTTTACTTCCATTGTTATTGGCAGCGTTGTTTTTCTCACCATTCCAAGGAAATATTCAGATATGGTGAAGGACAAGCTGTTTCCGCAGCGAGAGGAGATTTTACTTGCAAGGCAAAATTGGCTAACCGAACATGTAACCTATAAATTAGAGCATTTTCAACATTTTGTGCAATTTATGAAGGAGCTTGTGTTTGATCGTTTTATGACAACACCTGTTGAGGCAGCAAAAGAAGTGTCACCGATGAATACTTGCTTAAGCTGCTTTCGCTACGACCATTGCTGGGGAGCGCAAAATAATGGAATGGACAAGCTAATGACGGATTGGTTTCATATGAAGGGAATGGGAAAGGAATCGACACTGCATCGTGTTGAGGAGCAAATACGCTATAAATGCGTGAAGTCTTCGAAAATTTTTGAGGAGCTGGATACAGAGCTATATCGTGAACATATCAATGGTCAATATTTTCATGGAAAAAAGATGATTGCACTTCAGCTTCGTGATATGAGCAATCATTTAAACCAGCTAATAGCTGAGATGAAGGAGGATACGATTTCCTTTGTAAGTGTAGAAAAGGATATTATTGAACGCTTAAAGGAAGCACATATTGAATGTTTTCAGCTTGATGTATTGAGCAATAAGCCTGGAGCACGCAAGATTGTTTGTGCTTTAGCGCCAGCACGAGTGAATTGGGAGGAGGATACGACGTTAGCTGAGCGTATGATTTTGCCGATTCTTTATGAGATTTTCGATGAACCATTTGAAATTGAAAAAGTAGTAGCATGTGATATACCATTTCGTCATGTTCAAGTATGTTTTCAGTCAGCTATTAGCTTTGAAGTAGAGTATGATATATATAGCATGTCAAAAGAGGCAACATTGTACTCTGGTGATTCACATGCACTCTTTCAATTACATCCAGGACTCTTTGCCATTTTGCTATCAGATGGTATGGGTCAAAGTAAAGAAGCACAGCATGAAAGTAGAAAGTTAATACATTTAATGAGGGAATGCCTTAATTACAATATGAATCCAGAAACGGCGATGCATACATTGCATTATGTTATGTCTTTAAAGCAGCAAAATGATATGTATGCGACACTTGATTTTGCGCTTGTTGATTTACAGCATGGTGATTTATGGTCATGGAAGGCTGGTGGAATGTCGACCTATATTTTACGTGGAAAAGAGGTATTAAAAGTTGAAAGTAATGCCGCACCTGTAGGCTTTTTATCCATTTCAGCAGTCGAGGCTGAAAAAAGAAAACTAAAGGCAGGCGATGTTATTTTAATGCATTCAGATGGTTTGTTTTCGAGTGTGGCTGATTGGGATGAGCAGGAGGAGATGTTTTTAGCTTATGCACAGCAGGTTGCAAGTACAAATAAAACTATTCAAGAAAAGCTAACAATGATGATGCAGTCGTTCCAGGGCTACTATGCTATTGAAGATGACTGTACTGTATTAATGCTGGAGGTGACGCATGTTGTACCGACATGGGCTGTGTTTAGACCAGCTCAACCTTCAATGAGTAAATCATCTTAAATCATTATCGAAAAGGGGAGGAGAAGCGTTTGTCATTTGAATTAAAGGTTAAATCATTTATTGAAAAAGAGCGATTATTACAGCAAGACGACCATCTTCTCATCGCCGTTTCGGGTGGAGTTGATTCTATGGCATTATTACATTATTTTGTGCAAGCAAAAGAGCAATGGGGCATTCAGATAGAGGCAGTACATGTCGATCATATGTTAAGAGGGGACGCCTCCGCTGAGGATAGAGCATTTGTTCAAAGTTATTGCGATAAAAATGGTGTTTCTTTACATGCAAAGGCGATTCCTATACCTGCAATAATGGCACAGGAAAAAGGTAATACACAGCTTATTTGTCGTAGGGAAAGATACCGATACTTTAAAGAGGTCTTACAGCAAACAAATGCGAATAAGCTTGTTACTGCACATCATGCAGACGACCAACTAGAGTCGATATTAATGGCATTAACGAAAAATGCGACCATCAATAGTATGCAAGGAATACGTCCTAAGCGATTTTTTGAGGGGAAAACATTAATTCGTCCATTTTTAACGGTTACAAAGCATGAAATAAGGGAATATTTACTTAGAAAAGGTTTGGATTATCGAGAAGATGCTAGCAATGCGAAGGATACTTATGCACGCAATCGTTTTAGACATCATGTGGTGCCTTTACTAGAGGCAGAAAACCCGCGAGTGAGTGAGCAGGTCACTCATTTTACAAAGCAATTGCAGGAAGATGATGCCTTTTTAATGACATTAGCCCAAGATGTATTTTCCCAAACCATCAAAAGAAGTAACGAAAATACATATAGCATGGAAATTGATGCCTTTCAATTGGTACCACTTGCTTTACAAAGGAGGCTCATTTTAATACTATTAAACTATCTTTACAAAGATTCAAATACGATACAAAGTTATGCTTTATTGACTTCAATTTTAAAGCTTTGTGAAACGACAGCAGGATATGCTGAAATTCACTTGCCTGAAGATTTTCTAGCAGTTCGCCGTTACGGACAATTAACGATTCAGAAGAATAGGTCATTGGAAGGGCTGTTTTCTTCTGAGAAAATGATGATTTCGGCTGCTAATGGGTGGACAACACTAACAACTGGTGAACGCTTATGCGTAGTCAAGTTGCATGATTTATCGTCTGAGCTGCTGACGGATACTGCACAACTTTTTTATTTTAACGCTAGCAAACTCCATCTGCCGCTCTATGTAAGAACTCGCAGGGATGGAGATAGAATGCTGTTAAAAGGAATGGATCAGCCAAAACGCTTATCTCGCCTTTTTATAGATGAAAAGATTCCTTTAAATGAGCGAAATAGCTGGCCGTTACTGATTTCTCAGTCTGATGAGGTAGTAGCGGTAATTGGTGTGCGTATGGGCATATTTTTTTCAACCATCCCGCAACCAAACGATGATACAGTGCTCATCGTAGACTAAGGTCTTTGTAAAATATTTCAACACAATAAGTTGAAGGTTTTTTGATACATCACGAGGAGGAATCGATATGTTACAAAATGACATCGAAAAAGTTATGATTACAGAGGAACAATTGCAGGAGAGAATTGCAGAGCTAGGCACACAATTAACAGAGGAGTACAAAGATTCATTCCCATTGGCTGTTGGTGTTCTTAAAGGGGCAATGCCCTTTATGACAGATTTAATGAAGCGTTTTGATTCTTTTATCGAGCTAGATTTTATGGATGTATCTAGCTATGGCAATGCTACAGTTTCATCTGGGGAAGTAAAGATTTTAAAAGATTTGAATACAAGCGTTGAGGGGCGCGATGTATTAATTATTGAGGATATTATTGATAGCGGTTTAACATTAAGCTACTTAGTAGATTTATTTAAGTATCGCAAAGCAAAATCCATTAAAATTGTGACATTGCTTGATAAACCATCAGGTCGCAAAGTGAACTTAGCTGCTGACTATGTTGGTTTTGAAGTGCCAGATGGCTTTGTTGTGGGATATGGCTTAGATTACGCAGAAAAATATCGTAACTTACCTTATATTGGTATTTTAAAACCTGAAGTTTATTCATTCTAAAAGATAAACTGCCAGCTATAAGAAAGTAAGGACCTCCAGCGTAGGCTATCAAGGGTTTTTGGATGTATATTATTTCCATTAATGAGCTGAAGATTTTATATGTAGCAATGTATATGGAAAAAATTGCTCTACAATTTGCTCATTATGAATATAATTCAAAATCTTGACACAATATTCCGTTATATCGAGCTTAAGGAACAGGTACAATTACGCTGGGACGTATAAAGATGGTCTAAAAGCCGTTGCAATAGCAGTAAGAAATAAACGAAACATTTTTTAAGTAGGGCTTTTCGTTGTATCCTGAAATCAGGGTATGTTAAGATTTTACTTATAATTTTTCTGTTTGTAATGAGGAGGCTGGAGATGAATCGAATATTTCGATATACCATATTCTACCTACTGATTTTCCTAGTGATTATCGGTATTTTTGGTACTTTCAATGGCGGTAATTCACCAACGAAAGAGTTAACGTATTATGAGTTTCAAGAAGCTCTAGATAAGAAAGAAATAACAAGTGCTACAATTCAACCTGATAAATCAGTTTACGTCGTTGAAGGAACACTGAAGGGGTATGAAAAAGGGGAGAGCTTTACTACAAACATTCCTCGTGAAAACCAATCTTTAATGGACCGCATCGATGAGGCTGCTAGGGATAAAGATAGTAATATTAGTTTTTTAGCAGCACCAGAAACAAGTGGATGGATTCAATTCTTTACAGGGATTATTCCTTTCATTATCATCATTTTCTTATTCTTCTTCCTAATGAGCCAATCTCAGGGTGGCGGTAATAAAGTGATGGGCTTCGGTAAAAGTAAAGCAAAACTTTATGATGACCAAAAGAAAAAAGTACGTTTTACAGATGTAGCAGGTGCTGATGAAGAAAAGGCAGAGCTTGTGGAGGTCGTAGAATTTTTAAAAGACCATCGCAAATTTACTGAAATCGGTGCACGTATTCCAAAGGGTATCTTACTTGTAGGTCCTCCAGGTACAGGTAAAACATTACTAGCACGAGCAGTAGCAGGTGAAGCAGGCGTTCCATTCTTCTCCATCTCAGGTTCTGACTTTGTAGAGATGTTTGTTGGTGTCGGTGCATCACGTGTTCGTGACTTGTTTGAAAATGCTAAGAAAAACGCACCATGTATTATCTTTATTGATGAGATTGATGCGGTTGGTCGTCAACGTGGCGCTGGTCTTGGCGGTGGCCATGATGAGCGTGAGCAAACATTGAATCAGTTACTTGTTGAAATGGATGGTTTTGGCGCAAATGAAGGTATTATCATTATCGCTGCAACGAACCGACCAGATATTTTAGATAAGGCATTATTACGTCCAGGTCGTTTTGACCGTCAAATTACAGTAGGACATCCTGATGTAAAAGGGCGTGAGGCAGTCTTAAAGGTACATGCACGCAACAAGCCTTTAGCAGATTCAGTGGATTTAGCTGCTGTTGCACAACGTACACCAGGGTTCTCAGGTGCAGATTTAGAAAACTTACTGAACGAAGCGGCACTTGTAGCAGCTCGTAAAGGTAAGCGTACAATTAATATGGCAGATATCGATGAGGCATCTGACCGCGTAATTGCTGGTCCAGCTAAAGCGAGCCGTGTATATTCAGCAAAAGAGAAAAAACTTGTATCATTCCATGAGGCTGGTCACGTAGTTGTTGGTCTTGAGTTAGATGAGGCTGATACAGTACACAAAGTTACAATTGTGCCACGTGGTCAAGCGGGTGGTTATGCGATTATGTTACCGAAGGAGGAGCGCTTCTTTACAACAAAACAAGAGCTTTTAGACCGCATTGCAGGGCTTCTTGGTGGCCGTGTAGCAGAAGAAATTGTTCTTGGTGAAGTATCTACAGGTGCACATAACGATTTCCAAAAGGTTACAAGCATTGCACGTGCAATGGTGACTGAATATGGTATGAGTGAAAATCTTGGTGCGATGCAATTCGGATCAAGCCAGGGTGGTAATGTATTCCTTGGTCGTGACTTTAATTCGGATCAAAACTATTCTGATTCAATCGCTTATGAAATTGATAAAGAAATGCAAAAAATCATTGATACACAATATGAGCGTACAAAACGTATCCTAACAGAGAAACGTGAGCTACTTGATTTAATTGCGAATACTTTAATGGAAAAAGAAACATTAAATGCACAAGAAATCGAGCATTTACGCGATTATGGTGTATTACCAGAGCCAGAAGCTGTTGAAAAAATTGAGGATAACAAGCCGAAAATTGAAGCGAAGCCAACATTAGATACAATTGGTGAACCAGTTGTGGAAAAAGAATTGCTGAGCAAAGACCCAAATCCAACAGCTTTGGATTTAAAAAAAGAAAGCACAGAACCAAACGATGATGCCCCAAAAGGCATTAACGAAAAACGTGATTAATCCAAACAAGACTGCTTACTAACTTAGTGAGCAGTCTTTTTATATGGTGATTTTACACTAAATTGCTTGAAGCTCTGTAATCAGGATGAAAATCAATTTCTTTGCGTTATCTTGGTTCAGCAAATTCTTTTCTTTTTTACATGAAAGCAAGGCGTCAGTAGCAGATACAGAAGAAGGGAGAGGATGAATGCCCTTTACCTCTGTTAGAGGGTATCCAAACGCCTATTGAACCAAGAAAAAAGGCGCTTTCGGTACAGAAAATATTGCTGTGGATTTTGAGAGGATTTTTTCGAGTTCACTCGAAAAAATCCGAACGCATTGTTTATCTGCGCGAAATCAATTACGCTGGGGCATAATTGATTTTGAAGCTTGCTTTCAATCCTTTTTCTTTGCCTTTTCGTATGGTGAAGCATTACGATAGATAAGTGAAGGACAGCTACATACAACTCTGTAGAGAGAAGATGTAAATGTTAGCGAAAACAAGATAGGAGTGTTGAAGCATGGGAAATGTAACACTGAATAATGGACTGGAAATGCCTTTAGTGGGTTATGGTGTTTTTCGAGTGCCTGAAGGAGATGACCTAGCAGAAGCTGTAAAAACAGCTATTGCAAAAGGCTATCGTAGCATTGATACAGCACAAGTATACGGTAATGAGGAAAGTGTTGGACGCGGTATACGTGCAGCAATTGAAGAAGGACTGGTAACTCGTGAGGAGCTATTTATTACTTCTAAAGTGTGGAACGATGGTCTTTCCTATGAAGAAACACTTGCTGCTTATGACAGTAGCTTAGAAAAAATTGGCTTAGATTATTTAGATTTATATTTAGTACACTGGCCTGGTATTGACGAAAATTATCTTGAAGTATATAAAGCATTAGAAAAAATTTATCAAGATGGTCGAGTACGCTCTATTGGCGTAAGTAATTTCCATGTACATCATTTAGAAAAGCTTTTAAAGGAAACAACAGTCGTTCCTGTTATTAATCAAATTGAGTTCCATCCACATTTAACGCAGGAGGAAGTACGTGCGTATTGCCAAGACAAGGGCATTCAGGTGGAGGCATGGTCACCTTTAATGAACGGTAAATTGCTGGAGGAAGCATTAATTCAGGAGCTTGCTGCGAAATATGGCAAAACACCTGCACAGATTGTATTGCGTTATGATGTTCAACATAATGTTGTAACGATTCCAAAAACAATGACACCTACACGTATGGCTGAAAACCTTGATATTTTTGATTTTGCCTTAACAGAAGAAGAGATGAAGCAATTAGATGCACTAAATGATGGCTTACGCTGTGGTCCAGACCCAGAAAAATTTAATTTTAAATAATGAGAAAGGAGCTGCCTAATATAGGGAGCTCCTTTTCAAAGGGCTACTGCTTGCTATAAAAAGTATGGTATCATTTTCTCAAGTGTAATTAGTTTGTTGGCTATAGCATTAAGTTTATAAAAGCTACATTGACGATATGGGAGGTATTAGCCTTGATTTTAGTGTTAGATGCAGGGAATTCTAATATTGTGTTAGGTGTCTATGATGACAGCGAGCAATTAGCCTTCCATTGGCGTATGGTAACAGACCTTCATAAAACAGAGGATGAATATGCCATGCAAGTATTATCGTTTTTTCATCATGCAGGTATTTCATTTGAACAAATTACAGGTATTATTATATCCTCAGTTGTACCGCCAATTATGTTTTCGTTAGAGGCAATGTGCCAGAAATATTTTCGAAAAAAACCGTTAGTTGTAGGTCCTGGTGTGAAAACAGGCTTAAATATTAAATATGAAAATCCACGCGAGGTTGGCTCTGACCGTATTGTTAATGCTATAGCAGCTTTAGATTTATATAAACCGCCTTTAATTATCGTTGATTTTGGCACAGCAACAACCTATTGCTATTTGAATGAGAAGGGTGATTATATGGGTGGTGCTATTGCACCGGGCATCACCATTTCTACAGAGGCACTCTATACACAGGCTGCGCGGCTACCACGTATTGAAATATTGCGACCTACACATATTGTTGGCAAAACAACGGTTTCTGCGATGCAGGCAGGTATTTTTTATGGCTTTGTTGGACAAGTAGAGGGTATTGTGAATCGTATGAAGGCACAAAGTAAAGAGGAGCCATTAGTAATTGCTACAGGTGGTCTAGCGAATCTAATTGCAGCGGAAACACAAATTATTGACGTTGTGGAGCCATTTTTAACGCTCAAAGGCTTATATAAGCTATATAAACGTAATCAATAAGAAATGAGGGACATTTCATTTATGAATGACTATTTAGTAAGAGGTTTAGGATTTAATGGGCAAGTTCGCGTCTTTGCGGCTCGCACAACAGCAACAGTAGGAGAAATGCAACGTCGCCATGATACATGGCCTGTTGTGTCAGCAGCTCTAGGCCGCTCCATGACTGCCGCTGTTATGATGGGGGCAATGTTAAAAGGTGAAGAGAAAATTACAATTAAAATTGAGGGGAATGGCCCAATTGGTCCTATGGTCATTGATAGCAATGCACATGGTGAGGTGCGTGGCTTTGTGACAAATCCACATGTTCATTTTGATTTAAACGAGCATGGTAAGCTAGATGTTCGAGCAGGTGTTGGCTCAGAGGGAGCGTTAACAGTTGTCAAAGACCTTGGCTTAAGAGATATGTTCTCTGGACAAACACCCATTGTTTCAGGTGAGGTTGCCGAAGATTTTACGTATTATTTCGCGACGTCTGAGCAAGTGCCTTCATCTGTTGGCTTAGGAGTTTTAGTGAATCCAGATAATACAATTCTTGCGTCTGGGGGATTTATTCTTCAATTAATGCCAGGCTGTGATGATGCAACAATTAATGAAATTGAGCAACATCTTGCTACGATAGAGCCTGTTTCGAAAATGATTGAAAAAGGCTTTACACCTGAGCAAATTTTAGAGGCTGTATTGGGAAATGGGCATCTACAACTTTTAGATTCCATGCCTGTTGAATTTAAATGTCAGTGTTCAAAAGAGCGTTTTGGTGCAGCAATTTTAGGTTTAGGAACAGCGGAAATTCGAGAAATGATTGAAGAAGATGGCAAAGCAGAGGCACAATGTCATTTCTGCTTGGAAACATACGAATTTTCGAAAGAAGAGCTAGAAGGATTTATTGATGAGCTCAACGCGTAATCGACGACCTGCACCCGCTGTAACACCAAACCAAACACCTCTATTACAACGCCGTTTAAAGACAAAACCTGCCTTAGCTGTTATGGTGATTTTGTTACTGGGGAATATTTCATGGTTCATTGCTTGGTTAATCCCAAATAAAGATCAAGAAATTGGTAGCGACGAACAAGTCGCTGCCATTGATGGGGATGTCATTACACGTCAAGAGTGGATGATTGCTATGGAAGAACGCTACGGTAAAGAAACACTACAAAATTTAGTGAATGAAACAGTAATGGAAAAGGCAGCAAAAGCATATAAAATTAAAGTAACAGATCAAGAAATTGACCTTGAACTAGCATTAATGCGTTCTGCACAAGATAAGTTTGATACAGTTATGCAAAATCTTTCAGCAGAGCAGCTACGTCAAAAAATTCGCTCACAGCTTATACTAGATAAGGTGCTAACAAAAGATGTAGTGATTAGTGGAGAAGATGTTGAGCAATACTACGAAGAGAATCAAGGGCTGTATAATACAAAAACAAGCTATCGTACAAATTTTATTGAAGTAGAATCTAAAAAGGCTGCTGACGAGGCATTAAGTGAGTTAAAAAATGGCTCTGATTTTTCTGTGCTGGCACGCGAAATTTCAGTGGATAGTGCTTCAGCAAGCTTAGGAGGCGATATTGGCTTCCTGACAGAAAATCAGGAAAATATTGACCCTGCTATTATTAATGCTGCAAAATCGTTAAAGGCAAATGAAATTAGTAAAGCCTTTAAGCTAGATAATGGGCATTATGGAATTGTTCAGGTACAAGAGGTATTAGAAGGACAAACCTTTACATATAATGATGTGAAAGAGCATATTGAGCGTGAGCTAGCTTTAGAGCAATTACCGCAATCTGTAACACCCGAAGCTTTTTGGTCGGAATTTAATGCAACATGGTATTATGGGGAGTCTAAAAAAGAAAAATAATAACAGAAAGAATCTGCGGATTTTTGCGGGTAAAATAAGCCTAAGTTAGCTTGTGAATGTCATAGTGACTTACCCAAATAAATGTTGCAGATTCTTTTTAGCATGTGGCAAATAAATATTCAGAAAATATCTGTTTTCTTTATTGACAATCGAATGGAAAAATTGATAAAATACAAAATAAGTAAAACCTATAAAAATAGTAGGGATTGGGAGTGGATGATGAAATGAGTAAATTAGCAAACTCAGTAGCAGAATTAGTGGGCAATACACCTATTGTGAAATTAAATCATGCAACAAGTGAAAATGAAGGTACTGTATATGTAAAATTAGAATATTTTAACCCTGGTAGCTCAGTAAAAGACCGTTTAGCTTTAGCGATGATTGAAGCAGCTGAAAAGGATGGCACATTAAAGCCTGGTGGTACAATTATCGAGCCGACATCTGGCAATACAGGCATTGGTCTTGCGATGATTGCTGCAGCTAAAGGATATAAAGCAATTTTAGCAATGCCAGAAACAATGAGCTTAGAGCGCCGCAACCTATTACGCGCATATGGTGCAGAGCTTGTGTTAACACCTGGTCCAGCAGGAATGAAGGGAGCTATTGCAAAAGCAGAAGAACTAGCTAAAGAGCATGGCTATTTCTTGCCACAACAATTTACAAACCCAGCAAATGCAGAAATCCATCGCCTAACAACAGGTCCTGAAATTGTTGAAGCATTTGACGGTTTAACATTGGATGCATTTGTAGCTGGTATTGGTACGGGTGGTACAATTACAGGTGCAGGTGTCGTTTTAAAAGAAAAATATCCAAACATTGAAATTATCGCTGTTGAGCCGAAGGATTCGCCAGTTCTTTCTGGTGGTCAACCAGGTCCACATAAAATCCAAGGTATTGGTGCAGGCTTTATCCCAGCAGTTTTAGATACAGAGGTATATTCTTCTGTATTCCCTGTGGAAAATGAGGTTGCTTTTGATGTAGCTCGCAAAGTAGCTCGTGAAGAAGGTATTTTATGCGGTATTTCATCAGGTGCAGCAATTCATGCAGCTATCGAAACAGCAAAACGCTTGGGCAAAGGTTCAAATGTTCTTGCAGTGGTACCATCAAATGGTGAGCGCTACCTATCAACACCTTTATATCAATTTGAAGACTAATATAAAATTTTTGCGAAAAGGCTCCTTTCTATAAGGGGTCTTTTTTATGCATGCAAATAGCTACTATACTAAATTGATAAAAATAGTCGCTTCTATGAAATATTCACGTTAAGATGGAATCACATCATATGATTCAAAGGGGAAAAGGAACTTGAGTACATTATTGACGAAAACAATAACAATGGATGCGGAATCATTTTTTTATAGTTATCAGCAACAAACGAAGAATGAGCAACGACATATATTTTTAGAAAGCGGCCGTGGTGGACATTTGACGATCGCTGCTTGGAATCCATTAGCTACTGCACAATCAATGGAAGAAGGGCTTTGTGTTAAATGGAGAGATGGCAAAAGTGAGGTTTTAGCAGGTGAGCCCCTTGCATTATTAGAGCAGCTTGTGGCAGAATATCAAATTTCTTATCATGCAGAGCTTCCTGTTTTTCAGGGAGGAGCCATTGGATTTGTTTCCTATGACTATGCTCGCAAAATCGAGCGACTTCCAAATACTGCAAAGGATGATTTACAAGTACCAGATATTTATTTTTATTTATTTGATTGCTGGGCAGTACATGATGTGAAATCCAATACTGTCACGCTGATGAAGCTAGACGGTTGCCATGTTGACCTAGAGGAGTGGGCGAATAGCTGGCAGGCTGCTGCACAAGCAGGGCTCACTACACGTAAATTTGAAAAAACAAATGCTGTTGAAGTGGTGAACGATGAAAATGAGCTACATGTTTCATTTGTAGGAACTGATTTTGAAGAGGCTGTCACAAAAATTCAAGAGTACATTGCACAGGGGGATGTATTCCAAGTAAATTTATCTGTTCGTCAATCAAAGCAATTACAAGCAACAGCAATGGATGTCTACGAGGCATTACGAGCCTTTAACCCATCACCATATATGGCTTATATTGAAGCGCCTGATTTTGCGGTTGTTTCTGGATCGCCAGAGTTATTGGTCAAGCGTCATGGCAATGAGCTATCAACAAGACCAATCGCAGGTACTCGACCAAGAGGGAAATTTGAAGCGGAAGATTTAGCCTTGGCACAAGAATTAATTGATAATGACAAAGAGCGTGCTGAGCATGTGATGCTGGTAGATTTAGAGCGCAATGATTTAGGACGAGTATCAACCTATGGAACTGTCGAAGTGGATGAGTTTATGGTCATTGAGCGTTATTCACATGTTATGCATATTGTTTCAAATGTACGAGGGGAAATAGCAGAAGGGAAAACAAATGCAGATGTGATTCGTGCAATGTTTCCAGGTGGCACAATTACAGGTGCACCAAAGATACGCACAATGGAAATTATTGAAGAACTGGAGCCTGTAAGACGTGGCTTATATACAGGTTCAATTGGCTGGCTGGGCTTTACAGGAGATATGGAGTTTAATATTGTGATTCGTACAGCGTTTATTAAGGATGGGGTAGCACATATTCAAGCTGGCGCGGGAATTGTCATTGATTCTATTCCAGCAAGAGAGTATCAGGAATCCTTAAATAAGGCGAAGGCAATGTGGCAGGCAAAGGCAATGGCGGAGGAGCGAGCAAAATGATTTTAATGATTGATAACTATGATTCATTTATTTATAACATCGTACAATATCTGGGCGAATTTGGTCATGAAATCGTTGTGAAACGCAATGATACAGTAACACTAGAAGAAATTGAGAAGCTGGCACCAGATATGATTGTGATTTCTCCGGGACCATGCAGTCCAAATGAGGCGGGCGAAAGTCTGAACATTATTAAATATTTCGCAGGAAATATTCCGATTTTAGGCGTTTGTCTTGGTCATCAAGCACTTGCGCAGGTGTTTGGTGGCAATGTCATCCGTGCGGAGCATCTAATGCATGGCAAGACATCTCCTGTACTACATGCTGAAGTAGGTTTGCATAAGGGAATGCCAAATCCATTTCAAGCAACTCGCTACCATTCGCTTATTGTAGAAAAGGAAACATTGCCGGCATGTCTTGAAGTGACAGCATGGACAGAACAGGGTGAAATTATGGGGCTACGTCATAAGGAATACCCAATAGAGGGTGTACAATATCATCCAGAGTCTATTATGACAGAGCAAGGTAAAAAGCTACTACGTCAATTTATAGACTTATATGTAGGGGAAGTGAAATAAATGCAATGCTGGATGAATGGTAATTGTATGGCTGCACAGGATTTACGAATTTCTCCCTTTGACCATGGGTTTTTATATGGGTTAGGTTTTTTTGAAACGTTTCGCACATATGGTGGTCAGGTATTTGACTGGGAAGCGCATATGACAAGACTTCAAGAGGCGTTATCGCAATATCGCATTCATTTACCATATACAGAGCAGGCTTTATTGGACGTTGTACAGCAATTAAATCAACAGGCGGATGGTCAGGATGGCTACTTCCGTCTAAATGTATCGGCTGGAGAACATGCTATTGGATTACAGCCAATAGCCTATCAACAGCCAAATGTCATTATTTTTCGTAAAGAATTACAAAATCCACCTCGTGGCACTGAAAAGACGGCTCAGTGGCTAACAACACCACGTAATACACCCGAGCAAGCATTACGGTTTAAATCACATCATTATGGAAATAACGTACTTGGGCGTTTTGAAGTCCCATCACTTGCTCAGCATGAGGGCTTTTTTGTAACGCAAGAAGGTTATATAGCAGAAGGTGTAACATCAAATATATTTTGGGTGAAAAATGATATACTATATACGCCTTCCTTGAAGACAGGCATTTTACCGGGTATTATTCGAGCGTGGGTTATACAAAAAGCTAAAATGTTAGGTCTTGAAGTGAGAGAAGGCTTCTTTCCGAAGCAAGATATAAGGCAAAGTACAGAATGCTTTATTACGAATTCTATACAAGAGCTTGTGCCTATTAGTAGCTTAGAACAACAGCAATTTCTAGGCAATAAAGGGCTTGTTTATTCATGTTTACATGAGGCATTTGTAAAAGAAGTGGAGTGTTTACATGCTTGAAAAATATACAACACCATTAACAATTAATGGTATTACATTAGATTACACAAAAGAAACATTTGTGATGGGAATTTTAAATGTTACACCAGACTCGTTCTCAGATGGAGGAAAGTACAACAGTGTAGAAGCGGCGGTTACCCAAGCAAAAAAAATGGTGGCTGAGGGGGCTAAAGTTATTGATGTCGGTGGTGAATCTACACGCCCAGGCTACGAACGAATTTCAGATGAGGATGAAATTGCACGCGTTGAGCCTGTTATTCAAGCATTAGTGAAGGAAGTACCTGCGATTATTTCCATTGATACGTATAAGGCGAATGTGGCACGTGCTGCTATTAAAGCGGGAGCACATATAATTAATGATATTTGGGGAGCAAAGGCTGAGCCTGAAATTGCTCAGGTCGCTGCTGATTTACAAGTTCCGATTATTTTAATGCATAATCGTGACAATATGGAGTATGGAACTGATTTTTGGGCAACAGCGAAGGCTGATTTAGAAAAAAGTATTGCGATTGCACATCAGGCAGGCGTCCCTGATGCACATATTATTTTAGACCCTGGTATTGGCTTTGCTAAAAATACCATACACAATATAACGATGATGCAGCACTTAGCTGATTTAGCAGCAATGGGCTATCCAGTGTTATTAGCAACATCACGTAAATCCATGATTGGCAATGTTTTAAACTTACCTGTTGAAGAGCGTCTTGAAGGCACTACTGCAACAGTGGTTTATGGAATTGATAAGGGCTGTCATATGATACGAGTTCATGATGTCAAGGAAATGGCACGAGCAGCACATATGGCTGACATATTAGTAGGGAAACGTTTGTTTAAGGAGGAAGCGTGATGGATTATATTCATTTAAAGGATATGCAATTTTATGGCTATCATGGTGTATTAGCAGCAGAAACCACTCTTGGTCAGCGTTTTCGAGCTAATGTTTCATTGGCAGTAGACATGACAAAGGCTGGTGAAACAGATGATCTCAATTATACGGTAAATTATGCAGAGGTTTATGCGTTATGCCGAGATATTGTAGAGGGTGAACCTTTCAAGCTAATTGAGGCTCTTGCAGTAAAAGTAGCCAATACGATACTTACAACCTATACTGACAAAGTAAAGGGTGTACGAGTAGAGCTTATTAAGCCAGACCCGCCAATACATGGTTACTATAAAGAGGTGTCCGTTGAGGTAACGAGAGGTGAATTCTCATGAAGGATGTTTATTTATCGATTGGCACAAATATGGGGGATAGGTACGATAACCTCCAACAAGCGATAGCACTTTTAAAACAAGAAAAAGCTATAGAGCTTGTGCGTATTTCTTCGGTTTATGAAACGGCTGCTGTTGGTTATACAGACCAAGCGAATTTTTTAAATATTGCTGTCCATTTAAAAACAAATAAATCCTCTGCTGAAATGCTCCAGCTATGTCAGTCTATTGAGCAAGAGCTAGGACGTGTACGGGAGTTTCGCTGGGGGCCACGAATCATTGACCTTGACATTTTGCTTTACAATCACGAGAATATTGAAACTGAGAGCTTAATTGTTCCACATCCAAGAATGTATGAGCGAGCATTTGTTTTAGTGCCACTAGTCGAAATCACGCCGACACCACTTGGCAAACAGCTCCAACAGGCGCATCATGAGTTACAGCAACTGGATTGTGAGCGTGAAGGTGTGGCTTTGTGGAAGGATTGCAATAAGCCTCTAACAGTAAATTAAGTTATAAGCGTGCAAATAGATAGAGTGATCCTATAGAGGAGGAAATTAACGTTGAGTCAAACAACTGAGAAGCCGTTTCAAATTGGCGATATTGTGATGGACAACCGTGTAGTATTAGCGCCAATGGCTGGCATTTGTAACTCTGCTTTCCGTTTAACGGTAAAAGAGTTTGGAGCAGGGCTTGTATATGCTGAAATGATAAGTGACAAGGGTATTGTTCAAAAAAATGAAAAAACACTAGGTATGCTGTATATTGATGAGCGTGAAAATCCTTTATCACTGCAAATTTTTGGTGGGGATAAAGAAACATTAGTAGAAGCGGCAAAGTATGTAGACGAAAATACAACCGCTAATATTATTGATATTAATATGGGATGCCCTGTTAATAAAATTATTAAATGTGAAGCAGGTGCGCGCCTGCTGCTTGATCCAAATAAAGTTTATGAAATGGTAGCGGCTGTTGTGGACGCTGTTAAAAAGCCTGTTAGTGTCAAAATGCGCATTGGCTGGGATGACGAGCATATTTTTGCTATTGAGAATGCCCAAGCTGTTGAACGTGCGGGTGCATCAGCAGTAGCTGTCCATGGTCGTACACGTGTACAAATGTATGAAGGCAAAGCAAATTGGGATATTATTCGTCAGGTTAAGGAAAATGTAAATATCCCAGTGCTCGGCAATGGTGATGTAGAAACACCACAGGATGCTAAACGCATGCTTGATACAACTGGTGTAGATGCGGTTATGATTGGTCGTGCTGCATTAGGTAATCCATGGATGATTTATCGTACGGTGCAATATTTAGCAACAGGAGAGCTAAAAGAAGAACCGAGCGTACGTGAAAAAATTGACGTGTGTTTATTGCATTTTGAACGCCTTATCCAACTAAAGGGAGAGGGCATCGCAGTACGTGAAATGCGCAAACATGCATCGTGGTATTTAAAAGGGATTCGCGGTAATGGTAAAGCACGTAAAGCGATTAACCAAACAGAAACGGCGGTAGAGCTTCGTGCCCTATTAAATGGACTTGTGCAGGACTATGAAGAGCTTGACTTGCCAGAAGCAACGCAATTAATTATATAATGTATCTAGTTGGCGTCCTAAGATGGGCGCTTTTTCGTTGTAGGGTAGTAGTTTTTAGAATTATTAATTATTTTAACTTAGGTTGAAACTAATGATTACAGCTTTAAAATTGTGTACAATAGAAATATTATGGACGTAACTGTTAAGGAGTGAAACAAGTGTCAAACATAGAAGAATTAAATGATCAGCTTTTGGTAAGACGTCAAAAAATGATGAATATATTAGAAAACGGACAAGACCCATTCGGTAGCCGTTTTGAACGCACACATTTATCAACAGAGGTGCTTGAGCAATTTGCTGATCAAACAAAAGAACAGCTAGAAGAAAATCTTCAAGAGGTTACTATTGCAGGTCGCATTATGACAAAGCGTGGTAAAGGAAAAGCAGGCTTTGCACATATTCAAGATTTAGGCGGTCAAATTCAAATTTACGTACGTCAAGACCATGTTGGCGAGCAAGCATATGAATTATTTAAACAAGCTGATTTAGGAGATATTGTAGGGGTACGTGGCAATGTATTCCGTACGCAAGTTGGGGAGCTTTCGGTAAAGGCTGAAGAATTCACTTTCCTTACAAAAGCGCTTCGTCCTATGCCAGAGAAATTCCATGGATTACAGGATGTTGAACAACGCTATCGTCAGCGCTACTTAGATTTAATGACAAATGAAGATAGCAAAAAAACATTTATTGCACGTTCTAAAATTATTCGCGCTATTCGTAACTATTTAGATAACGCTGGCTATTTAGAAGTAGAAACACCAATGCTTCATACAATTGCTGGTGGTGCTGCGGCTCGCCCGTTTATCACACATCATAATGCACTTGATATGGAGCTTTATATGCGTATTGCCATTGAACTGCATTTAAAACGTTTAATTGTGGGCGGCTTAGAAAAAGTATATGAAATCGGTCGTGTTTTCCGTAACGAAGGGATATCAACACGTCACAATCCTGAATTTACAATGATTGAGCTATATGAAGCTTATGCTGATTACCAAGATATTATGTCATTAACAGAAAACCTTATTGCATATGTTGCCCAAGAAGTTCTTGGTACAACTGTTGTTCAATATGGAGAAGATGAAATCAACCTTACTGTAGGCTGGAAACGCGTGCATATGGTAGACGCTGTTAAGGAAGCAACGGGTGTAGACTTCTGGCAGCCAATGACAAAAGAACAAGCTCAAGCACTTGCGAAGGAGCATGGTGTAGAGATTAAAGATGTTCATGAAGTAGGCCACATTATTAATGAATTCTTTGAACAAAAGGTTGAAGAAACACTTGTACAGCCTACGTTTGTCTATGGCCACCCAGTAGAAATCTCGCCTCTTGCAAAGAAAAACCCAGAGGACGAGCGTTTTACAGATCGTTTTGAGCTATTTATCGTACGTCGTGAGCACGCTAATGCCTTTACAGAATTAAATGACCCAATCGACCAACGTCAACGCTTTGAAGCACAACTAGCAGAAAAAGAAGCTGGTAATGATGAAGCGCATGAAATGGATAATGATTTCATTGAGGCGTTGGAGTACGGGATGCCGCCAACAGGTGGTTTAGGTATTGGAATTGACCGTTTAATCATGCTATTAACAAACTCACCATCAATTCGTGATGTACTATTATTCCCAACAATGCGTCACATTACAAAACAATAAGTACAAGCTAAAGTATATGTCAGAGCAGAACAAAGTGCTGCTTGATAGAACAAAGGTGTATCAAAAATAGAACAAAGAACTGCTCCGATATCAGAGGAGAGCGAGAAGAACAGGAGAATCCCCCGCGGATTCTCCTGTTTTTGCGTGAAGAGGGCGAGAGAAGGCGAGAAGAATGTGAAACGACTATTAATAAGGAAAGGACCCGAGAAAAGCGTGAGAAGGGCGCTGGCGGCGTCAGAGAAGGTGCGTGGAGAGATGATGGAATGCACCTGTGGTGCTTGCTTGGTGAGGGCGGGGAGATGGCGGGAGAAAGGCAAGGGAAAAGCAGGACTTTATTCTAACGAGAATTAAGTTCTGCTTTTATGTTGGAAAATAATTGGGAAAATTGGTGATTTTGCGACACAACTTTGTTCTCACTCCCAACGGTGCAATGCGGGTTCATAGCGGGCGAAAAAGCAGAACTTTATTGTTGCTGAACATAGTTAGAAATTTATTTTTTGGGAGTTTTGATAGGTGATGGCGGGAGTTAGAATAAAGTGCTTACAGAGTTGAAATAGAGAACTGATTTATTGGAGTGTCTATACTTTTATGAGTGATAGTTAAAAATATTGTTGTTTAAATCTTCTTTATAATTGTTAAAGTATGAGAGAAGATAAGGTTCCCAAACAGCGCTTTGGGAGCTATATTTAAAATGTGGTATACTGTTATAATTATTCAGCGAATGAATTTAAGGAGGTTTTTTAATGATTGAAGTTTGTGGTTGTCCTAACTTAAAAAAAATTAAAGTTGAGGGAGATGTAGGAGCAGACGCATTGTGGTGTGCAGTTTGTGGCTACAACCTCGACTTAGAAGAATTTAATCTTTCTCAACGTTTGAAAAGTGAATTAAATACGTGGATGAATGCCTATGGTGAATGGATAGATTGGGATAAAGACGCTTTAAAAGAAAATGCAAATGAAGAAATAATTGCTCATAATGAAATTGGTCAATCTTTAACAAAAGAAGTACAAAAAGAGCTGGTTAATTATGAAGTAATATTTAAACCAACAATTTTGTCTAATTTTTGATTTCTAAAAAAATAAGATATACATAAAAAACGTTCCCAAATGACACTTTGGGCATGTTCTCACTAGTTAGATTGTATAGACCGAGTAAAGATTGTATTAAAACGATTGGTAAATTTTAACGTACGGAGAAATAAATAATGAGAAAACAGATACTTTTAATAATTTTAGTCATCGCAATTACTGTAATCAGTCCAATTCAAAGTAAAGCGTTGACGTGTGTTGAAGTTAAAGAACCAGCTATTGACTATTATGATGTTGCGATTTTTGGAACAATTGTAAAAGTAAAAACAGATATTGAACAAAAAGGATTTACGGGTCCAAAAGAATGGAAAAAATACGTTTTGGTAGATGTTGAGAAAAGCTGGAAAAAAGAGGCGGATTCTCAATTGATTTTCGAAGCTGATTATGCATCGTCTGATAATTTTGAACAAGGGAAAAAATACGTTCTTTATTTAGACGAGAAAGATGGAGCGTATTACAGTAGCAGTCCTTGTACCCCAGATATATTAGTAAATTCAAGCAGCGATTATGAACAACTTGGGAAAGGTTTAGAGCCAGTAAATCAGGTTAACTTAAGTTATAAGATGTTGTTCATGAATGATAAAGATATAGACCTTGGAATTACGATAGTCATTATTGCTATTTTATTCATCATAATTTGGAGATGGATAAGAGTTAAATCACTTAAAAAAAGTACTTAATTTAAAAACTTATACGTTATGCAATATAGATTTAATAAACGTTCCCAAATCAAAGTTTGGACGCATACAGAAAATCGCTAAACGCTGTTGAATGAACGTTTAGCGGTTTTTTTGTGGAACATTGTTTATACGGGATTTTATGCACAGTTCTATAAAACCAATTCCAACAGTAGTTGAAGTGTATTTCGTTAAATAGTCTAGTGTTCGTTTTTTGTATAAAATCGTGCATATTTTCTAACCAAGAACCACGTGTTGTTGTAATTCAATCAGAAATGAGTTAACGAATTTTCCTCTGAACATTTTTAATTTGTGATGTGAAATGGCAAAGATAAGCGATTTGTGATGCGAATTGGAAAAGATAGGGTGTCCTTGCATCTGAAATTTCCTTGTGAATCAAAAATACATATATAAATGTTTGGAAGTAAACATTTAACTTTAATAAAATAGATTTATACAGCAGTTTTGATATCGCGTATTTATTAATACGAGAATTATGGTACTGTTTACTTATAAAATGGAATTATTTTTCCAATGGAGGAAATTCAAATGGCTCAATTAACATTACAAGAACTAGAATCACACCTATGGAAGTCAGCGGATATTTTACGTGGCTCGGTGGATTCTGGGGATTTTAAAAATTACATATTCGGTTTACTGTTTTTAAAGCGTTTGAATGACGTATTTGAGGAGCATCGTGCAGCGATAATGGCAGAGCATGGTGAGGAGATTGGGGCGTTATTAGTAGACGACCAAGACCAATATCAATTTTACGTACCAGAAGCTGCGCGTTGGACTGTCATTCGCTCGAAGGCAGAGAATATCGGTTCAGCGATTAACGTGGCATTTGAGGCGCTTGAGAACGAAAATAAGACGCTTGAAGGGGTTTTAACACCGATTGACTTCAACCGTAAAGAAGTGCTAACAGACGACGTGCTACAACGCTTATTACAGCACTTTGAATTATTAGACTTACGTAACGAAAGCTTATCGGAACCAGATATGCTAGGACGTGCTTACGAGTATTTAATTAAAATGTTTGCAGATGATGCGGGTAAAAAGGGTGGCGAGTTCTATACGCCGTCAAAAGTAGTAGAACTTATCGTCAAACTGATTAAGCCGGAGGAAGGAATGCGCGTGTACGACCCAACGTGTGGTTCGGGCGGGATGCTCATTCAAGCGGTTGATTACGTAAAGGCTACAGGTGGCAATCCACAATCTTTATCGCTATTCGGTCAAGAGAAGAATCTCAACACATGGTCGATTGCGAAGATGAACTTATTACTACACGACCTACCTGACCATACGATTGTCAAAGGCGATACCATTCGTTCACCGAAGCTAGTAGAAGACGGTGAAATTATGCTATTTGACCGCGTTATTGCCAATCCACCGTTCTCATTAAAAGAATGGGGGCGTGAGGAAGCTGAGCATGATGCATACGGACGCTTCCAATACGGATTACCCCCGAAAAATGCGGGTGACTATGCGTTTATTCAGCATATGATTGCGTCACTGAAAGGTAGCGGTAAAGCTGGTGTTGTTATGCCGCATGGTGTGCTATTCCGAGGCGGTGCAGAGGGGAAAATTCGACAGGGCTTATTAGAGTCTGATTTATTTGAGGCAGTTATTGGCTTACCATCGAACCTATTTTACGGCACAGGCATTCCAGCAAGTGTCCTTATTTTCAATCGTGACAAGGATGAAAAGCGTAAAGGCAACGTGCTATTCATCGCAGCAGAGGGCGAGTACCAAGAAGGTAAAAACCAAAATACGTTACGTGATGAAGATGTTGCGAAAATCGTTGCAACATATGACGCATATGAAGACATTGAAAAATACGCACGTGTTGTGTCGTTAGAGGAAATCAAAACTAATGACTACAACTTAAACATCACACGCTACATTGATAAATCAGAGGAAGAAGAACAGATTGATATTGCGGCGGTTCTACAAGACTTACAGGCAATCGAAGCAAAGCGTAATGATACAAAAGCGAAGTTGAATGAATACTTACGTGAGCTTGGGGTAGGTGAAATTTAATGGGTGAAGTGCGTGAAGGGTATAAGATGACGGAGCTTGGGGAGATACCGAGTGAGTGGGATTATAATCAACTAAGTAAATATGTAGCTATTAAAAGTGGAATTGCACCAAGTAAATTAGAGGATATTAATGAATTAGGTGAATATCCTTATTACAAGGTTGACGATATGAACTACGCCTCAAAATATTTAATTAAAGCAAAAAATAATTTTGATAATTGTCAGGATTATAAATTACTAAAAGTGAATTCTATAATTTTTCCAAAAAGGGGTGCATCAATTTTTACAAATAAAATAGCTATTACAACACAGCTTTGCATGATTGATACAAATTTAATGGTATTGGAAGTGAATGATTCAAATCAACTAGATTATGAATACTTATATTATAATTTGTTAGCAAAAGAGCTATCCAAAATAGCTGATACATCATCTATTCCTCAAATTAATAATAAGCATATTGAAAATATAAAAATTTTAGTGCCTTTAATTGAAGAACAACAAAAAATCGCCTCAATCCTTTCAACAGTAGACGAGCAAATTGATGAAACCGAGCAGTTGATTGTCAAAATAAAGGAATTGAAAAAAGGTTTAATGCAGCAATTGCTAACAAAAGGGATTGGGCATACGGAGTTTAAGCAGACAGAACTTGGGGAGATACCTGCTGAATGGGATTTATATAAATTTGAAAATTTAGTGGAAGCTATCGACGGAGATAGAGGTAAAAATTATCCGAGTGAAGAAGATTTCTCACAAACGGGATATTGTCTGTTTTTAAGTGCTCAAAATATGACTAAGAGTGGCTTTAATTTCAAAGTAGCTAAATATATATCTAAAGAAAAACACGAATTATTGAGAAGTGGTGTTGTAAGAAAAGGTGATTTAATCTTAACTTCTAGAGGTTCTAAACTTGGGAGGATTGCACTTTTTGAAGATGAAAAAAATTATCCCGTTGTAAGAATAAACTCATCGATGTTAATTTTGCGTAAGAAAAATGTAGATTTTATCGGTAAATACTTAGTCTATTTCTTACATGGGATATTTTTGCCTGAGTATTTAAAAAAAGCAAAAGTGGGTAGTGCTCAACCACATATCACGAAAAAAGATTTAAATAATCAAAGTATTATTTTACCAACACTAGAAGAACAACAAAAAATCGCTCAAATCCTTTCAACTGTAGATGAACAAATTGAAGTGTACGAGCAGGAAAAAGCGAAATATGAAGAACTGAAAAAAGGTTTGATGCAGCAACTTCTAACAGGGCAAATTCGAGTGAAAATATAAATTTCAACACAAAGGGGATTTGTATGACGAGTTTTCAAAGAGTGGATTCGATTAGTAATGCACATGTAGGACGTGATTTTGAGGATATTGCATATGTGTATTTTACAGAGCAAGGTTATCAAATTATCAAAGATGTGGGCTTACCGATTGGACTTGAACGTAAGAAAAATCATCGCTTTGATTTAGGGTCATCATCAGACGCAACAGACAAAATCATCATTGAATGTAAATCACATCGCTGGACTTCGGGGGATAATGTACCGAGTGCGAAGCTAACCGTTTGGAACGAGGCGATGTATTACTATCATTTAGCACCACCAGAATACCGTAAAATCTTTTTCGTTTTACGAGATTACAGCAATAAGCGTAACGAAACATTAGGTGAATATTATATCCGTACATACGGGCATCTCATTCCAAATGATGTGGAAATCATGGAATATGATGAGGACTTGAAAACGGTTCGTATATTGTAACGGGTAAGTGGCAGGTGAATGTGGATGAATAAACTAGAATATACCGAGGTGGAACTGCCTTTCATTGAGCAACTAAAAGGCTATGGTTATGTGCATAAAACAGGACCAGAGCTTGATAGTGAGCGTTCGTCAAAGGCGGCAATCGTGCTTGAAAAGCGTTTTGCACAGGCGATTCGTCGTTTTAACCCTTGGATAGATGGCAGCAACGTAGATAAAGTTGTGAAGCAGTTCGTGTCGCATCAAGCAGAGGATACGTGGCACGCGAATAAAACGATATTTGAATGGTTATTCGGGCAAGGGATTTCCGTCATGCAAGACCTCGGCAGTGGCAAGAAAAATCAGACGGTAACGCTGTTTGATTTTGATACGCCAGAAAATAACGAGTTCCTTGTCGTCAATCAGTTGTCGATTGAAAATGCAAATGGCACAATTCGTCCTGATATTGTGCTGTACATAAACGGTTTACCACTTGTATTGGTCGAATGTAAAAGTCCGAAGCTACAAGTGGATAAGCAGTTACCAGAAGGCGTGCGTCAGTTTGAGCGTTATATGCAAACGAATGACAAGCTATTTTGGTACAATCAAATTTTAATTGTGACAAGTCGTGATAGAGCACGTGCAGGAACGGTGTTTGCGAAGGCACAGCATTACGGTTTATGGAAAGACCCCTATCCTTTAACGATGGACGATGTAGGCTCAGACCGTGCGCAAGATATATTAATTGCGGGGATGCTCCGAAAAGAAGCATTGCTTGATTTAATGCGTAACTTTATCGTCTTTGATGGCAAGGTGAAAAAACTGGCACGCTATCAGCAATATCGTGCCGTGAACAAGGCGATTGACCGTATTTTAACGGCGGATAAACCTGCACTTCGAGGCGGTGTTGTGTGGCATACGCAAGGCTCTGGGAAATCGCTGACGATGGTATATTTAGCGATGAAGCTGCGTCGTCAAACGAAGCTCGAAAATCCGATGCTCGTCATTGTGACCGACCGCCAAGACCTTGATGAACAAATTACGGGTACGTTCCAGCAATCGGGCTTCCCGAATCCAACACAAGCAAGCTCCGTAGCTGACTTAAAGCAGCAGCTCGCAAAAGGTGCGGGCAGTACGGTGATGACACTTATTCAAAAATTCCAAGGCGATGAGGACAAGCAGTTCCCTATCATTTCGGAATCGGAAAATATTATCGTCATGACGGATGAATCACACCGTTCACAGTACAAAGGGTTAGCAATGAATATGCGTAAGGCACTCCCTAACGCGACATTTATCGGTTTTACAGGTACGCCAATCGAAAAGGAAAAGCGTTCAACAACAGGCAAGTTCGGTGCGTATATCGATAAATATACGATTGAGCAAGCGGTTGAAGATGAAGCGACAGTTGCGATTTTTTATGAGTCACGCCTCCCAAATTTACACGTAAAAGGCGAATCGCTAGACGAATTATTTTCACGTTCGTTCCATGAGTATGATGAGGATACACGTGAGAAGATTAAGCAGAAGTATGTGAACGATGAGCTATTACTCACTTCACCCGACCGAATGCGTGAAATTGCACTCGATATTGTGCGCCATTATGAAAGCAAAATTTTAGTGAATGGTTATAAGGCACAGGTCGTTGCCGTGTCGCGTCATGCAGCAGTGGAATATAAAAAGCTCATCGATGAGTTTGCAGCAGGTCAGTTTGAAACAGCAGTCATTTTCTCTGCTGGTCAAAATGATTCGGAGGAAATGCGTCAGTACCATATTTCAAA
This sequence comes from Lysinibacillus sp. NPDC098008, assembly GCF_044760715.1. Lineage (NCBI taxonomy): Bacteria > Bacillati > Bacillota > Bacilli > Caryophanales > Bacillaceae > Lysinibacillus > Lysinibacillus sp. NPDC098008. The sequence continues at coordinate 64,092 of NZ_JBIWBA010000021.1, forward strand.
AGAGCAGGAAAAGAACCTCATTTCGCGTTTTAAAAAGCCAATGGATGAGGATAAGCTCGCCATGCTCATCGTATGTGACAAGCTCCTAACAGGCTTTGACGCACCGATTGAGCAGGTCATGTATTTAGATAAGCCATTAAAAGAGCATAACCTTTTGCAAGCGATTGCCCGTACGAACCGTAAGTATGATGATAACAAGACTTACGGGTTAATTGTCGATTACTTCGGCGTATCGCGGTTCCTTGACCAAGCGCTTGAAATTTTCAGTGCGAATGATGTACAAGGAGCTTTGGAATCGATTGATAGTGAACTACCACGCTTAGAGCAGCGTCATCGTGCAGCACTTCGTTATTTTGATGGCGTGAAGCCGAACGATTTAGAAGAAGCGATTTTACGTTTGGTCGATGAGGACGTTCGAGCAGATTTTGACATGGCGTATAAGCGTTTTGCACAGAGCATGGATAAAGTATTACCAAGTCCAAAAGCCGAGCGTTTTACGGGCGATTTAAAGCGTCTAGGTGCGATTCGTCAGTTGGCGAAATCACGTTTCTCTGTTGATGACGGTATGGATATTTCGGAATGTGGTGAAAAGGTACGCCGTCTTGTACAGAACTACTTGTTCACAGAAGGCATCGACGCCCGTGACCCTGTTTCCATTTTGGACGTATCGTTTAAAGAGGAACTCGAAAAGAACGTCAAGCCCGAAACGAAGGCTGCTCAAATGGAACACGCCATCAAAAGGGAAATCACGATTCGTTTAGAAGAAGATAAAGTTTTTTATACATCTTTACGGGAAAAAGTCGAGCAGCTTATCGAAAAATACAAAGAGCGCCAAATGACCATTTTCGAGCTATTAGAGAAGCTAGAAGAAGCGAAGGAAGCGATTGTGACAAAAGTTAGCGGGAAAACGCAAAGTGGCTTAACGAGCTTGCAAGAGCCTTATTATAACAAGTTGTTGGAAGTGCATGAAGAAAGTGCTGAATATAATTTGAAGCAAATTGCGGTGGACGTGCATCAGTTTATTGAGGATACAGTAGCGCCGATAAGTGATTGGTCGTCAAAGACGGATTTTAAGCGTAAATTGACGGCTGACTTAAAGGTAAAGCTGTTGAAAGAGAAAATGTCGATGAGTGACGCTTCAATGCTGACTGGATATTTTATTGCGTTAGCAGAGAATCAGTATGGGAAGAAGTAGGTTAAGAAAGGTAAGAAATTAAATGATAAAAAATTTAAATTTGCATCAGATTGATTTTTTAATACCTGCAAACATGCAAAATATTTATGATTATGCCTTAGCAATCATGCAAGAGCATGAAAAAGAAGCTGCAAGAATATTTCGATATTTATTAACACAAAGAGATGTTAGCAATGTACATTCAGGTTGCTTGATAAGTTTAGGGCGCATTAATTTAAATAAATATTCAATAGCTATTTTTAGTAATAAGAGAGATTTAAAAAAAGAGTCAGAATTAGCGAAATTTGCTTTAGATGCTTTGAAAGTTAAACCTTCGAATACAATGGCGCATGCTTTTTTAACTGAACTATACGTTTTAATAGGTGATTTTAAAACAGCAATTCAATATTTCCATGAAATTCCTACATTTCATGGAATATTAGCTCTTGAGCAAAATTTTTCATCACAACTTAAATTCATAAGTGAACTTATTAGACGTGGTGATTTTTCTAGGGAAATATATTTAGGTGAAGATGCAAAAGCGTTTTATAGGGCTTTTTTGAAACAAAAAAAACATAAATTATCAGATAAAAGTTATTGTGCAATTGCAAATTGTTTCTTAGATGGTACAACTGAAAATGCTTTATTTGCTTTAGATATCGTTAAACTTGCTGAAATTGAATACGGAGAAACGTTCTCTATTATTACTATGTACTGTAATATTTACAGCGTAGGTTTATATCAATTTCCTGAAAAACTATTATATTATGCATTAAAAAGAAAAGAGATGTCACAAGGATTAGAAGATAAATTTGAAAAAGAATACTTAGAATTAACAGATTCTCATCTTGGTCAAGCATACGTTGGTGTGAAAAATTATGAAGAAGCTATTAAAGTTTTAGAGGGAAAAGTAAACTCAAGTCCAACTAATACAGATTTGCATAACTTAGCAAATGCATATTACCACGTTAAGAATTATGATTTAGCGTTACAGAACGGGATACGTGCTTTATATACACAAGAAGATGAAACTACATTGCATTTAGTAGCACGCGTATATCATGAGCAAAAAAATCATAAAGAAGCAATTAAATATTTCGAAAGAGAATTACATTTTAGAAAGAATGAAGAAAAAGTTATTAAAACTCAGGATGAAAACGGACAAATTATACTTTCCAGATTAAGTGATGAAGATGAAGAAATGGGTTATGAAAAATTATATCTTTTATTTTTGAGTAGTTTATATCAGGAAAAAGAGTATATAAAAGCTAAAGTAATCTTGGAAGAAGCGTTAGCAGATTATCCAGATAATTTGAATATTAAATTGTGGGAAAGTATTCTTGATAATGCTTTATCTCAAGAACAGCTTATAAACTCATATGAAGAATTGCTAGATGAAGAGAGAAAAAAACATTTTAGTGCTCGTGAAAATTTAGAAAATACTAGACATAAATATCATGCTTGGGCAGAACAATTATTATCCATACAAAGTAAAGAATTTAACGAAATTACTTTAGACAAAGATATGGAAATAATTATAGAGGCGTTAAAAGATGAGTCAGGACTTTCTAGTCAGAAGTTAAAAGAGGTAAAGAAAAAAATAGCAGAGTATTTCCCGTATCTAGAGTATAAGAGTCAAGTCTTTTTAGCAACTGCTGATTATTTATATAGCTCAAATCGTTATGGAATTATGGATTTTGCCCCTATTGTAGTAGAATATAGCAAGGTATTAGAATATGAATTAAATGCTAGATTGAAATTTAAAAAGAAACAAACTCTAGGACAGCTTATTCACTATATTAGAGAAAATAAAGTTCCACATTTCATTGAGTATTTATCAGACATAAATCAAATTCTTTTGTGGCGAAATGGAAGTGCTCATACAAGTACATCAACGATAGAGGTCGTAGAGTCCATTCGAGATAAATATTATAGTGAAGGACTTTTAGAAAACTTATTTAAGCATGGAAAAAGGAGAAGAAAGAAGAAAAAGAAATAAAACTTTAGTTGAAGATAGAAAAATACTATCATAAAAAACGAGCCACACTACAAGCTATGACGACGCTTATAGTGTGGCTTTCAAATTATACATATAAAGCCTTCTCGTTTGTTTTCAACTGTTCTTGATTTTCTTCACAATCATCCACAAGCACCTCAAAACGTATTTTTGAATACTTTCGAATAGTGCATATATTTTAAGGAAGCTAGCTCATGTGCAAGTAAGTTAATTGGTGATTCAAAAGTTGCCGCTCCATGCAAAGCTCAAACACCAAATAGATATAATTTAAATTCCGTTTTTTTAATTTTAAAATAACTACACTATAATAATATCCCAAAAATCGGTATTATATTCTTAAGGGATAATGAATTCAAGAAATTGGGTGAGACTAATGAGAATAAATAACTATTATAATTTTAAAAATCCTATTAGACATTTTTTAAATATCGATGCAGTTCTATTTTCTTCGGAGTCAGAAAACTTCAGTGTTAAAGATTTAGCTCATACAGAACCATTTAAATTTAGAATATTAAAAAATGAAAATAAGTATAGAGTACTGAAATTTCCTAATATCTTGAATTTTTATTGCAGTTTAAATAAGTTTAAAAATGTAGAATTCTTTAATGAACCAAATAAATTAGATGATAGAAAGAGATTAATGCCTAATACAGTCACGGGGGATTTTATTTCAGGAGCATATGATAGACAGCTTGACAAAGATTTTCTTAATCTTTGCTTATATGATAATTTACTGCGACTAGATATAAAAAGCTATTATTCAGGAATATATACACATCATTTAAATTACGGTTTAGAGGAAGTCAATATTGAGCTTTTCTTAACTAATTTAAACTCTGGTAACACAAATGGATTAATAATGGGAAATTATATATCTTTGTATTTTGCTGAAAAATATTTGGTGAAAATAAGTAATTCTCTCCAAAAGGCTTTGGAAAATGAAAATATTAGTTGTGATTTTCAATATTTCTCTGATGATTTCTATATTTTCTGTAATGAACGGGACAATGAAACAGTAATTCAAGTATTTGATTCCGTTTTAGAAAAATATAATTTGGAAAGAAAAGAACCAATTGAAAAGTGGACATATATTCAGTACAACGAACAAAATATAGCAGAGAGATATTGGAAAAAAATTATTTCAGAAAGTCATAGGAGATTTGATGATACTAAAAATAATAACAATTTATATTTTATCAATCAGTTAGTGTATAGAATGTCTAATATTAAAGAGGAAAAGTTCCAACGGACATTTTTAAATACATTTTTTAAATCCACATACTTTCATGAACTAGATATTACAAAATATGAATTGCAGGATTATAATTTCCATCAATTATGCTTCATTTATAAATTTTCACCAGAAACATTGATATATAGCTTAGTGAAATTTGTTGAATTTGAGAATTTTAGAAATACTGTTTTTATTGAATTTTTGGAAGCAAGATATAGAGAAAGTCTGGGTAAAAGATTTAATGAGCAGCAAATATATTTTTATTACGCTCTAAAACTACTTAATAAAAAAAGAATTTTGAAGAAATACAGAGAAGAAGTTATTAAAAGCGAAAATCAAATATTGATTTCTTACTATTTAAAGGATGAACTATTTGTTAAAAAAAATATTGATTATCTAAAAGATATCGCTGAAGAAAGTTATTGGTTTCAAAATTACCACTTAATTCTTTTTACGGATTTATCCGATGATGACAATTTAAATGAGAGCATAAATAAATATTTAATTCCTAAACAAGCAAGTAAAGATAGGCAAAAAAATAATTATCGAGAATTTTATTTGTTAAATATAAATGCAGGTATTGCCTTTATTAAAAATATAAATGCAATAAGCCTTGGTATTGAAGAGTATAGAGCCAGCTTAGTAGAAGAAAGAGCGGAATTATTTGGCGAATCAGAAGGTGAATATGAATAAATATATAGTCAATTAATGCAGGGAAAATGGAATTTAAGTATCATAATGAACTAGATGTGAATAGATGATTAGATTAAAGTGATAAGAATATCCCGAAATGGTGTAGGTCATCCAACTGAAGTGGTTTTGAATATGAAGTTCAATTAATCGCATTTATGTCGATTATTAATCAGTATCAGGCGTTATTAAATAATTTAAATGGGAATTGACTGTTAAATACAATCAACTCCCCAAATATTTATATATGAAGAGTGGTTCCGTTAATTCGGAGCCATTCTTTCCGTTTCTCATAATCATCTATAAGCATCCCCAACGTATCCCAAAAAGCCTTCGAATGGTCCATATATTTTAAATGTGCTAGTTCATGTGCAAGTACGTAATCAATAATTGAAACAGGTGCGAGTAAGATGCGCCAATTGATAAGTACCTGCCCGTTTGCTGTGCAACTTCCCCATCGTTGCTGCTGGTCTTTTATTTTCACAGCAGTCGGCTCTTGTTGCAATTTTATCGTGAATCGATGAATACGGTTCCGAACGAACGCCTCACCTTTTTCCTTAATCCATTGCTCGTAAAGGGGTAATAGAATCTCGCGATGCTGTTCTTCTGCAATTTGTACAGGTAGCAGTGCAATGAATGTGCCTTGTTGAAATTTGAATGTTGCCTCACGAATATCGTCATTTTTAAACACTTTCAATCGATACTGTCTGCCTAAGTATGGCAGCTTTTCGCCAGATAAGAAGGCACGAGTATGACTCTCATCAAGCATCTCGTTGAAATGAAACAGTTGAGCGCGAATCCAACTCGCCTTTTGATAAACAAGCTCCTCAATTTTATCTTCTGTTGTTTGTGCTGGTGCAGTAATCATTACACCATTCGCATCGACACTAATTGAAACGGTCTTGCGTCGTTGACTCCATTTGATTGTATAAGGGATGGTATCTTGCCCAAATTGAATACTATACATAAAAAATCCCTCCTACAAAATATCTCTTACATTTTATCATGCTGCTGAAAATAGTATAAAGCCCGAACAGTGACAAAAAAAGCTGTGCTCGACCTCAACGGTATTGTTGTAGATGATAGAACATATTATGTGTAGACTTCTAACGTTTAGATGCTTAAAAGAAAAACGTGACAAAAATTTAAATTAATTCTTTAAGAAACTACTGATTTTTTTGTCACGTTTGCGTAATTTGTTGTGGATACACAAATGCAATTTTGCTGCGATAAATATAAAAGATTTCAATGGCAACGTGTAAATGTTATATTCTAGCGCAGCATTTGCTTCCGAACGCAACACACGTTGTTTTGTTCCACTTAAGACATTGCTTGCTTCCGAAAATGAAAAGGGTGACAAAAATTTAAATTAATTCTTTAAGAAATTAACGGATTTTTTGTCACCCTTAACATACTTTGAAATGTGTCTAAAATGTGACTACTCTGTGCAACAAATACCTATATGTGCTTTTTGTTTCCGAAAAGCGTCATGTTTTGTTGTGGATACACTTATTCGCTTAAGCTGCGATTAAATTGAAAAAGGATTTCAATGGCAACGTGTAAATGTTCTGTTCCAGCGCAGCATTTGTTGTTGAATAGGGCACACGTTGTTTTTGTGTCACTTGTTGCATTGTATGTTGCCGATAGAGTGGAACGGTGACATTGTTTTAGTGTATTCTCTAAAACAATAAACGAAAATTTTGTCACCTTTAACATTTACATTGATTGTGTTTAATTGTTTTCGTGGTGGATACACATTAACTTGTAAGCTGCGATAGAAAACAGAAAACAAATATAATGGCAACCTGTAATGTTTTATTTCGGCGCAGCGTTTGTTTCTGAACACGACACACGTTGTTTCGTACCACTTAAGGCGTTTATTGCTTCTGGATAATGAAAAGCGTGACAAAAAATTAAATTAATTCTTTAAGAAACTACAGATTTTTTTGTCACGTTTATGGATTGCGGTGTGGATACACAATTACAGTTTTGTTGAGATAAATATATAAAACATTTCAATAGCAACGTGTAAAGTCATGTTAAGGCGCAAAACTTGTTTTCAAATAGGACACACGTTGTTTTATATTACTTAAAGCATTGAGTGTTTCCGAAAATGAAAAAGGTGACAAAAAATTAAATTAGTTCTTTAAGAAACTACAGATTTTTTTGTTACCTTTTCTAATGTTAAGAATTTAACAGCTTGTGCAATGTGTTAATGAATCCAGATGTTGTAGCACATAATGCTTTTATTTGTATTACGTTTCACTTAGTCGTAGGAACACTGTAACGAAGTCTGTCTAAGCTTCGAAAAAAAGATGGCAATCGCAACACGTAAAGTAGTATTTGGATGCAATATTTGTCACTAAAAAGGACGCACGTTGTTTTACCTGTAGAACTACGCTTTTAATTAGTACGAAGCAACGTGTGCGTTAGAGTACAAAAAAACGATAGCGCATGAAAGCACTATCGCTAAATGTATTATTAATTTTATGAAGCCAGCAAAAGATAGATTAAGTCTACGTTAGCGATGACTTCATTCTTTTTAATTGTGCATTTCAGTAAATTAGCAACCTCTTCGTTTGTTAAATTGAATTGTGCTGCTATTGTAGCTAGAGTGTGTAATTCTAACGAATATAAGCGTTTCGAATTTGTTCTCTTTTCTCTTTTGAAAAAATATATTTTTTGCATTTTTTCAGCAGGAAGTAAATTTCCGTCAATTGAACAAATAGCTAGTTTATGAGCTTCGTGTAAAAGAATTTTTAATTCTTTTACAGTAAAGTAATTATCGCCGACTTCACCTGCTATCAATTGAACATATTCTAACGTAAAGTTTGTATTATTGGTACGTTTTAAGGTTTGTAGCTCTACATAACCGTTTAAAGTATCAATTAGCAAATTCACTTGAGTAGATGAGAAGTTTTCCGCAAGTTTTATCAACAAGTTATAGCATGACGTATAAGGTAACAAAGCCTTCAAAGTTCGTTTTTCAGCAGGCTCAAGGTCGTGATTTTTCAAATAGAAATCGAATTGCTTTTGTCGCTTTTGCAACAGTTCGAAATCTTGGTCAGTGAAGCGCTGTGAAAGAGGTATATCGCTAATACTAATATCCTCTTTAGTAGCATCTTCTTCAAGTTGTGAATCTAAGTCATAGTCTACACAAGAAATTGTATAGTGCGGAAATTGCTTTTTAAGGGCTGCAATAAACGCATGACGATTCGATTTATAGTACAGTTCGAAATCCTTTGAAATGTCGTTTAAAATTGCTAGTTCATCAATTACAATTGATTTTCCATCTAAAGCTAGATAAGCATTTCTTTCGCAAGATGAGATAGATTGAACAGTTAGTTCGGTAACTCCATTAGTCATTTTGATTAAATTTTGTTTTGAATTTTGCGCTTCGATTTTCAAGCTTCGGAATTTTTGCTCATAGTTATAAAGCATCGAATTACAATTTTCAAAATCGGATGGATTTTCAGTGAAAATTGAGAATCTAGCGTAAGGTTGACGAATTCGATTACTAATTTGCTCGATTGTTAAAGGACTGAAGAAATTTGAAAATTTATGAGCTACAACGATAACTTCTATTTTTTCATGTTCTTCAATGTTGATGCTAATTCCTTCTGCTAATAAAGAAGTGGTGAAAATAACATCGATGTTTTCAGGGAATCGCCCTAACTGAACAATGCTAAGATAAGCATTATTGTCTTTTCCGATTGATGAGTCGATATTAATTGCTGAAATACTGTTCTCGTTTAATTTGTCTGCTAAAGCTTTGTTTCTTTTGACAGATTGTAAAAATACAATCACTTTATGACCATCATTTACCCGACGATAAATGTATGGAAGTAAACATTTAGCTAGTGGCATTTTTTTCGGGAACGAAACGATGCTAAACTCGTTAAATAGTGGTTTAGCGCTACGCTCAACTGTAATTAAGCTATCAAAGCTATCTAATAAAATTAGTTGCGGTGTACCTGAAAGCGCAATGACACTTTTAGCTTTCTGTTGTAACTTGTATAAGCTCGCCATTGTTTTCTTTCGGAAGTTTTTGTTATAGTCAGCAATTAGCCGATGGTACTCATCGATTATCAAATTGTATTTCGAAGTGTTATTTAGCAACTTTAAATGTGAAACTAACATTTCGGCTTGGTCATAAGTAGTTATGAACACACGATTACCTTCTCCTATATGTTGGTTGATTAGTTCTTCTTTCCTTTTGACACTACCCGTTAGTAAAATAGTACCGTTTGGATGATTTTGAGCGATTTGTTCACACAAATTTACGGTAGGAGCCGTAAAGATATAATATTCACTCAACTCATTTTGAGTAGCTAATTGTAGCGCAGCATTCATTAGGCTAGTTGTTTTACCAGTACCTGTTTGAGCATTAATAAGTAGGCTCTGCTCGCGTTGCAACCACTCTTTCGCTAGTTGTGCTGTAATTTTACCGTTATGTAGTTTTTCTTGTGATACGTATTCCTTTTTCATAGTATTTCCTCCGAATGTTTGTTATTTACGAAGAAGAATACAATAAAAAAACGATTTAAAATTCAAAAACATGTCGTACCAATTTTTACCTATTTATTAAAGGGTTCGACATGAATAACGAATCGTTCGACCACTTCTTATCCGCAAGCTGTATTTTTCTTAGTATAGTGTGGGTATCAAAAAAGAAAGGTGGTAATATGATGGAATTTACAGGATTAGAAAGCGCTGTGAAGGACTATAATTTGGCTGCACACGCTATTATTGTAATGGACAAAGAAACGCTGGAGGTTTGGACAGATGTATTTGAGGGTCCGAATACTTGGAAGGTTTATCACGATGATAGCGTGGTAGATGTGCTTGAAAAACACGCGTTTTATCCAGAAGATATTACAATTACGGTAACAGAACTAAAGGAACGCTGTCTTGCTATATATGAAGATAGATTAGAAGCGTTTGAATGGGATGCTATGGTATCAAAATTAAATGGCTTTTTCCTTTTTTAATACCATACACAAAAGGGGCTGTCCCATAAGTCCTTAAAATAAATCTGGAGGAGAAAAACATCACGTTTTTCCCCTCCAGATTTTTTGTCTATTCGCTTGTTCCCTGAAA
>NZ_JBIWBA010000022.1:0-66491 GCF_044760715.1 Lysinibacillus sp. NPDC098008
GTGACACATGGAGCTGACGAATACTAATCGATCGAGGACTTAACCAAAACCAGTTTGACGCAATTCAATGCACCGTTTATCCAGTTTTGAAAGAATAATTCTTTCAATTGAATAAGTGAAGTGATAATGGCAAAGAGGTCACACCCGTTTCCATACCGAACACGGAAGTTAAGCTCTTTCGCGCCGATGGTAGTTGGGGGCTTCCCCCTGTGAGAGTAGGACGTCGCTTCGCTTATTTTTTATGTGGAGGATTAGCTCAGCTGGGAGAGCACCTGCCTTACAAGCAGGGGGTCGGCGGTTCGAGCCCGTCATCCTCCACCATTATGGTCCCGTGGTGTAGCGGTTAACATGCCTGCCTGTCACGCAGGAGATCGCCGGTTCGATCCCGGTCGGGACCGCCATATTATATGCCGGTGTAGCTCAGTTGGTAGAGCAACTGACTTGTAATCAGTAGGTCGTGGGTTCGACTCCTATCGCCGGCATCATTCCCTTGGAGGGGTAGCGAAGTGGCTAAACGCGGCGGACTGTAAATCCGCTCCTTAGGGTTCGGCGGTTCGAATCCGTCCCCCTCCACCATTTTTAGGGGCATAGTTCAACGGTAGAATAGAGGTCTCCAAAACCTTTGGTGTGGGTTCGATTCCTACTGCCCCTGCCAGGTCTTGAGGTACTCGTTCATATGTAGCTGTTATCATATATAGTGGCGATTGTGGCGAAGTGGTTAACGCATCGGATTGTGGTTCCGACATTCGTGGGTTCGATTCCCATCAGTCGCCCCATTTTAATGTTGGGGTATAGCCAAGCGGTAAGGCAACGGATTTTGATTCCGTCATGCCTAGGTTCGAATCCTAGTACCCCAGCCATTTTTTCTTTTATGAGCCATTAGCTCAGTTGGTAGAGCATCTGACTTTTAATCAGAGGGTCGAAGGTTCGAGTCCTTCATGGCTCATTGTTATTACATAATAAGCGCCCGTAGCTCAATTGGATAGAGCGTCTGACTACGGATCAGAAGGTTATGGGTTCGACTCCTGTCGGGCGCGCCAATAAAATGTGTTTTCGGAATGTAGCTCAGCTTGGTAGAGCACTTGGTTTGGGACCAAGGGGTCGTAGGTTCGAATCCTGTCATTCCGACCATTTTCTAAAATGATGGGGCCTTAGCTCAGCTGGGAGAGCGCCTGCCTTGCACGCAGGAGGTCAGCGGTTCGATCCCGCTAGGCTCCACCATATATTTTAATATTTTTGGAGGTATACCCAAGTCTGGCTGAAGGGATCGGTCTTGAAAACCGACAGGCGGGTAACACCGCGCGGGGGTTCGAATCCCTCTACCTCCTCCATTTCTCGGGTCAGTAGCTCAGTTGGTAGAGCATTAGATTGAAGCTCTAAGTGTCGGCGGTTCGATTCCGTCCTGACCCACCATTATTTGCGGGTGTAGTTTAATGGTAAAACCTCAGCCTTCCAAGCTGATGTCGTGAGTTCGATTCTCATCACCCGCTCCAAGGGCCTATAGCTCAGCTGGTTAGAGCGCACGCCTGATAAGCGTGAGGTCGATGGTTCGAGTCCATTTAGGCCCATCAATCATCATTATTCCGAAGTAGCTCAGTTGGTAGTAGCACCTGACTGTTAATCAGGTTGTCGCAGGTTCGAGTCCTGCCTTCGGAGCCACGGCCCGTTGGTCAAGTGGTTAAGACACCGCCCTTTCACGGCGGTAACACGGGTTCGAATCCCGTACGGGTCATCAAGCATGTAGCATAAGTATATGTTACATGCTTTTTTATTTGTCTTTATACTTGTGAATAGTAATGAGGAAATTTAATAAGTATTAGGATAACTAATGGAAAGAGCTGTTCATATATATTTACTTAATAATATATTGACTGCCCTCTCTTAGAAAAATTGATTCTACGATAAATATGTTAATAATTACAGGTCGGCTATAGAAAAAGATGATGCTGGATAAAATATGTCTGTATTTAAAAAATTTAACTGTCATAAATGAGTCCCATCATCGACAATAGTCAAATTACAATGACTTCGGCAAATGCCAAATAGCCGAGGTACATTTCTATATGGATATTTATGATATTCGTTGGGCAGGTAGTAACTATTTTGTTCAGAAATTGTTTAGTACAATATGCTAATCTATACATGTCATCGTAATTCAAAGCCTAGGCATTCAATTTGTGCCTAGGCTTTTCCATTGTTTAATTTTATATAAAATAACATAACAACTAGCTTTAATTTTGAACAAACTATTTCATATATAAAATATGTATGTTTTTTTAAAAGATATTTTCATGGTGCTAGCACTTTCCTTCCTCTAATATGAGGGTAGATGGAGGAATTGGACTATGAATAGACAGGAGATACAGCAATTTTTAAAGCTTTATCAAGCAGAGCAAAATCACTCAAATACTTGGTTAGAAAATAGATTGCAGCAAATTGCAGCAGCAGGTGAATATAATCCTACAACAGAGGAAATAGTTTTTGGTGCACGAGTGGCATGGCGTAACAGTAATAAATGTATTGGACGTCTATTTTGGCAGTCGCTACATGTAGTAGATGCACGCAATGTTCTAGACGAGCAGGAAGTTTTTCAAAAATTACTAGAACATATCCAGTACGCTACAAATAATGGGAAAATCCGTCCGACTATTACAGTATTTGCATCAGGAAGGGTGCGAATTTGGAATCATCAGCTAATACGCTATGCAGGTTATGAAACGGATTCAGGTGTTATTGGTGATGCACATTCTATTCCGTTTACTAAAATATGTGAATCGTTAGGCTGGAAAGGCGACAGAACTGCCTTTGATGTGCTTCCGCTTGTGATACAGGTGGATGAACGTGCACCACAATTATTTCCAATCCCTAAAGACTATATTTTAGAAGTGCCAATTCGTCACCCAGAGTCAGTAGAGATGGAAAAATTAGGAATGAAATGGTATGCTGTACCTATTATTTCAAGCATGCGTTTTCAAATGGCAGGTATTGATTTTCAGGCAGCTCCATTTAATGGCTGGTATATGGGTACGGAAATCGGAGCGCGTAATTTAGCAGATTATGAGCGCTATAATATGCTTCCAGCAATTGCGGAGATATTTAACCTTGATACAACAAAGCAAGCTTCTCTTTGGCGTGACCGTGCACTAGTTGAGCTTAATATTGCAGTGCTTCATTCCTTTAAAGAAGATGGAGTGAGCATTGTGGATCATCATACAGCAGCGCAACAGTTTAAATTATTTGAAGAGGCAGAGGCATCAGTAGGGAGAGAGGTTACAGGTAATTGGACATGGTTAATTCCACCGTTATCGCCTGCAACTACTCATATTTTTCATAAGCCATATGTGAATGTTTATCATACGCCAAATTATTTTTATCAAAAGCCATGCTATTAATCGCCGAAGGGCTATCGGACTATCCTGATAGCCTAATTTTCTATTAAATTAATAAAGATGCTGTTACACTAAATATACTTTATGTTCTAAGAGAGGGTGAGTCAGTATGCTAAACGAGCATATTCCAAATATCCCGTGGCAGCAATTGACAACGGCTTATGGCAGAGGAACGACTATTCCTCAACTAATTGAGCAAGAGCAATATCAACAGCTAGCCACATTAATTGAGCATCAAGGTACACTTTGGCAGGCAACGCCATGGACTTTGTTAATTCCTTTAAAACGACTTACTGGCAAAAATAAAGAGGATGTGACTTTACAAGAAATAGAACTTTATTTAAGTGTAGCATCCGTTATTACAAAAGATTCCCTCAACCCAGCAAATACTGTTTCCACCATGCAGGAGCTGCTAAATACCCAGTATTTATGGTCAGAGGAAGATGATGAACTAGAGTGGGATAAAGATTTGCCTAAAGGTTATGAACAGCAGGCATTTTTAGGCTATTATTATTTTAGTTATTTACTTTTACAAGAGGCTACTCCGATTTTTACAGCTATTGCTACTACCGATAATAGAGAAGTAGCAGACAGTCTTGCTGAATTATTAGCCTTACTTAAACAGCAAAGCAGCTGGGGAGCGTAATGTATTTTCCCAGCTGCTTTTCTTTAATGAACATATTCATCTCTAGAGGCTCTCATTGAACATAGGAAAAGTACCATTGTGACAACGACAAAGAGCCAGCCTGCAATATTCCAGCCACCGAATAAATCATGTAAGTACCCAAAAAGAATAGGGCCAATAGCAGCAAATAAATAACCGAGTGATTGTGCAAAGCCTGATAAATCTGCCGCCTCAAACGCAGTGCGAGTACGAAGCGTAAAGAACATCATTGCTAATGCAAATGAAGCACCACCTGCTAAACCTAGCAAAATCATCCATAATACCCCTAGACTTGTCCATGCCATCACAACACCTACAAAGCCCACTAAATAAAAGCTTGTAAACATTAAGACAAGAGGTCGCTGTGAAGCCATTTTACTGGCAAAAATGGGTACAGCTAATGCCATCGGAACTTGTGAAAATTGCATAATCGAAAACATCCAGCCAGCTTTATCAGGAGATAACCCTTGTGCAATATAGATTTCAGGAATCCAAGCTGCTGTTGTGTAAAATAGTAAAGACTGCAAGCCCATTGCGCCCGTTACTGCCCATGTAACAGGTGATTTCCATAATGGTGGTGTATCTGACTTTTTAGAGGCAGTAACGGATTCAGGCTTATTTGCTTTTAATTGAGGTAACCATATGACAATAGTGATTATAACAAGCACCAGTGCAATGGCTAATGCTCCTTGCCAGCCCAATGAGGAGTTAGCAATAGGATAGCTAATGCCTGCCCCAACGCCTGCGGTTAAATTCATGGACATTGTGAAAAATGCCATGAGTAAGCCTACATGATAGGGAAATTTCAATTTTAATAACCCTGGAATTAGTACGTTACCAAAGGCTATTGCTACACCAATAAGTACAGTACCAAAGACAAGCAACCCTGTTGTGCCAAGTGAGCGTAGAACAATTCCTAGTGCTAATAAAATAGTAGATAATAATAGTGTGAGCTCAAGTCCTAATTTGCGTGCTACAACTGGCGCAAATGGCGATACAACAGCGAAAGCAAGTAATGGAATCGTTGTTAGAAAGCCTGCTAATACATTAGAAATACCAAGGTCATCACGTATAAAGGATACAATTGGGCCAACAACCGTTAATGGCATTCGCAATGTAGACGCTATAAAGATGACTCCTAAAACTAATAGTAATGTTCTTCCTTTCCAGCTAATTTTTTTACTTGGATAATTAGTGGAATGATTATTTTCTGTCAAAATAAGCTCCTCCTATTCATAACCATTCTAATTGGACTACTATAACACTTTATCACAGGATTAAAAATAGTAGAAAATTCATAAAAAATTGAACATTTAACATTGTATTGAAACGGCAAAGGTCTTATGTTAATATAATAAACATCATAAATTTAATAATTATATGCCTCATGTTTGTATTGAGGTAGAGGTCGCGGTATTTATTAGTAAACTAATGGAGATGACAAGCATTGAAGAGATTAGTTGAAAGGAAATACTGCCGAAGTGTAAGGGGACTTGAAAACCTTATGCTGGGGCTGTTTCCGAAAGGAACAGAACTGTCACGTTGACACAACGTGTTGAGCTATCATTTAAAGAAACTGAGGATTAACTTAGCCATCACAGTGTTTATGTGATGGCATTTTTTTGCCTCATTAATAGGAAGGAAGCTATATCGTGAGTGAAATAAAAGTAAATCAGCTTGGTCATAAAACGCCGAAGCTGAAAAAGGAATTAAAAAGTCGCCATATTACAATGATTTCTTTAGGTGGAACAATTGGCACAGGGTTATTTTTAGCTAGCGGAGGAGCCATTGCACAAGCAGGTCCTGGGGGAGCATTGCTTGCCTATGCTTTAATTGGTGTGATGGTGTACTTTTTAATGACAAGCTTAGGAGAAATGGCTGCTTATATGCCGTCATCAGGTTCCTTTAGTACGTATGCTACAAAATTTGTAGACCCTGCTCTTGGCTTTGCATTAGGATGGAATTATTGGTATAACTGGGCAATTACTATTGCAGCAGAAATTGCAGCTGTATCCTTAATTATGAAATATTGGTTCCCAGAGAGTTCATCAGCATTATGGACAGTATTATTTATTGCAGTTGTGCTAACGTTTAATTTATTATCCGTTAAGAGCTATGGTGAGAGTGAATATTGGTTTGCGATGATTAAAGTAGCAACTGTTATTGTATTTATTATTATTAGCATCTTAATGATTTTTGGAATTTTGGGTGGACAAGCACCTGTAGGATTTACGAATTTCTTTATTAGTGATGGGCCGTTTCATGGTGGCTTCCTTGCGACATTTGGAATTTTTCTTGCCGCTGGATTTTCATTCCAAGGAACAGAGCTACTTGGCGTAACGGCTGGTGAAACAGATGATCCCGGCAAAAATATTCCAAAGGCAGTGAAATCAGTATTTTGGCGAATTATTTTATTTTATATTTTAGCGATTGCTGCAATAGGGCTATTAATCCCATTTACAGATGAGCGTTTATTGTCAGAAGATATTGCTGTATCACCGTTTACGTTAGTGTTTGATCGTTTAGGTATTGCCTTCGCTGCTTCTCTTATGAATGCCATTATTTTAACGGCTATGTTATCGGCAGGTAATTCAGGGCTATATGCAGCTTCGCGTATGCTATGGCAATTAGCAGTGGAGGGACATGCACCTAAATTCTTTACAAAGCTAAGCCGTCGAGGAATTCCAATCTATGCATTGCTTGCAACATTAGCTGTAGGTTGCTTAGCATTTTTAGCATCATTTTTCGGAGATGGCGTTGTCTATATTTGGCTGTTAAATGCTTCAGGGATGTCTGGCTTTATCGCATGGCTTGGTATTGCCTTTAGCCATTATCGCTTCCGTCGTGCTTTCGAGGCACAAGGCTTAGACCCAAAGCTTCTACCATATAAAGCTAAACTATACCCGTTTGGACCGCTCTTTGCCTTTACCGTTTGTATGATTGTTGTAGTAGGTCAAAATTACACAGCCTTTATGGGTGGTAAAATTGATTGGTATGGCGTTCTAGTTTCTTATATTGGGATACCGCTATTTTTACTGCTATGGTTTGGCTATAAGATTAAGTATAAAACGAAAATACTTCCACTTGAACAATGTGATTTACGTTAGGTGCCAAGTATGCACACAATTTCAGCCCCTGTCCATGAAAGAGGATAGGGGCTGAAATGAATTATAATGGCTGAAGTAGAATTGTTTTTCTTTTTTTCAAGTCCTCAACCATGTCGAGCCAGCGCTGTGGTTTATTAGGCAAGACTGTGTAATAATCCGTGATAAAATCTACAACTAAACTCGCTTCAATTTCTGTTATAGTAGCGTCTGTTGGCATGAAACATAAATCAAGCCCTTCTACCGCCTCCCCGTCATTTTTCCAAGAAGGATGGACGTAAGGGAAATCAAGACGCTGATAGCCAAGGTGCGATAGTACCTCGCGGCGAACATATGGATTCATCGCCATAACTCCGCCAAATGCAAAATCTTCACGCTCATAGGGATTATATATTTCTGCAAACATACCATATAGTACTTTGCCTTGCTCTTTTGCCAATCTCTCTAAATCCGCACTACGATTTACTGCCAGGTAACGCCCAATACCTAGGTTAGGCTTACCGATAATTGTGAAATCAGTCATCGCTATATTCCATGCAGGATAGTAACGATATTCAGTAGCCCCGACAACAGCGCCTTCATGGACTGCGACAAAAACGCGAATGCTTGGGTCTTCCAAAGGCTCTTTCCATAAATCAAATGCCAGAACCTCTTCAGGCGGGAAAATTTCTCCTAATAATATATGCATTTTTGCAAAAAGCGGATCCTCAATTGTTGTAATACGTTTATATTCCATTGCTACTTCCTCCTTACTATCAATTACGCCTGAGCATAATTGTACCTATCGCGAATGCTTTCGGTACATAAAGCATCTGCTGCTGACGCTTTGCTTTCGATACAAAAAGAATTTGCTAAGTCAAGATAAAAGGATTTTGCCATTCCATTAATAAAGCATAATTTAAGGATGCCTCGTCGTCTAGGTAATTTTCGACAAGTGCGAGCGGCATGCGTCCACAGCGCAATAAAAATGTTAAGACAGGATCCGTTAAATCACCATTGACGACTGACTGAACATATTGAGCTGCCGTCAGATGCTCTGCGTATTGATGGTATCCAGGCATACGCCCACCGCCAACGAGTCGATCAAGTTTTTGTTCAACAACAATTTGATACATTGCTTGCATCATTTGTTTGCCTAAATTAAGCCTTCGATACTCAGGGCTTATGCAAATATCCACTACATACAATGTATTGCCTGTTGGATCATGGCTGCGAATATAGCCGTTATCTGTCATCTCTGCCCAGCTATGCTGTGGATGTTTAGGGTCAAATTGAACACATAATGTTGTCATGGAGCCAACAATTTCTCCTGCGATTTCCACGCAAATTGCTCCCTCTGGAAACAGTGTGACATGATTTTCAAGCTGCTGTTCGTTCCACCATAATTCAGCAGGGAAAGGTGGAGGGAAGCAGGCAGCTTGCAAGCGTATCATAGCGGCAAAATCTGACTTTGTGTAATTACGAATAATAGCAGGAATGGGCTTATCACCATCAAAGACATATACCTCACTTCGATAGGTCATGACTTCCATCCTTTTCCCAATCAATATACAAATCTGTTCGTCGATCTCGCCATGTTGTGACAGAGCCCTTTTCTCGCACTTCATACAATAAATTGAGGTCAAGGTCAGCTGTCACCAGCATGTCATGATTGAGTTCACCTTCTGCGAGAAGCCCTTTTGGTGGAAAGGGGATATCGTTTGGAGAAATAATTGCTGCTTGGCCAAAATTGGCACGCATCAAATCAACAGAAATGGAACCTACTGTACCGGTTAATACAACATATACTTGATTTTCTATAGCGCGTGCATGGCTAGTATAACGTACACGATGGAAACCGTGTCGGTCATCTGTACAGGAAGGACAGAAAATCACATCTGCGCCTTTTGCTTTTGCCATTCTCACGATTTCTGGAAATTCAATATCATAGCAAGTTAAAATAGCGATCTTTCCCTTTTCTGTATCAAAAACATGCAATTGTTCACCCGCTGCCATATTCCATCCCTCTATTTCAAAGGGGGTAATATGTAATTTTGCTTGTTCTTCAATTTTTCCATCAGGATAAAACAGATGGGCAACATTGTACAAACGGCCCTCACGCTCAATAATATGTGTGCCCCCTACAATATGTGTATTGGTTGTCTTTGCAAGCGTAGTAAATAAGGTCTTGTATTGAGCTGTAAAAGCAGGTAAAGCTGTGATTTCAAGAGGCTCTCTCTTGTCATTACCGATGGACAGTAGTTGTGTTGTGAAAAGCTCTGGAAACAACACAAAATCCGCCTCATATTCTTGAGCTGTTTTTACATAATGCTCACATTGCTGTGCGAATTCGTCAAAGGAACGAATATCATGTAGATGATACTGAATAGCAGATACGCGAAGTTTCAATGCCAGTCCCCCCTTAATGATATAAGATTTACAATAATCATAGCTTGTGTTTCTTTATTTGTCATCAATTCCTTACGTCTTTATAGAGAAAGGATAATGGCATTGTTGCTTTGCGTTATGAGCAATGTCAACTGTTTTTCAAGAGCATGCCGAGGAATCAGCATGGAACCCAGCCCTTTATTTTATTACATTAATGACTTTAGAAAAGATGTAGTATCATTCCTATAATAAGGAAAATAGGTTTCTAAAATAGAGTAATTTCCTCTGTTGAGTCCATGACTCCCTTGAAATCTGTCCCATATTTCAATTCTTGTTTTATGCATAAAATATATAACGAAAAATTCAGCTTTATGTGTAGTATTGAATTAATTTAATGTGATGCTACTTAGCGTACAAAATAAATAAAACATACTAGAGATGTTAGAAGAGGGTATATGAAGCTGGAAAAGCGTATTTTACTAATAAGAGAAGATGTTCCGTTGTCATCTATTTGTACGGTATCCATTGTATCATCTAATAGAGAGAACCTTTCCTTGACTGCTACTTTTTATCCCCATTATTTTAGCAGGTGTGGCATATATATCATTTCGAAAAATTGACAAGATGGATGTTTAAGGCATTGAAACACAAATGTCAAAACCAGACACAAAGATTGTTGTGTCCGGTTTTTTAACCAAAGATTGTTTCCCATAATAAATAAACATTTAATACTACAACAATAGCAGCTACAAGCCACCCTAAAACCGTTATTAGACGATGGTTAACAAGGCTGCCCATAATGCTTCGTTTACTTGTAAACATAACAAGTGGGACAAGGGCGAAGGCAATCCCAAAGGATAATATGACCTGACTTAGAACTAAGGCATAGGTTGCATTAACCCCAGAAGCAATAATGGCTAGTGGAGGTAGCATGGTAATAGCTCGACGTAAATAAAGTGGGATTCTTTTTTGAATAAAGCCCTGCATGACGACATCACCTGCTAATGTGCCGACAGAGGAGCTAGCCAGCCCTGCAATCAGTAAACCAAGACCAAAGGAAATGGCTGCCATTGGACCAAGCGCATCCTTTAAGCCATTATAAGCAATATCTAAATCCTCCACTACAACGCCTTGTGTATGGAATACTGCTGCCGCGATAATAAGCATACTCATATTAATAGCGCCAGCAATCAGCATAGCGATAAGAATATCGATAAACTCGAAACGGAAAATACGTCTTTTTTCAACTTCATTACGACCTACAATACGATTTTGAGTTAATGAAGAATGTAAGTAAATCGCATGTGGCATTACTGTTGCACCTAAAATACCTGTTGCTAGTAATAAAGAATCTACTCCCTCAAATCGTGGTGTCAACATACTAATGCTTACATCGCTCCAATTTGGCTGTGCTAAAAAAGTTTGGAAGGCAAATGCTAGCACGACAATTAACACCATACCGGAAATGCCCGCCTCAAATGCTCGAAAGCCTCTTCGTTGTAATTCTAATATCGCAAATGATCCCACGGCTGTAATAATGGCTGCAGGTAGCATAGGAATATTGAATAATAAATAAAGCCCTAATGCTGCCCCAATAAACTCAGCAAGGTCAGTAGCGATAATGACTAATTCAGCCTGTATCCATAAGAAAATAGATGTTTTTTTAGAAAAATGTTCACGCGCTACTTCAGGTAGATTTTTACCTGTCGCTATACCAAGCTTTGCTGATAAGGATTGAATGAGCACAGCCATTAAATTTGAAAAGACAATGACCCAAAGCAATAAATAGCCATATTGAGAGCCTGCTGTAATGTTTGTAGCAAAATTGCCAGGGTCAATATAAGCAACGGCTGCTATAAAAGCTGGGCCAAGAAACGGTAAAAAGCGTCGCCAGCCTTGTATATCTCCATCTAAAACCGCCTCAGCAGACGATTTTGTTGCTTGTTTGTATACCATAATGTTCCCTCGTTTCAAAAAATATCCCAAAGGAAATAAAGTTTCCTACAGGAAAATAATATAGTAGTATTCTAACGCTAGCAGTTAAAATTGTGAAGTAATTTGCTTGTCAGCATGATACCCTTTAAATAACATGGCAGGAAAATTCAAAAGTATATCGAACTAATGAATTAAGAAGAAGGGGTGAAAAGAATGGATATGGTCTGGGTAAAATCAAAAATAACAATGCCTCGCACCGTCCCAAATGCTATCAGGAGAAAGAAATTATTAGCCATTCTTACTAACAACCGGCTGAAGAAGTTAATTATTATACAAGCACCAGCAGGCTATGGTAAGACAACGCTTCTTAGTCAGTGGTTTGGATATAGAAAGGAACCTGTGGCATGGTTTACAATTGATCGAAATGATGATGAGCCCATTCGTTTTGTCAAATATTTAATACATACTTTATCATTAAGCCTAAAACAAGAGCTAAATTATTTAGATGAAAGAATTACGCTAGAAACAGTTATAGATAAATTATTAAATACGTTAGAGCTATATAGAAAATTTGCATATTGTTTTAGATAATTTCCAAGCAATTCAGCATCCCCAAATTTATCAACTTCTTATTCGCTTCATTGAGTATTTACCAGCTAATATACATATCTACCTAACAACTCGAAGTCACCTAGAGCTACCGCTAGCAAATTGGCGTGTAAAGGGATGGGTGTTAGAGGTGGGGATCCGTCAATTACGCTTTGACTTAGAGGAGTTACAAGCCTTCTACTATTCTTCTTCTAATGATGAGCAGCAGGTTAATGCATTGAAGCCCTTGTTAAAGCAAACGGAGGGGTGGATAGCAGGTATCCAGCTTATTAGATTGTCAAACGATGATGGGACGTATATTGATGAATTTTTTATGCAGGAAATTGTGACAGAGTTACCAGTAGCACTACAGGATTTTTTAATTCGTACCTCAATATTAAATGATTTAGAGCCATGTGTTTGCACTGTGATAACAAACGAAGCAAACAGCTTAGCAAAACTTATAGAATTAGAGAAAAATGGTGTATTTATTGAACAAATTGCAGGCCATCCATCTGTTTATCATTACCATACATTATTTAGAAAGGCCCTGCAGAATGAGCTTAGAAAACGTTATTCATTTGAAACCGTTACTGCTATTTATTGGGAAGCGGCTACAAATCTATGTCAAAGGGGAGATTATGTAGCTGCAATTGAGCTTGCCTTAAATGGGGAGCTATATGAGCTAGCGCACGAGTGGATTCAGTGCTATTTGGTGGAAATATTTGCTGAGGGGCATACATTATTATTTAGGCAATGGGTGCAAGTATTAAGACATGCACAGTTTTCTGTAGATATTAATTTACTTGTTTTATATATTACTACATTGTTTTCGATGCATGAAATAGACAGGGCGAATGAAATTATTAAGGAGCTACTTTTTAAGCAAGATGCCTTGCAATGGATGGATAGCTTTAAATTTATCGCTGTATCAAAAATCTTTGAAATTATTAATGCATATGTTGCTTATATGAAGGATGGGAATCTCGAAAAAGCCAAAGTAGGCTTACAAACACGTGTCAATGTAAGAAAGGAAAAATCATCTTTATATCGTATTTCCTTAAAATATAATCAATTTGAGCCTAAAATTTTACGTACAATGGCAGGCATGAAAGGAAGATTTTTACCAGTAGAAAAAATAGATGCTCTTATTCAAGTATTATGTGACAGTGAAATAAAGGAACGAAATATAACAGGCGTGACCTATGGGCTGTTGGCAGAAATATTGTATGAAATAAATGATAGAGAGAGGGCAAGTAAAGAGCTAGAAACCGCCTTACAATACGGTTTACATTTTCAGGACCCAGGATTGTTTATACCAATGTATTTATTGAAGGCTCGTATTTATATGACGAACAAACAATTTGAAGAGGCATATATATTATTGCATGAGGCTATGAAGAAAACAGATAAGCCATACTGGATTGGTGTGTTATATATAATGAAGGCGCAGGCTTATTTACAGGAAGGGAATATTTCATATGCGCAGCAAGAGTTTTTTAGAGTGACTGATTTTATTAATTATAAAATAGCACGAAGAAATCCATTTTATTTATTTGTTCAAAGCAAAATATATTATGCTAAAAATCAAATAG
The DNA here is from genome assembly GCF_044760715.1 of Lysinibacillus sp. NPDC098008. Taxonomy (NCBI): domain Bacteria; kingdom Bacillati; phylum Bacillota; class Bacilli; order Caryophanales; family Bacillaceae; genus Lysinibacillus; species Lysinibacillus sp. NPDC098008. The sequence goes on from NZ_JBIWBA010000022.1 coordinate 13,643, forward strand.
AGGAAGCGCTGCAAATCGCTATTCGTATGAAAGAGGGGGCGATTCAGGAAAAGCAAGTGGGTACATTGATTGAAGCGAGTTTAGTAGAGGCTGCATGCCACTTTGAACTAGGAAAAGAGGAAGCTGCTTTAGCAATCTTACATGATGCCCTTGAACAAGGAGCTTTATATGGCTATTGTCGAACCTTTTTAGATGAGGAAGCCATACTTTCGTTGCTTCATAAATATTGGCGTATACGTCAGCATAATAAACAGGATGCCTTTCAATCAGTACCTTTAGCATATGTTTACAAACTATTGCAGCAAAATAATTACACAGATGAATGGTACGATAGCTTTACACCGAGGGAACGAGATGTTTTACAATTGCTTGCTGAGGGTGCTTCTAATAATGAGATTGCTCAGCGCTTACAGCTTACAGAGGGAACCATTCGTGTTTATTTAACAGAGATATACGCTAAAATAGGCGTGAAATCTCGTATGAAGGCAATTGTGTGGGCGAAAGAATGGCTGGGCTATTAAACTTATAAAGCAGAAGGGGGTGAAAAGATGCCTACTATTTTATTAGCCTCAAAAACGACTATACCTAAAATAAGTAAGCAAGTTATTCAGAGAGAACGTTTAATGGCTATTTTTCAACAAGCACAGGTAAAGCTTATAGTAGTGCAGGCGCCAGCAGGGTATGGTAAAACGACCTTAATAAGTAGCTGGTTTCATCAGCTTAATACAGCCGTTGCTTGGTATACGGTGGATCGAACGGATAATGACCCGATGCGCTATTGGAAATTTTTTATGCATGCGATTAGTCATGCCTTACCTATAGAATCAACAGCTCGTATTACTGCCATACTCCATGCTCAACCACAGCTACCATTAGCACATTTAGTAGATGCTTTATTGCATGAATTATCACGAGTTACCAAAAAGGTTCATATAATGATTGATGATTATCATCATATTCACAATGTAGCAATTCATCAAATGATGACTAGGCTTATTGATTTCTTACCAGAGCATTGCTGTATTTACCTAGCAAGCAGATCAACGGTTTCACTTCCTATTATAAGGTGGCGATTAAACCATTGTTTAGTAGAAATCGGTGTAGATCAACTTCTTTTTACGTATGAGGAGATAAAGGATTTTTATAATAGGCTTAATAGAAAAATAGATACGAAGGAGCTACAACGGGTTTTTGACAGAACAGAGGGCTGGGCTATCGGTTTACAATTAGAAAATTTAGCCGAATTTAGCGATGATGGTGATGAACCATTAAAAGAAAGCAATTCATATATGGCACAATATATAGTAAAAGAGATTCTTGCCAAGCTTGATCCATCTCTCCGAATGTTCCTTCTTTATACCTCATTGCTGGAGCAACTAACTCCTGATACTTGTAACCTTCTAACGAATCGTCGTGATGCTCAACAGGTTTTAGTAGAACTTGAAAAACAGGGATTATTTATTAGTAGAATTGAAGCACAGCAGCAGGTTTATAAATACCATAATTTATTTAGGCAAACATTGCGACAAGAGCTGCATAAACAATTTTCTCATCAAGATATTTCCGCACTATATGAAAAAGCTGCTGTTTCCTTATATAATAACGGTCATTTTTTATCTGCTATAGAGCTTGCATTAAGCGGTGAGATTTTCACTTATGGAGAACAATGGATTTATGAGCATATTGTTACATTTCTTTCCTGTGGTCATGCCACAACCTATATAAATTGGATAGATACTTTATTGACCAATGGCTGCGAAATCCATCCAGAGCTACTGGTGATGTATGCCTATACACTTGCTGTATTGCACAATTTAGATGAGGCCTATCAAATAATAATGGAGCTGGAACAAAAGAATAAATCAAATCAATGGATGGAAAAAGCTGAATATACCTCTGCTGTAGATGATTTTTTAGGGGTGAAAGCCTATATTGTTGTTATGAAAAATGGAAACCTTGCACAAGGGGCAGAATACATTCGGCAAAGGCTAGAGAGAAAGCCTGTTGGTTCAAAATGGGACGCTATTTTTATACAATATAATCAAAAGGAGCATATGCTGTTTCGAACAAATATAGGCTCTAAAGGGAAACTGCTTTCAGATGAGCAAGCAATGTCCTTTTTTGCGAAGTTTCGAACTGGTGAGTTTAAGGATTTAAGTATGACAGGCTATAGCTATGGCATGCGTGCGGAAAAATTATATGAGTGGCATCGCTTTGAAGAGCTATCAATAGAGCTAGAGGGGGCTTTACGTGCTGGCCATCAATTCCAAGATGCAGGATTATTAGTGCCGATGTACATGTTAAAAAGTAAAATTGCTGTTTTCGATGGTCAATATCTCGTAGCGCAAGCTGTGTTAGACCATGCAATGGAAATTGTCAGAGAGCGTTATTGGATAGATGTGATAAGAGTGATGAAGGCACTTGTATTTTTACGCGAAAACCATATTGTTCAAGCAGAGCAGGAGCTAGCCAAGGTTAATGAAAATGAGGTGATGGATTCGCCATTCTATGCACTTGTCAAAGCACGAATTTTACTGATGAAGGATCAGCCTTTAGAGGCACAGCAGCTTATGATACAAGTGAAATTGCAGGCAGAGCAGCAAGGACAGCTATCTACTTGTATTGAAGCTATGGTTTTATTGGCGATTTGTCTAGCAAAGCAAGGAAAAATAGAGGAAGCCTTATGGACATTACATCAAGCCTTAAAATTAGCTGAGCCGTATCAATATATTAGAACATTTATAGATGAGCCTCAAACATATGCTTTATTAAAAAACTATGCCGCTATTCGACAGCAGCCCTCTTATAAGGCATGGGGGGAGGTTTCCATAAGCTATGCTAAGCATTTGCTAGAGTGCGCTCAACAGCATAAGCAAATCCCAGCATTCGCAACCCTTTCCACTCGTGAACAGGAAATATTTTTATTATTATCGGAAGGTGCTTCTAATAAGGAAATAGCCGAGCAGCTATTTTTATCAGAAGGTACAATACGTGTCTATCTTTCAGGGATTTATAGTAAGTTAGGTGTTAAAAACCGCGCACAGGCAATATTATTAAAACCAATGTCATAAAATCATCCGCTATCGTTTCTAGGTAGCGGACTTTTTTGACGTGAAAACAATTAACATTCCTCAATGGTGGCATTAGCTTTATTTTTTTAATATGAGAGGGAAAGAATATTTGATTTTTTAGATGAAGGAGAGGGGATGCATGAAGAAGACTACAACGATTATAGTGATGCTTATATTGTTCTTTTTGCAATGGAAACAAATTTCGATTTCTTATGCAAACGAGCATGAAGTAAATGATGGTGAAGATACCAGTATAAGCAATGATATAATGCCCTTTAGTAAACCCGAGTTTTATACAATACAAAACGATACAGGCATCACCATTGCAGCCTATTTGTGGGGTGGTGGGCATGTTGATATTCCTGCTGTTATTAACGGACAGCCTGTTACTATCATAGGGGAATCCTCATTTTTTAATAAAAATGTGACAAGCGTAACTATTCCTGACAGTGTGACCAAAATAGGAGATAGAGCATTTTTAATGAATCAGCTAACGACTGTGACCATTCCAAATAGCGTAGAGAGTATAGGGAATCTGGCGTTTTTTAACAACCAGTTAACGATGGTGGATATTCCTGATAGCGTGAAAAAAATAGGATCAGAGTCATTTGCAAATAACCAGCTCACATCAGTGACACTCCCTGATGGCATAACAAGAATAGAGAACGGTGTATTTACGAAAAATAAATTAGAAAGTGTAGTCATTCCAAGTAGTGTGACAAGTATAGGGAACTATGCCTTTTATCAAAATCTATTAACAACGATTATTCTTCCAGATGATTTAACCAGTATAGGAAACTATACTTTTTATGGTAATTCTTTAAAAGATGTAACTATTCCTGAAGCAGTTACACATATAGGGGATTGGACATTTGCCTATAATCAGTTACAGTGGGTTCGCTTTTATCATCCATTAGTGTTGCAACCTAATACATTTGGAAACCAAGGTAGCACATTTGATGGTTGGTATAAGGATTTAGTATGGGCTACGCCGTGGGATGGCAATATTACACAACCGACAAGAATTTATGCAAAGGGAAATGCGCTAACATATACACTGATGTTTGACACAAATGGCGGTACAGCCCTTGATGAACAGAAAATACTTGCTGGAGAAAAAGCGTCGGCACCAGCAGCCCCAATAAAAAAAGGCTCTTTATTTGTGGGCTGGTATAAAGATGAAGAGCTAACTGTGCCATGGAACTTTGATACAGATGTGGTAACAGAGCATCTAATTTTATATGGAAAATGGACGAAAAAACCACATACTGTCGTATTTCATACAGACCCAGACATAACAACAGTTGAAGTATTAGATGGAGAGCTGCTAACAAAGCCGCTAGACCCAACTAAAGCAGGCTATACATTTTTAGGCTGGTATAAGGATGAGGAATTTAGCTCACCGTGGGATTTTGCAGTAGATAAGGTAATGGAGGATATAAGCTTATATGCAAAATGGCTGAAAAATACCTATACTGTGCAATTTCGCACAGATTTTGAATCCATCGTTAGTTATGTACGATATGGTGATAAGCTAGAAGAGCCTGTACCCTTGAGGAATATAGGGCATACATTTACAGGTTGGTATAAAGATAAAGAATTCACGGCACTGTGGAATTTTGCGGAGGATAAGGTAACAGAGGATATCATGCTATACGGACAATGGGTGAAAAATATCTATACTGTGCAATTTCAAACAAACTTTGAATTACTCACTAGTAATGTGCAATATGGAGATAGGCTGGAAAAACCTATCTCTTCAGTTAAAGCAGGCTATACATTTACAGGCTGGTATAAGGATAAAGAGCTGACAATACCATGGAACTTCGAGATAGATAAAGTGACAGAGCCTCTCACTTTGTATGGAAAATGGACAGCGAATGACTATACTATCACCTTTCAAGTAAATGGAGGTACAGCTATCCCTCCTATAACAGCAATATACAACCAGCAAATAAGTAAACCAGCAGCTCCAACAAAAGCAGGACATGCATTTGTAGGCTGGTATAAGGATGCCCAATTCACAACACCATGGAATTTTAACACAGATGTAGTAACAGCCAATCTTACGTTATATGCTAAATGGTTAGCGAATAGTTCATCGGGTGGTGGGGGAAGCGGTAATCCAACTCCAACACCAACAGAGCCAATTCCTAAAGAGCCCACACCAGCACCTGAACAGCCAGAGCCTATACCAGAAGAGCCAGTAGAGCCACAACTACCAGAGCCCACACCCCAGCCAGAGGTAGCTATTAGCTTCTCAGATATTTCTCAGGAGCATTGGGCATGGACGATGATTCAGGAGATGGCAAAGAAGAGCATTATTACAGGCTATCCAGATGGCACATTCCAGCCAAATGCGCCGATTCAGCGTCAGCATGTCGCTCTTATGCTAACAAGAGCATTGAAGCTAGAACCAAAAAAAGAGGCACTAGCATTTCATGATATTCCTGAAGGTCATCGCTATTTTGAGGTAATCAATCAGGTGCAACAGGCAGGGCTGTTTGATGGTATAGATGGCAGCTTCCAGCCAACAGCTAATATGACACGTGCTCAAATGGCAAAAGTATTGGTACTGGCTTTTGATTTAACAGCTGATGAAAAAGAGGCATTTAACGATGTGCCACCAACACATTGGGCATATGATTATATTGCCATTCTCGCAGCCAATGGTATCACGATAGGTGATCAAGGTAATTTTAGACCGAATGACCCTGTGACACGTGCAGAATTTGCAACATTTTTATATAGAGCCTTAAAGCTATAACGAAAAATCTCATCCAGAGCTATTTGGATGAGATTTTTAGATACAGAAGCTTAATTTATTTCTCATCATTTTTTAATTAGACTTTGACCTCTTGCATCGTTTACGATGAAAGAAAAGAAGAAGGACTGATTCGACATGACCCATCGAATTTTAATTATAGAGGATGAAGAAAATATTGCGAGAGTGCTACAGCTTGAGCTTCAATTTGAAGGCTATGAGGCAGAAATGGCACATACAGGGACAGAAGGATTGCTGCTATACCGTGAGCAGCAGTGGGATTTAATCTTACTAGATATTATGCTGCCTGAAATGAGTGGGATTGATGTACTAAAACGTATTCGTGCAACAGAATCACAGACACCTGTTATTATGCTAACTGCTAAAAGTGAGGTAGAGGATAAGGTAAAGGGCTTGGATTTAGGAGCAAATGATTATGTAACAAAGCCTTTTGAAATTGAGGAATTACTTGCTCGTATTCGCAATGCTTTACGCTTTTCCCAAAACGCTCGTCCTAAGCAAGACGCTCTTACATTTGGCAAGCTAACTATCAATGTACAAACAAGAGAGGTGTTTTATTATAGTAAGGAAATTCAACTAACCCCTCGTGAGTATGATTTATTGCTACATTTACTAAAACATCCAAGGCAGGTGCTAACGAGGGAGCAACTACTAGAGGCTGTTTGGGGCTACGATTATTACGGAGATACAAATGTTGTGGATGTTTATATTCGTTATGTTCGTCAAAAGCTTGAGGCAGCAAATGTAACACCGCTTATTCAAACTGTTCGTGGTGTTGGGTATGTGCTAAAGGAACAAAGTCATGAAACTTAAAACAAAGATTCATCTGCTCACAACATTGCTAATGCTTGTTATTTTAATAGCAACGAATAGTGGCATTTATTTTTTATATGAGAAATTTGCCTATCAAACAGAATATCAGCAGCTCCAAGCGCGTGCAAATGAGCTAAGCTCCACATTAAGTCAACTAAATGCCGAAACAAATCTACAGCAAGTATTACGAGCCTATATGCCAACAGATGGTGCTGTTTATATTTATGAGGGAGAGCGTTTAAAAACAAAGGTTCAGGCTACACTCGAAATGCCTGATGCTCCTTCCATCACCTACACAATGCCAGCTATTTGGGTTGATGGTACAGTTGTGGCGATAACATTGCAACAATCTATGGAAGCAGTAGCAAGCACATTGGAGTTATTAAAGGTAATATTGGTCGTTGTATCCGTTATTGCAGCGATGCCAATTTTTTTAGCAAGCTTAATGCTTGGGCGACTGATTTTATTACCATTAGAGCGTTTAAATACTACAATGCGTAAAAGTGCAATGACAGGAAAATATGAAAAAATGGACATTCCAGCTAAAGGCGGTGATGAATTAACGAATATTAACCGTACCTTCAATATGATGATGGAGAAGCTTGAGCAGCACTATCAAAAACAACAAGACTTCGTATCAAATGCCTCTCATGAATTAAAGACACCCATAACGGTTATTGAAAGCTATGCAAAATTACTGCTAAGAAGAGGTTTTGACAATCGGGAGGTTGCACAGGAATCCTTACAAGCGATTGTGAATGAATCCGCTCGTATGCATGAAATGGTGCTGCAATTGTTAGAGCTAGCTAAAAATAGTGAGCATTTAGATGTTGATATTACAAGGATTGAGCTTGCACCATTTTTAAATAAAGTAGCTATACAAATGCAGCAGGCTTATCATCGAACATTTGTAGTCGATACACATATTCCAAAATTTATTGATAGTGATGAAAAAATATTAAAGCAACTACTATTTATCTTACTGGATAATGCACGGAAATATAGTGAGGATGAAGTTCGTATTTTGGCTAAGGAAACGACTGACCACGTCTATATTACGATTCAGGATTTTGGTGCTGGTATTCCAGCAGAGCATATCCCGCATTTATTTGAGCGTTTTTATCGAGTAGCAGAAGATCGTAATCGTAAGACGGGTGGCTCAGGATTGGGGCTTGCGATTGCTTATGAGCTTGCAGAGCAGCTAGGTATTACAATAGATGTAAAAAGTACACTAGGAGAAGGCTCAAGCTTTACCCTATGTATACCAAAGGAGGGACAGCAATGAAAAAATGGCTTTTGATAATTGCTGTTATTATTCTTTTGGGTGGCGGAATTATTTGGCTTATTCAATATCGTTATTTTCATAATGAACCACTGAGTGAAGCTGAGGCTGTTGGGCATATCGAAACAATTTACCATGCACAAGTAACAGATGTGGAAAAGCAAGGGGATACTTATAAAATGCTGTTGACACGAGAGCAAGTAATATACGCAGTGACGTTTGATGCCATAACACAGCAAGTAATAGATTTAAGCATGAAAGAAGCGCAACGGCCATTGTTGCTAACAGAAAATGAAATAAGGCAGCTAGTGAAAAAAGAATATAGCGATGTAGAAAGCATTATATTAACAGATAATATATATACAGTACGTGTTGAACAAGAGGACAAGCAAAAGGAATTAACAGTGGATGCCTATTCAGGTGAAATTGTAGCAGAACGAGCTATAGAACCATCTAAGCAGCCTGTAGCAGAACATATTATTTCACAACAGCAAGCCATTCAAATCGCACAGCAGCAATTAAATGGGGAAGTGGATTCGGTTGATTTTGAAGAAACAGCAGACGGTGGTTACTATTTAATCGAGATTGAAACAGAGAATGATGAAGCTACTTTTCAAATTCATGCAATCTCAGGGAAGGTTATGTCAATTACATGGGATGACGACCAATGAGCCATTCTCATGAAATTCTAATGTTTCTCTTATAGTCTTATCATCTTTGCTTGCTAAGCTAAGAATAGATAAAACAAAGGAGAGATGGACATGAAAAAAATAATTGTAATTCCAGCATTAGTGGCTACTCTTGGTATTGGAGCGGCTATTGGGTCTACAACATTATTATCAGGTAACGCAGAGGAAAAAAAGGTATTATCTATGCAGGAAATAGAGAAAAAGGCTTTAGCAGTAGTTGATGGGGCGGTAACAGATATTGAGCTTGATCGTTCTATTTATGAGGTAGAGGTGCACACTGATACAGAAGAGCATGACTTGAAATTTGATGCCTATAGTGGAGAACTATTAAAACAGAAAAAAGAGCGCCGAGATGATGATGATCACGATGACTGGGATGATCACGATACTCTCCCAGCATCTACCAAAACAATTACACAAGAGCAGGCGATTAAAGCTGCACAAACAAAAGCAAAAGGTACAGTAACAAAAATTGAGCTAGATGATGATGGTATTTATGAAATTGAATTTAGAGATGGTCAATATGAATATGATGTAGACGTGGATGCAATTACAGGAAAAATTATAGATTTTGAGCAAGATATTGACGATTAATATAGAAAGTGGGCTGTTGGGAAGGCATTTGTCTTTTCTAATAGCCCTTTGTTTTTGTTGTTATTTCACAAAAATGCCGTCATTATGAACATACCTTTCTATTTATCAAAATAATACTAGCAAGCTAGAAAAGAGTCTGCTATAATCAGTACGTTGATTGAAAACACGAACGTTTACAATTCAAAAGTTGTAGAATGCCATTAAATTCCGAAAAATCAAACTCTTTTTCATAGAAGATAAAAGATTATATCAGAAATTGGCCATTCTCATTTTTTATACAAATTCACTCATATAATAGCGAGAATAAGGCTCGCGAGTTTCTACCGATTTACCGTAAATAAATCGACTATGGGTAGCAATGTGTTTAGAGAACTTCACAGATAGCTGATGTTTTCTATTCGTTTCGACGTTTTGACGCTGAATGCTTTGCTCCACTCGTAGCTGAATGGAACTAAGTATTCAGCGTTTTTTATTAATTTGAAGGAAAGAAGGACATAACAAATTATGAAATTACTACACGACAAAATTATGCAAGAGGGTAAAGTATTATCCTCATCCGTATTAAAGGTTGATTCATTTTTAAACCACCAAATTGACCCAATGCTAATGAAGGAAATCGGTCATGAGTTTGCAAATCGTTTTTCTGATCAAGTCATTACAAAGGTTTTAACAATCGAATCTTCAGGAATTGCGCCATCTGTTATGCTTGGCTTAGAGATCGGAGCACCTGTTGTATTTGCACGTAAGCGTAAATCTTTAACATTATCAGATAATCTTTTTTCATCAAAGGTACATTCATTCACAAAAAATGAAACAAATGATATTTCAGTATCTCGTAATTTCTTAAATGAAGATGACAATGTTTTAATTATTGATGATTTCTTAGCAAATGGAGAAGCGGTAAAAGGTTTATTGGATATTGCTGCACAAGCTGGCGCTCATGTTGTTGGTGTTGGAATTGTGATTGAAAAGGGCTTCCAAGATGGCGGTAAATTATTGCGTGAGCAAGGTGTGCGTGTAGAGTCATTGGCCATTATAAATTCTCTTGAAGATGGTAAAGTGACATTCGCTACGGAGGCCCGTGCGTAATGAATACCTTTAAATCCACAACGCTAGCGATTCAACATTTGCTTGCCATGTATGCTGGCGCCATTTTAGTACCATTAATTATTGGTGGAGCGATTGGCTTTGATGCAGCGCAAATGACTTACTTAGTGGCAATTGATATTATGATGTGTGGTGTTGCAACACTGTTACAAGTTTATTCAGGGAAATTTATTGGTATTGGTTTGCCAGTAGTGCTAGGCTGTACATTTACAGCAGTGAGTCCAATTATCGCAATTGGTACAAATCCTGAGCAAGGTATTACGGATATTTATGGTTCTATAATTGCTTCAGGGGTAATTGTTATGATTATTGCAGGCTTCTTTGGAAAGCTTGTGAAATTTTTCCCACCAGTTGTAACAGGGTCAGTCGTTTCCATTATTGGTATTTCCTTATTGCCAGTAGCTTTAAATAATATGGCAGGGGGGCAAGGTGCAGAGGATTTTGCATCAGGCTCTAATATCGCCCTAGCATTTATTACATTAGTCATTATTTTAGTTGTCTATCGCTTTTCTACAGGATTTGTCCGTGCTGTTTCTATCCTTATCGGCTTAGTGGCTGGTACAATTTTAGGTGCAGTTATGGGCAAAGTTGATTTTAATCCAGTAGCAGAGGCAGACGTCTTCCATATGGTACAGCCATTCTACTTCGGTATGCCAACATTTGATGTAACAGCTATTTTAACAATGACGCTTGTAGCAATGGTATCTCTAGTGGAATCATCAGGTGTTTATTTTGCATTAAGTGATATTTGTAATAAAAAATTAGACTCTAAAGATTTAGCACGTGGCTATCGTTCAGAGGGTCTTGCTTCTGTAATTGGTGGTATTTTCAATGCCTTTCCATATACAACATTCTCACAAAACGTGGGACTTACACGTATGTCAGGTGTTAAAGATCGTAAAGTCATTTACATTACAGGTGGATTACTAGTAGCACTTGGCTTCCTACCAAAAATCGCAGCGTTAACAACAATTATTCCAACATCCGTACTAGGTGCGGCGATGCTTGCGATGTTTGGCATGGTCATTACACAAGGTATGGGCATGCTTGTACCAGTTATGAACGAATCAGCAGAAAACGCGATGATTGCAGCGATTGCAGTAAGTTTAGGTGTCGGTGTATCCGTTGTTCCTGGCATTTTTGATGCACTACCAGAAAAAGTGTCTATTTTAACATCTAACGGTATTGTTTGTGGTTCAGTCACAGCGATTATCCTAAATATTTTATTCAACATGATTGGGCCTAAGCATAAAAAAGACCCGATGCATGGGGAAGCTTAAAAAATAGAGGCTAGGACATAACTCATTTTATTGAGAAAAAGTAAAAAATGAATGTTATTTTTGTGATTTATTAAAGTATATGCGTTCTAATAACGCAAAAAAATGTTAGACCAAACTTGGAAATGGTCTAACATTTTTCCTTTTGTCCCAGCCTCCTTCTTACCAATCATAGCAGTCTTCACAGTACCTTATCGTTTCCACTTTTTTATACACAATCTCTTAGGACCCAACATACTAAACTGATTCCTATAAGGGTGTGAAGTTAGCCAGTTTTATATATGGCCTCCTAATTGGTCCCAGAGGCTGGTCGGCTTTTCTTCACTTCTACTATAAAAAAATAGTAGCACAAACCATGGCATTGGTTTGTACTACTAATGTTAGTATGTTTCTATATGGAAGGTTTAATAGCATAACAATACCTAAAAATAAAATAGATTATTTGGAAATTTCCTCAGGTGTAGCTGTTATTTTTAGCCTCTCCAATTCAATTTTTTCAGATTCTACCTCTAATTCTTTCTGCCTCACTAAATATTCTTTTTTAATTTGATACATTTTTATAGCTCCCAGAACTCCAATAATAAAAGCAAATACAAGCATTAAAATTTGAATATTTGAGAAATACAAATAAAACACCTCGCTTTCAACTTTATACCGAATTATTTACCGACATCCAAGCTGATTCATAAATGTTGCTATAAGATTCATCTTTTTATAAGAGATCTCTATCAAAATCAAATTTAACAGTTTTTTAAGAAATGTTAAAGGAATTAGTAAATAATTTAGGTTTATATATAATATACATTTATTTGGAATTTATGTATAATAAATTAAACCCTTTATTATACTTATATGTATTATATTGGGTTAAAAACTAAAGGAGATGAATGTTCAATGAAAAAAGTTAATATTTTTATTTGTAGTTTGATATTCACTTTGATTATCTCTACAGCTTTACCAAACTTTGCACATGCTAGTGAACTAAATAGTAAAGGAGAAGCTCTAACAGAACTAATATTGTATAATTTTAACACAAAAAAATTAGAATTTGATGATAAAATCGCTCAAGAAAAGTATAATTTTACAAATGAAGAAATAAATTACTACGAATATTTAGAAACCTTAACTTCTGAAGAGGTTAATACTAAATTTTTAGAATTAGGAATAGACATGGAGAATTATGATGGTGATGTAATCTACAAAGAAGATGAAGAAGGGGAACTTACAAAATATGGTGTAGTCGCATGGCTTGTAGGAATTGGTTTTGTTTCTATTGTTGGATATTTTTTCTGGGATCGATATCTTACACATAAAGAAAAAATGAATTATATGAATAAATGCTTTGCTCAGGGGGGGAACCCAGTAATTGACTCAAGAGATAATGCTGGTTTAGATGGAACAACTGATGCCATGGCAGCTCAAAAAATTGGTGGATATAATTTTGCGTGTAAAAGACCATAAAGCTATTAAGAATGAAAAATTCTAAATGAGCCAATATGATTATTTATTATTTTAATATAATTATATAGTTTCAGTAACTATATGAGACGCTTAAATTGATAGCTTGAGCTAAATCTATGAAAGTAAATCTTAAAGTGAAAGCTCGTTTATTTTAATAGGATAGAATAACCATATTATTATTTGCCCAATATATTTTTAAAGATGGAACTGCTGAGGCTTCTAAATAGAAAGACCTATTATATGGGAAATTCAAAGAAAAATTATACCATCTCCTAATAATTAAGGAGGTGGTATTTTTACGTAGAAAATTCTAAATATAATGCTGCGGGATGAACTAAAAATAAAGGTATTGCTTTAGTGTATATAGAAATATATGCGATAAGAAAGACAAGGGGGAGGATGTGAAATAAATAGATACGCTACAAATCAGACGTGTTGATGATACCACTATTGGTTGTAAAAAGGCGTGTGTTGCAAGTAAACACTGAAGTGGAGGGAGCGACTCAGGCAAAATAGCATAGACGGAACATCCATTTTTTTCAGCCCTCGCTGAAAAAATGAGTTGGAGCCTGCGCCCGCAACTGAAATGAACAAGGTTTTCGTATCCTCTTTAAAATAAAGGTTAATCAACACGCCTAGTTATAAATTGTATTATTGATAGGGGGAATAAGGAATTTAGCGTTTTAATTGTTTAGTAACAAGAGAATGGAATAAAATCATTGAAGCTTGTATACATTGAAACCTAGATGTGTGAATGATACAAATACTAGTTGTGAAAAGGTGGGGTTTGCAAGAAAATGCTTTATTTGATAGTCTATTCTTGTTCATTGGAGCCTGCACCTGCGAAAAGCGTCTCCCACAACGGAAATGAACATAAAAATACAGGCTAATCAACATGCCTAATTGAGACAATCATTACTTTTAGAAAGGTCTTATGCCAATGCAAAGTATAATTTTAATTTTAATTCTTCAGCTAGTTTATGTACCTTTTTTAACATTACGTACCATCTTTTTGGTAAAGAACATCACCTTCCTTGCTGCGATATTTGGTATGCTGGAGATGTTGGTGTATGTATTTGGCCTTTCGCTTGTTTTTAGTGGAAAGCAAAGTATGCTTGCGATGGTTGTTTACGCATTTGGCTTTGGATTAGGTATATTTTTAGGAGCTAAAATCGAACGTAAGCTAGCAATCGGCTATGTCTATGCAACCATTAATACGCAAAATAAAAATGAAGAACTTGTACAATTTCTACGTAGTGAGGGGTTTGCCGTTACAATCTATGTTGGTGAGGGGCGAGATAGTAATCGCTATAAATACGAAATCCTTACTAAACGAAATCGTGAAGCGGAGCTTTTTCAAATCGTCGAACAATTTGAGCCGAATGCCTTTATTATTTCCTATGAGCCTAAATCATTTAAAGGTGGCTTCTTAGTTGCTCGTATGAAGGCAAGACAAAAATAACTAGCAGAAAGGGAGTCGCTACATCTAGACTCCCTTTTCCTTTGTTATTGAGCGACTAGCTTAAGGAATTGGGTGAATACTCCTCTGCATTAATTGACGCATTAGCTTCGACCCAGTTTTTAAATAACTCAAAGTCTGTATAGACAACTTGCTTGTAGTGCATAGCCTGTAATAGAATATGCTCTATAAAAATTGTATGGTTTTTACCAATAGCTTTTAAAATTTCATCTTCACTATGATATGTGAACACATGTGAGTAGTCGATATCGGCTCTGGCATGGATTTTGGCAGCAATTTGTCCCATAATTGCAGTTGTTGTATAGTAATCCTCTAAGCTTTTGTAGTTTTTTGGCTTTACCTTTTTCTTAAATGGTGAACGTTCACGAATATAAAATTCTTGCCCATCCAGTGTTACATAGGCAAGGTGAGGATCTTCTAAATGGTGCATAGCCTTTTGTGTACCGACAACACGTGCACCTTGATGACTATATATATTCCAAAAATCCTCGTGATATGGTAGGAAGTAAGCTGGAATAGCTGTGCGAACCTCCTTCATTTCTAGCACAATATCACCCTCTACTAAAATATAGTAGCGTTTTAAACCAATGGAGGCGGTGCCAGAGCCATATTTAATGGCGATGTCCTTAATTGTATAGTTGGTTAAAGCATTTGAAATCGCTTCATATTCCTCTGCTGAAACAGGCTGTATTTCCTCCTTCCATTGAAAAACATGCTTGCCATCCTCGTTAATTTGTGTAATATCTTGCACAAATTGAGTGCTTTGGCGTTTCTCCAGCTTTTTCAGCATCTTTTTAATAGGCCCCTTTGTATTATCCTTTGTAAAGAGCATTGTCATTGGGTCATCCTGCTGACGCTGAAAACGTTTCAGCTGCTGAAGGTAGCTGCTCAGAAAGCTTTGAATCGCTGTTTCCTGGGCTGCGTTATGTAAACCTTGTTCCTCTAAATAAAGTGCAATGCTAACACTCATACGTGTAAGGTCGTATAAATAGGAGCCAACATAGCCCTCATCAAAATCATTCACATCAAATACAATATTGCCTGTTTCATTTTGAAAAGCGCCAAAGTTGTCCATATGCATATCGCCCTGAATCCAAGTTGGTTTTATATCAGGTGTGTGGAAGATAGAAGCAATCTTTGTCACATCAAAATAAAATAAGTATGCACTACCACGGAAAAAACGAAATGGACTTTCCAGCATTTTTCGATATTTCTCCAAGCGTTGAGCCTCTGTTAAACTCATACGTTGACCATCAAATTCCTCAAAAATCGTTGCTAATAGCTGTTCTCTTAAATGTACCCTTGTTTGTTTAACTTGCTCTAATAAAGCATGTCCCATTTTTATCAGCTCCCTTTGTTTTTAAGTATATACGGAAGATATAGCAATAGGTTTCAAAACCATTCAAAAAATGTCTATGTATCTTATGCGATTTTATAACATGTTCAATAATTTGCTTTCATACTATAAGACATGCTTAGTTGCAGAGGGGGGTAATATGTATTTTTTGACCAAAAGCCTTGTTATTATAATAGGAAGTATTGCTTTATCATTAGGCATTAATGTGTTTTTAACACCCCATGAAATTTTAGATGGGGGTGTTGTGGGACTAGCGCTTATTTTACATTATTTATATAAGCTAAAAATTGGTTTAATGATTATTCTCATTAGTATTCCAATTTTTATTATTGCTTGGTTTAAATATAGAGCCTATTTTTACAATAGTGTGCATGGCTTAATTACTTCTTCCTTTATTATTGATTTGCTAAAGCCAGTAAGGAATATTGTACAAATAGATGCTCTTTATAGTGCCATATGTGGAGGTATTCTCGTAGGCTTTGGTATTGGCTTAATGCTTCGATTTCAGACAAGCACTGGTGGGACAGATTTAATTGCTCAATTTATCTGTGACAAAACAGGCATCAATGTAGGTGTTCTTATCTTTTTTATTGATTCCATTGTTATTGTAATTGGTGGACTTCTTTTATCCTCAACAACGTTTTTGTTATCAATTATTACGGTGTTAGTTGTAGGGCTTACAACAAGTATGATGACAAGCCGCATATAAAAAAATAGCTCCAGTATACACTGAAACTATATTTTCATCAGCTTCTTTTTCGGGTGTGCAGGCTTTACTTCTGCAAGGAGTATCGCAAGTAAAATAAGCGCTGCACCTGCAATCATACGTCCTGTTAATAGCTCATGTAAAAAGAGCACGGAAAATGCCATGCCGAAGAATGATTCCATTGATAAGATAATAGCACCCTTTGTAGCGGATGTATGTTTATAGGCTATATTTTGACATAAATAAGCAATGACTGTTGAGAAAATCGCTAAATATACAATGGATAGCATACCTTCTTTTTCGATGCTTGTTGGTATATCCCCTTGTCCAATCACAATGATTATCCCTATGATCGAAGCGGATATAAATTGGATAATGGTTAATGTAATAGGGTCCTCTTTTTTTACAAAGAGATTTGTATAGAAAATATCAAAGGCAAAGCCAACAGCACAGGCCAATGATAACAGGTCGCCTATATTGATTGTCAATGAGCCTTCAAGCGATAAAAGTCCAATTCCGAAAATTGCCATAAAAGCACCGATAATCTCATAGCCATCAATACGGCGTTTATACACCGCAAGCGCAATTAGCGGCACAATAATAACATTCACAGCGGTTAGAAAGGCATTTTTTGATGGTGTTGTATATTCGAGTCCAACGGTTTGTAGCGCGAATGCTGTATATAAAATTGCGCCTAATATCGCACCTTTCCAAATAACTGATTTCGAAGCTTTTTTTAATCTTTTACCGAATAATAAAATTAAAATCAGTGTTGCTAAAGCAAAGCGAGCAGCCATCAATTGATAGGCTGTGAAATATTCTAAGGCAATGGCTGTTACGACAAATCCACTACCCCAAACGATTGCAGTAATCAGCAGCATACCATCAGCTATATAGGTTTTCATTTTTCTTCTTTCCTCCTAACTTCACTAGAATAGCATAAGAAAGAGGGAAATAATTTAATTTTATTTCTAAATATTCAGGCGTTTTTTTTGTACTTATTCCAAAGCAATTACTCAACATTTAATAGGCTATGTAATAAGTACAATTTAACGGCTGCGGAAAGGCGTTCATAAAAAACATGATCATTATCTATAGGTGCCACTAGCTGACGTATTTTTGTCATGCGATAGCGAATTGTATTGGGATGGCAAAATTGTGCTACAGCTACTTCCTTAATATTTCCCTTTTTAATAATATAGTTGATAGCTGTTTCCATTAAATCTGGGTCTGCCTTATGATTCAGTAAAGGGTCTAAAAACTCTGTAACATATTCCATTGCAAATGCTGGCTCTTTTCGATAAAGCTCAATAAATAAACGATCAGATGCAAGGCTTTTATAATGATAGCTTGGTAGCATATCAATTTTAGCTAGAATACTAGCAAAAAAGGCTTCCCGTAAAGCGACAGGAAATCCAGTTTGGCTATTATAACAGCTACTATAGCCGAAAGTGATTGTATCCGTAGGGATGGCGTATAATGCTAACCATTCATGTAAAACCTTGTCAAATTGAAACTGCTGGGATGAGTGCGTCATAATAATAAAAATGCTCTGTTTATAGGTACATACCAGACCTGATTTTAAGAGTGACTCTAACGAGAAAAAGGGTTGCATCCAGCTAGGGTGAGATAAGGTATCTGCTCGTAAATTTGCTACAAATACATATTTTTCAAAGGGTTTATTAAGTTGCTGTAAAATAGATTGAACTTGCTCTTGTGTAATATCCTCTTCGATTAGCCTTCGTAATATAGTTTCTAAAAAGAACGAATAATCCTGTGTTTTAGCATAGGCCATCGTTTCTAAAATAATTTTCTCAAAAAACTCATCTCCACCAAATTTTAATATCGGGAAATTTTGCTCCTCTGCATAGGCTAAAACCTCGTCAGGCAAATGCTGAAAAATAACAGGCTTATAGGCTAGGGCACTCGCCCCAAGCTCCACCAAATTTTTAACAGCATTCAATAAATAGTCAGGCTGTTGCTTAGCGAATAGCAAGCTGCTTAGCACAACGCTATTTGGTGTGAAAATCGTTTCTCGTACAGGGTCAATATCTGGTGAAAATTCAAAGTCTAAAATTTCTACATTGTGAACAGCTCTATGTAACCCATTGTGACCTGCAACAACAGTAAAATTTTTTGTAATGGGGAGTTGTAAAAAATTTTCTACATTCATAATGAAACCAAGCCTTTCCTGTAATCAATTACGCCTCAGCGTAATTGTACCTGTCGCTAATGCTTTCGATACAAAAAGAATTTGCTGAACTAAGATAAACTGCTATTCCCTATTATAAAAGGACTGATGAGTAAAAGACCAATAGTATTATGAGCTATGCTAAATAAAAAATTTGCTTGTTTAACGGACAGTCCCACATAAGTAGACTTTTTATTAATACTAATGAAATAGTATAAAAAGCATGTTTCCTGAAAGGGATTTATGAAAAAGTAAGGTAAGAAATAGTGCTGAAGACTTCTTTTTTACACTTGATTCACAGTCTGTTTACAATGAAAGCGTACAATGAACCATAATAACTAATTGGAGAGGTGCAAAAATGGAGTCTGCTATAAGGTATAGGATAAAAACTAGTAATATAGTTTCCCTATTGAAATATTTATATGAAAAATATCGACATAACACATTATATATAAAACGTTTAAAAGCATTAAAGCAAATTATTCAACATAATGATTTGCAGACATACTTTCAGCCTATTGTAGATTTACAAGCAAAGCAAACGATAGGATTTGAAGCATTAAATCGTCCCACACCTTCACAATTATTTTCTAGCGTGGATAAATTTTATGAGTTTGTAGGACAAACAAATTGCGTATTTCTATTTGAGTGCTTTTGTAGAAATCTTTCCTTACAACGTTTCAAGGAGCGGTTATCTGAAAAGAAGATGGACAGAAGCTTTTTAGTGTTTCTTAATATCCATCCGAATGTATTGATAGATAAAAAATATCACAGTGGGGAAACATTACAATTATTAAAAGAACTTGGTATTAAACCTCA
This sequence comes from Lysinibacillus sp. NPDC098008, assembly GCF_044760715.1. Classification (NCBI taxonomy): domain Bacteria; kingdom Bacillati; phylum Bacillota; class Bacilli; order Caryophanales; family Bacillaceae; genus Lysinibacillus; species Lysinibacillus sp. NPDC098008. Next base: position 33,275 of record NZ_JBIWBA010000022.1, read on the forward strand.
GCAAGTAGTTTTCGAATTAACTGAGCGTAGTGCTGTAGTAGATTTTGTGGAATTTGAACGTGTGTTATCTCATTACCGCTCTCAAGGCTATCGTATTGCTGTAGATGATGTAGGCTCAGGCTATAATAGCTTAAAAACGCTTATTTATTTAAAGCCAGAATTTATTAAGCTGGATCGTTCGTTAATTCAGTTTATTGATAAAAATAGGGAGCAACAGCAGCTTGTTACCCTGTTGATGGAATATGCGGAGCAGGCGAACACTAAAATTATTGCTGAAGGAATTGAACGATATGAAGAACTTGAATATTTATCCCGTATAGGTATCCACTATGCACAGGGTTATATGATAGGAAAGCCCGCGGAGGAAATACAATTAGGGAGAATAAGGATGGGTGACTATGAAGATAGGAGAAGTCATTGAAAAAGGTCCATGTATAAACGAATTTATGAAAAATAAAGAAGTGGACAAACTTTTTACAAGCAATCCTTCATTGCGTAGTGTAGTAGTCGTTCGTGATGAAAAACCAATTGGATATATTACACGTACACATTTCTATCAAAAAATAGGCACTCGCTATGGCTATAATTTATTTATGGAACGGCAAAACAAGCTTGTTATTAAAGAAAACTTTTTAATAGTAGATCGTAATATGCTTATTACAGAAGTTAGCACGCTCGCAATGTCTAGGCCTCCAGAAGATTTATATGATGATATTATTGTCACCAAAAATGGCTTATATAATGGAATAGTTAGTATTCGAGAATTACTATTAAGGCTAGTAGATATACAGGTAACGATCGCAAGCTTCTTAAATCCTTTAAGCAGTCTTCCAGGCAATAAATTAATCGATGAAAAGCTAGAGGAAGCATTACAGTTATCAGAATATAGTTTAATATACTTTGATTTAGATCATTTTAAATCATACAATGACACATACGGTTTTAATAAGGGTGATAAAATTTTATTGTATTTAACAGATATTTTAAAAAGGCATATATGCGATGCTGAAGATTTTTTAGGGCATATTGGTGGCGATGATTTTGTTGCTATTCTTCCGCATCATAATATAGAGAAAATTTGCCAAAACATTATAGCTGACTTTGATGCCAATATTTCAAGCTTTTATCATTTAGAGGATTTAACATATGTGCAGGTAGCCAATAGAGCAGGGGAGCTACAGCCTTTAACATGCACTTCTTTATCGATTGCTGTTATTACGAATGAATATCAATGCTTTGACACGGTTGAACAATTGTCGAATGTAGTAACACACGTAAAAAAACAGTGTAAAAAAATAACAGGTAGCTGTTATTTAATTAATAAACAACAAACCTACTTCGTGCATTAAAGAAAACTACGTATGACCTTAAGAAATACTTTTAATTTGTCAACAAAATGGCTTTATAGCAATTTGGATTATATAGAATAGCTTGAGCAGCTCCTATGAAGAAATATCGATCGTTGAATATTATATTTATTATAATAATTGAATTTTTACCATAATTAAGGATTTTAAAATGAGGTTTGTGACTAGAAATAAAGCTTAAAATGGATGTCTATAAACTGCCCCTAGATTATTAAAAAATCTAGGGGCAGTTTATAATTTGTCACCAATTGCAGTGTTAGTGATTAAACTATCTATACATTCAAAAGGATATTTAGATGATTTTCTCTAAAACTAATTCTTTACAATAGGGTGATTGTTACTGAATTTTCCGGGTATACTCATAGGCAAGGAAGCGTTTTATTTTAGAAATTTATTAATCTCAATAAAACATACTTGAATTATAGGAATTAAGGGTATATAATTCGAATACGTTATGATAAAACATCTTAGGGGGACTTTCAGTGTCAAACTTACAAATCATTCTGAACGTAGCAGTGTTGCTTGTGTTCGTTGGAATTTTATATGTTATGAACAAAAAGCACGTTAAATTTTCTAATCGTGTTTTTGCAGGTCTAGGCTTAGGGATTGTACTTGGGCTAGGGCTTCACTTTATCTATGGTATTGATTCGGAGGTACTGACGAAAACAACATCTTGGTACAATATTATCGGTACAGGTTATGTAAAATTACTACAAATGATTGCTATGCCATTGGTATTTATCTCTATTTTAATTGCCTTTACAAAAATGAAGATTGGCAAAAACTTTGGGAAAATGGCGGCACTTATTTTAGCGATTTTAATTGGTACAACGGCTGTTTCAGCAGCGGTAGGTATTTTTTCAGCAACTGTATTTGATTTAGATGCAACGCAAATTTTGCAGGGGGATGCAGAAGCTGCACGTGGTCAATATATTGAGGAAAGAGCAACAGGCTTAGCAGCACCAGATTTACCAACACAAATTATTGAGCTATTCCCAGCAAACCCATTCTTCGATTTAACAGGTGCACGTTCTACATCTACCATTGCAGTTGTTATTTTCTCCGCATTTTTAGGTTTTGCCTATTTACGTGTAGCACGTAAGGATGAGGGGACAGCAGCTACTATTAAAAAAGGCTTGGATGCTATTTATGCGCTTGTCATGGGTGTTGTAACAATTATTTTACGTTTAACACCATACGGTATTTTAGCGATTATGGCTCGTACTGTGGCAACATCTGATTTTAGTGCTATTTATAACTTAGGTAAATTTGTCATTGCGTCCTATGTAGCATTAATTATTGTATTTATTGTACATTTATTAATTTTGACATTTAGTGGCTTAAACCCAATTACGTATGTAAAAAAATCTGCAGAAACATTGTTATTTGCTTTTACATCACGTTCAAGTGCGGGCACATTGCCTATGAATATTCAAACGCAAACAGGACGTCTTGGGGTATCTGAAGGTATTGCAAACTTCTCTGCTTCCTTCGGCTTATCTATTGGTCAAAATGGCTGTGCAGGCGTCTATCCTGCTATGCTAGCCATTATGATTGCACCAACTGTTGGCATTAATCCGCTTGATCCCGTCTTTCTTATTACGGTTATTGCAGTAGTAGCGATTAGCTCGTTTGGTGTAGCAGGTGTTGGTGGTGGTGCGACATTTGCAGCAATTCTAGTATTATCAGCGCTTGATTTACCAGTTGCGCTTGCGGGTGTATTAATCTCTGTGGAGCCTTTAATCGATATGGGGCGTACAGCTTTAAATGTTAGTGGTTCAATGACTGCTGGTGTGACAACAGCACGTGTAACAAAAGAATTGGATACAGCTATGTATAATAATAAAGAATTAGGTGCGCAAGTATCAGACCTATAACATAAAAAGAAGCCTCTTTTAAAGTAAAAAACTTTAAAGGGGCTTTTTTGTGTAGGTTATATTATTTTTACATAAAAATCTTGACCATTAATTAACTCGGCAACCTCGATATGATAATTTTGCTTGTAGTAATGATAAATATTGTAGGCTAAACCGGAGTGTCCATTTAAATATGTGCCTTTTTTAATTTCTTTACGTGGGTTATGGAAGTCAAAATATAAACGTGCATCAGGGCTCATTGTCTTTAAAATAGCCAGAAACTCTTGTTCTTCAATATGAATACCACGTGTATATCTACACTCTCTGCGATACGTATCGTGAGCGACATTCACTGGAGACGCTTCAAAAATCATTTCAATTTGTTTATTCAAATGACAACAACTCCTTTCGAATTATTAGTAGCATCCATTAAGAACAATTGATGAAAACTAAAACTTCGCGAAAGTTTTTATGGTTCTAGTATATAATTATCAGAAAATTATAGCAATATTTTTCTACCAATCCTGCTGCTGTATTTCCTCCGCTACAATTTGTAAATCATAGGCATTAATAATGAAAAGCGTATAGTCATGTGTTTCCATATATTTTTCAGTCAAACGCTTAATATATTTTGGTGATCCTTCATTTTCCTCATCATAAATAAGCAGTAGTCCATCTGTATTTTGAATAATAAATTTATCCTTCTCAATAAATTGCCAAGGTGCTTCATAGGGTCTTTTGGTAACGCTTGTCACAAAATCGGCTTGGGCAAGTATTGTTTGATATTTTTCCTTTTTAGGGTCCTGCCAATTTTTCTCTTGTTCTAAAAAAGGGGTAATAACCGAATATTTCAAGTGAGGAAATTCCTTTTGTAGCATCCATATTACTTCAGCACTCCATGTTTCCACGCCCTGCTGTCCACTGATAATCACCCATTCAAGTCCTTCATCTAATAATACACGTAAGCGATCCTCTACTGCTTTTTTAATAATGGCAATGCCCGGATGCTTATCATTAAAAATACCAAGTTCATGTGGTCGATAGCCAGTAATCATAATTCGCTGTAACAACAAAATGCCCCCTAAGCTGTATAGTTGTACTAATAGTATACAGTAGGGGACAGATGAAAACGATTTATAAGGTTAAATAGGAAATAACATCGCTATTGTTCAATGTGTATTTAAGATAGACGGTCTATTTCAGCTTGAGCCTTTTTTAAAGCCTTTTGAAGCTGATAAACTTTAAGCATACTAATTAATCCACCTAGTAATGCGCCCAATAAAACAGAGCCAATAATAACAAGGATTAATGGCCATTCTGCTTCTCCAAATAAATAATTAACGGTTACACGATCTACGTTGATTACTGAAAAAGCCGCAATAATTAAAACAACAACTAGAGTTAATATTAAATTCCATTCTTTTTTCATCAGCCATTGCCTCTTTATTTGAAAGTTTTTAATTATTATATAATTTAATAGGAACAACTGACAATATTAACTACTCTAAATAAGTAAAAATGATGACAGGTATAAAGAAAGCCTGTGGAAACCTCTTTTCTCTGCACTAGAATATTTGACATTAACCATAAAAAAGATGACCTCAATTACCTTAGAGAAGTCATCTTAACGCCTTTTATTGATTATCTATTTTGTGAACGCTCAGCCGGTTGTTCAATTTTGACATAGCGCCATAAGCTGTTGGCGATATCGCGTGCTTCACCTACATGCTCTGTGCCTGCGAAAGCTTTACGGAAAGGTGTAAGCAATGATTCAACAATAAAGAGCTTTGGTTTTTCTTGCTGTAATTCCTCTAATAAAAACTGTGCATATTCTAAGCCCTCTGGTGTATCTGTACTTGATAGCCCTTTTGTGAAGCCTTGTAATTGCTCAATCACCATTTCCTTTGTCACATTTTTATAGTTCACGACATTTTGAATGGTATTAATCATTTCCACACTAATCAGAATTTCTTTTGATTCCAGCATAGTAGGTATAATTACGCTAATATTGCGTAATGCTACACGTACAATGGCTTCTCGATTGATGTATTTATAATCAGCAATAAAGACTGCACGTAATGTGAGGTTAATCATGCCAAATGTTTGCACAGCACATTCATAGCTAATAGGGCTAATCTCTTCTCCAAATACTTGTACAAGGCGATTAGCAAGCCATTCTACTTCTTGTAAATGGTAGTTAATAATAATTTTTTTTAGCTCGGCATCACGTGAATGGAAGATAGATTCGAAAATTTGTACTAAATTTAGCTCTTTATTGACATGCATAAGCACCGCAACTTGCTGTGTTAGTACCTCTAAATCCGTTGGGTCCTTTCCATAAAGCAGTTCATGGCGACGATTGCTTGCTTCTTCACGTCCCTCATCTAGAATGGCGATTAAGCATTCGTTTTTAGAAGCAAAGTGATTATAAAATGTACCCTTTGAAATTTTAGCAGCACTAATAATGTCATTAATGGATGTATCAACGAATCCTTTTTTTATAAAAAGTTCACGGGCTGCTGTAATAATTTGTCGTTTTCTTTTATTCATAACCTCACCTTTTTTAAAGTATTATACTCTTATTCTATAGTATAAACGCTTATACATCAACATTTATAAAATTTATAAACTTATTTGTTGAAAAAAATAGACTACGAGTATAAAATAAATTTTATCGCAAAACATAAGAAAGAATTGAGGGATAAAAATGGATAGTGAGCAAATAATGAAAAAGCCCCCATATGGCATGATAGCCATTTTATTTGTGGGTGCTTTTGTTGCTTTTCTAAATAACACACTGTTGAATGTAGCATTACCAACAATTATGAACGATTTTGGTATCACATATGCAAAGGTACAATGGCTTGCAACAGGCTATATGCTTGTTAGCGGTATTTTGGTTCCTGCTTCAGCATTCTTTGTTACACGCTTTAAAAATAGACATTTATTTATTACAGCGATGTCTATCTTTACAATTGGTACAATTATGGCAGGTTTCGCACCGAACTTTGGTATGCTGCTAGCAGGTCGTATGGTGCAAGCAGCAGGTGCTTCTAGTATGTCACCACTTTTAATGAATGTGATGCTAACGAGCTTCCCGAAAGAAAAACGTGGGGCAGCAATGGGGATTTTTGGTTTAGTAATGATTATGGCGCCAGCAATTGGTCCTACATTATCAGGCTATATTGTGGAACATCACGATTGGCGTATGCTTTTCCAAATGATTATTCCATTTGCTATTCTTAGCTTATTATTTGGCGTTTGGAAACTACGAAATGTTATGGAAACACGTGAAGTACACTTAGATTTCCCTTCAGTCCTGTTATCAACAGTTGCATTCGGTGGTATTTTATACGGCTTTAGTACAGCAGGTGATAAAGGATGGTCAAGTCCTTGGGTATACGGCACAATTACAATTGGCTTTATCGCATTAATTATTTTCATTATTAAACAGTTGAAAATGGATGAACCGCTACTGGAGCTACGTATTTATAAATATCCAATGTTTGCATTAGGATCTGTGATTTCCGTTATTATTTCGATGGCAATGTTCTCAGGAATGATTTTAACGCCAGCTTATGTCCAATCTATTCGTGGTATTGAACCGTTTGAGGCTGGTTTAATGATGCTGCCAGGGGCACTTGTAATGGGGATTATGTCGCCAATCACTGGTAAATTATTTGATAAGTTTGGTCCACGAGTGTTAGCAATTATTGGTTTGGTAATCACAACAGCCGCGACATTCGGTTTAACAAAATTGGAGATTGATTCAAGCTACACATATATTGTATCAATGTACACAATTCGTATGTTTGGTATGTCGATGATTATGATGCCAATTATGACAAATGGCTTAAATCAACTACCACAAATTATGAATCCGCACGGTACAGCGATTAACAATACATTGCAGCAAGTGTCAGGCGCTATTGGTAGTGCAATATTAGTAACATTTATGAATAATCGTACAAAGGTGAAAGCAGAGGAATTAGTGGCAGAGGCAAAAGCAAATGCAGCACAATCAGGGGCTGCGCCTACGCCAGAGCAGATGCAGCAAATGCAAGACCAAATTATGCAAACGGCTTTATTAGATGGTATTACACATTCCTTCTTAATCGCGACAGCTTTAACAGCGGTTGCCATAGTGCTGGCATTCTTCTTAAAACGTGTAAAAGTTGAAAGTGCAGCAAATACTATGGATTTAAAAAAGCCAACTAAATAATATGTAGAAACTCCCTTAAGATAAATTAGTTATCTCTAGGGGGTTTTTTAAGTAAAGTTCCAATGACGGTACAATTGATTAACTTTAATAGCGCTCTAATATAGGGCAATCTTATCTATATGTGGGAACAGTATGCTCTGTAAAATAAAGGTTTATCAACAAGCATAATGTTCAAGCTTTGATGCTGCATAATAAGTCAAATTTATGATAGTTTAATAGCAAATCGTTGACCAAAACAAAGGAGCTTGAAAATATTGTCGAATTTGTGTATTAGCGCATTGAAATAATGGGCAAACAGTCTTATAATGAAGGTTGTAATGTCACCAAGACAAGATAAGGATGGTATTATGATGCGCTTTTTGCACGATAAAGTTAAACACGCTAATAACAAGTCATACGATTGCTATCCAGCCCTTGTGACTGGTGAATGTGTAAGATATACGCTGTAACGACTGTTAAGTTTTACCTTAATGGTCTTTTTTACATGTAAGTAATAAAAAATAGTACTAGTGATGGCAAAGGAGAGTTCAAAATGTCAGAAACGAATAACCAAACACAGGCTGAGCAAGTAACTGTGAGTAAAGAGCAATTAGATGTACTAGATCAATTATTAAAGCCTGAAGTTCAGGAGTCACTTACAACATTAGTTGAGCAATTACCAAAGCTAACTGAAATGATGACATTAGTAACAAAATCATATGAGTTTGCTCAAGCTGTTGCAACAGACGAAGTGCTTAAAAATGATACTGTTGGAGCAGTATCAGAAATTGCTGGACCTGTAGTAGGTTCTGCCAAAAACCTTGCAGCAACTGCGATTGAAGCGAAAGACCGTGCATCTGAAAGCCAGGAAGTAATTGGTTTATTCGGTCTTATGAAAATGTTAAAGGACCCGCAAGTTCAAAATATTTTCCGTTTTGTTAATGCTTTCTTACAAGTAAACGCAGAACGTAAAGGTAAATAAGACTAAAGGTAAATTCAATTCGTAAGGACGGAGGATCAATTAATCATGTCAAAAGAAATCGTCATCCTAGGTGCTGGTTACGCTGGTGTGTTAACTGCACTAACAGCACGTAAATACCTATCAGCTGATGAAGCTAAAATTACTGTCGTTAACCAATTTCCAACACACCAAATTATCACTGAGCTTCACCGTTTAGCTGGTGGTACAATTGCAGAAGGTGCTGTTGCATTGCCGCTTAAAAAAATCTTTAAAGGTTTAGATATTGATTTACACATTGCAAAAGTAACAAACTTCAATGTAGATACAAAAAAAGTTGATTTAGATAATGGCTATACATTAACATACGATACACTTGTTGTATCTTTAGGTAGCCAAACAGGATTCTTCGGTATCCCTGGCTTAGAAGAAAACTCAATGGTTCTTAAATCAGTTGATGATGCAAATAAAATTAACAAACATATCGAAGATCGCATTAAAGCATATGCACAATCTAAAAATGAAGCAGATGCAACAATCGTTATCGGTGGTGGCGGTTTAACAGGTGTTGAGCTTGTTGGTGAAATCGTGGACAACTTCCCGAAAATCGCTGCCAAACACGGTGTTAATTTTGCTGATCTTAAAATTAAGCTTGTTGAGGCTGGTCCGAAAATTTTACCTGTACTGCCAGATACTCTTATCCAGCGTGCTACTGAAAGCTTAACAAAACGCGGTGTAGAATTTATTACAGGTACGCCTGTTACAGGTGTTGAGGGTAATGTGATTTCCCTAAAAGACCGTGAACCAATTGTAGCAAATACACTTGTTTGGACAGGTGGGGTAGCACCACTGCCAATCGTAGGTGAATCAGGTCTTGCTGTTGACCGCGGTAAGGCAACAATTAATGAATTCCTACAATCTACATCACATGAGGATGTATTTGTTATTGGTGACGCATCTGTAGCATTACCAGCTGACGGCGGACGTCCATTATATGCGCCAACAGCACAAGTTGCATGGCAAATGGGTGAATGTGCAGGCTACAATGTATTTGCACAATACAAAAACCAAGATATGAAGCAATTCTCAGCAGTAAACTCTGGTACACTTGCAAGTCTAGGTCGTAAAGATGCTGTAGCTACAATTGGCGCTAGCAACACAGAGCTAAAAGGTCTTCCTGCTACATTAATGAAAGAAGCATCGAATATTCGTTACTTAACACATATTAAAGCTTTATTTGGCTTAGCATACTAAAATAGTAAATCCTCTTAAATGCAATTTTGCGTTTAAGGGGATTTTTTCGGTCATCTAAAATAGGCATCATTGATTAATAGTAAGAAAATAAGTAAAATTAATTAGACAGGAAAATTTTACTTGAGGTGATAGGGCTATGTTCACAGTATTTCAATCTAAAAAAGAGGACGTTGAGCAATTTAAAACAAAAATTGATGAATTAAATGCAAAGCTGGATAAAAAGGACCATGAATTTCAAATATTTTTAAACGAGCTACATAAAGAAATCATTGAAACGATTGAACAGCATAATAAGGTCAATGATCAGCATGCTGTTTTAGGTAAAATGGTTGGCGAAATCGTAGGAGAATTTAATAAAGTAGAAAATAGCACAATTCAATCCAATAGAATTTCAGAAAGCGCGCTGGATAAGGGCAACTCATTAATTTCTTCCTCTAATCAAATGATGACATTATCAGTGGAAAGTAAACAGGCTGTTCATGAGGTGGAGCAATTGATTGATGCATTAGGGGAGCAATCGCAAAAAACGTCGTTAAGCATGAGCAATTTAAGCGAACGCTCCAAACAAATTGCAGAAATTGTAAACGTTATTGGTGAAATTTCAAATCAAACGAATTTACTAGCTTTAAATGCATCCATTGAGGCGGCAAGAGCAGGAGAGCATGGTAAAGGTTTTTCCGTTGTGGCTGAGGAAGTTCGAAAATTAGCGGAAAGTACAAAAACAAGTACAGAGGATATTGCTAATTTAACAAAGAAAATTGAAGAACAAATTGGACTAGCCTATGAGGATAATAAAAATAATATGCAGCTAGTATCTGAGGGAATTGAAAAAAGTGCTAAAACGTCCACTCAAATTGATAATTTATTGCAAATTATGACGAATGTGCAAACAGGCATTAATGAGCTATTAGACTATATTAAAGATCAAAAATTATCAAATGAAGATGTGATGCATAAATTTAAGACAACGACTGCCTTATTTGATGAAACAAACCGTGTGTTAACAAGCCATATTGATGAATCCGAAATTGTAACGAAAAAATTATTAGAGGCAGTAGAGCAAGTAAAGCATTTTCCAACAGAGCAGTAAAAAACACCAGATTGTATGCCACAATCTGGCTAAAGCTTTAAAAAGAATTTTGATAAAAGTGCCTCTTTGCAGGCTGTATATTGCAGCATAATAAAATAACAGCCACCACTAACATAACCCAAGAGGCACTAACGATAACAAGACGAATGGTTATCCATTCAGCAACAATGCCAAACAGTATTGTTAAGATAATACTAAAAAATGCTTCAAAAAAGCTATACATGCTGCCGATACGTCCCATGCTTTCAGGTGGAATATTATTTTGATAAAATGTATAAAAGCCTGTATTCGCAAAGGCAGTTGCAAATGCTAAAAGAAAGCAACCAAAAGTTGCGATAGTGAATGTCCAGGATGCGGTAAAAATAACATAGCCCAAAGCTGTTAAAACAGACCCCATGCCAATAAGCCAAGCAGTAGAAATTCTTTCAACAACAGCAGAATTGATAACAGAGCCAATAAGGACACCAACTCCTGCGATACTAACTAAAACCCCATATTCCCCCTCAGACAAAGCAAGTATCTGAGTAGCAAAAGCAGCCTCTAAAGAATCGGTTGCTGTCATAAAGACAATCATCATACTAAATAGCAAACAGATTATCATGACATACGGGTTACTAACACTAAAGCGTATCACCATTTTCCAATCATCAAGCCATAATTGATAAAATAATTTTTTCGTTGTATGACGAATAAATTGCTCGTGTACTTCTATATTCGGCATTTTTATAGTAAAGCAGGCGGATAACAATAAAGCTACTGCATTTAGGTAGATGGCTATATGGGGTGTGCCAAGCGTAAAAAGTAAGCCCGCAATAGCCGGTCCTGTAAGAAATGCGCCCGAATCCAATAAGCTACGCAGTGAGTTAAAGCGTTTTCGTTGTGCAGCCGGTATTAATTTTGTGATATAGGCTGTAGATGTTGGCTGATACATAGCACTTGCGGCCGTAATCGAAAAGACTAAGCTATAAATCCATCCTAAGCTAGAAAAGAGGGGCAGTAGCACAATTAATAAAGCTTGAAAAATATTGAGAAGAATCATGAGATATTTTTTGTTGAAACGATCTATCAAGCTGCCTGCCCAAAAATTTGTTAATAGAGAAGAAGTAGCTCTCACAATATATAAGCCAGATACAGCAAGAGCGGATTGTGTAAGGTTTAGCACAATAAGGTTTAAAGCAATAAAATAAACCCATTCACCAACACTAGAAATACCAATACTACATAATAAAATAACAGGATAGCGCCATGCTTTCTTCATCATAAATTCCTCCTTTTATTTTGGCAAAATAAAAAATCTCACCTCCAAGACCTATAGTCTTAGGGACGAGATTGTGGAATTTATCGTCACGTGGTGCCACCCTAGTTCACTATTATGTTACCATAATAGCCTTTTCAGTACGGCATAACTTCCATGCTTATACTGTAACTCTATAACGGGAGTTCCCGTCACACCATCATTCAACCGAAATCCAATGCGCTACTCCGAGACTTGTTTCGATAATTCGTTCCTGCTCATTTGCAGCACCCTGAGCTCTCTGGGAGGAACAGCCTTATGTACTCTTCTCTTCATTGTATTTTTGCTAGTGTAGCATATGTATGGAAACTTGGTAAAGAGTGCATTTAATATTTTCGAAGGAATGTTTGTAATTGTGTGAAAGCAGATTGGCAAAGTTGTAGAGATAACATTGTATTATCTGTAATTTCAAGAGAATAATCTGCTCCTTCTAATATGACTAGATGATGATTCGTAAGCTGTGCTAGCTTTTCTTGTGAGTAGTGGGGGTCTGCTGTACCAATAGCTATAAATGCTTGCTTATTGCATAAGTTTTCCATCGTATGCTCCAGCGATAACATTGGTGTGAATAGCACATAGTAAGCAGGAATCACAGAAGGCTGCTGCATATAAAAATCTATAATCGGCATAGTGCCTAATGATTTTCCTAGATACACTGCATTTGTATAGGACTTTGTTTGCAAGCAATATTCTACAATAGTATTAACGCTGTTGTATACCATATTGGAAATAGCTAGTGGTTCCTGCTCAAACTGTTGCTGTTCAAACGTGTAGTTGATCTGTATAACATCATAGCCAAGCTCAGGCATTAGGGATTTTGCATAATAAAGGATAGGCTTATTATAGCTATAGCCTGTACCAGAGAACATAAAGCAGATTTTATTACTATTCTTGTCAAAAAAATCATAGGAAATGCCGTTGTAAATGTTTTGCTGAGGTTTGATTTTTATGTAAATTACTCCATTTGTTCTATCTATTGGTTTATAATTTTACTATAATAAGGAGGCGAACTTTATGAAAGCTATCATGATCAATGAATTTGGATCAGCGGATGTTTTAACATATTGTGAATGTCCAAAGCCTACGATTGCAAAAGGCGAGGTATTGATACGTACAACCTTTACAAGCGTAAATTTTGCTGATATTAAAAATCGTACAGGCAATAAAGCCAAGGCAAATTTTCCAATGATTCTTGGTTTAGATGTCGCAGGTATTGTAGAGGACGTATTCGATATAAATAGTCCTTTTCAAAAGGGTGATCAAGTAATTGCCTTTCCGAAAAATGGAGCATATGCAGAGTATGTTGTAGCAAAGGAACAGCTAGTATTTAAAATTCCACAAGATGTTCCTATAGAAAAAGTAGCCGCTGTACCGACTGTGCTATTTTTGTCGTATATCTTAACACATCAAGTAGCAGCCATTACTGAGCAGGATAGTGTATTAATTCATGCTGCCTCTGGCGGAGTCGGGGCAATGCTAATTCAAATGGCAAAAAGACTTGGGGCAAGGCAAATCATAGGCACAGTAAGTCATTTAGACAAAGCAGCCATTGCTTACGAGCTTGGGGCGCATCAAGTATTTACTTATGATAGCTTCAGTGCATCTATTAATAATTATACAAATGGTGTTGATATTGTTTTTGATTCGATTGCAGGCGTAATTACAGAGGAAAGCTTACATTGTTTAGCACCATATGGCACACTTGTCCAATTTGGCAATAGCGGGGGTAGGGCAGGAACGATTAAAACATCGGATTTACATAGCAGCTGTCGCAATATGAAAGGCTTCAGCTTGGGTACAACAAGAGCGAAAAGACCTGAAATGCTACAGCAAGTGGCGCAGGCTATTTTTGCTATTGTAAAAGAAGAAGGCTTTCAAGTGCCAATTGCTAAAATTTTTACCCTAGAGGAAATGCGACAGGCTCATGAATTCATGGAAAGTCGTCAGCATCAAGGTAAAATACTAATAAAAATATAAATTAAGGAAAGATGATGCTCCATACTTATGAGAGCATCATCGTTCTTTATTAATTTTCTAATTCAGTTAACCTTTCAACAATACGCCTTTTGCGGTAGAGCATAATGCCTGTTTCAGCAATATCCTGAATCATGCCTTTATTAGCATAAGCACCAAAAATCATGCCAGCGATTGGAATCATTTGAAACAGCTTTTTCCAGCCTAGCTGATCGCGATACGTATAAAAGACCTCCTGCCAGCCTTGAAGCTGAGAAATCATATTTTCTGATGTCTTTTCGTAGCTATTCATCGTTGAAAGCTCCTGTAAAATCGCCTCTTTTCCAACAATATCAGCAGAGGTAAACTGGAGGCATTTGACAATAAAAATCCGTTCCATTTTATCGTTAGGATCATAGCCATGGATCATCGCAATTTCCTGCAATGTTTTTAATGCTGTGCCTAGAATCATAGGGATATCAATGGCTAATGTAAAAATACCACCAAAGCCAGTAGAAGCTCCTTGAACTGTCGCAAATTTCACACGCTCACTTTGTAATTGCTCACTAAGCGCTATCATATCCTCTAACGGTATTTGTCCAACATCAGAAATGGTTAAAAGATGCTCTGTTGAGGAATGCTTGCGAATCCTTTGTAGCATGGCTTGTTCACTAATTAAATATTTTCCACCTGACTGAATATAACTGCCTAATTCATCGACTAATAGGGCAATTTTATTTTGAATAAAGGCAGGTGTCATTTTATCGAGTATTTTAAACGGTATTCTTCCTAGCTTCTCCCAAAACCATAAACCCTTTTGATCATTTTCCCATGCATTGATTTCTTGTAAATGCTGTTGTAATAGCTCACGATTCTCCATGGTTATCAAATCCCCTTATTTGTTCATTTAACTGTACATACGAAAAAATAGCAGGAAAGTTTCATTGATGATATAAGCTAACATCTTCACGGAGATTCATATAAATATTTTTGGATAATATTCGTCATTTTCTCATCATAATCAGGGTAAGTATAATCTAGTAAGGATGCGACTTTTTTAGAATAAAATCTAAACATTTCACAGCATAGATTAAAGGAATCCCAAGCATCTGTATAACCAGCTAGGGAAAAGGTTTGAACCAGTTTCTCTAACTCTTTTTCGGGAAGATATTTACCAATAAATTTATAGTTCTTACCTACACTAAAATGACATCCTTGTCTTATTCCAATATCCCATGACATCATCCGTAAAAGCTCAGGTCGAAGAATTTGGTTGAAATGGTCCAATGCAAAAAGTAGCTCTTTTCTAAGTAAGCCTTTTGCTACATAAGCTGATACGTTCCAAAACTCATTGCAACAATCATCAAACTCTCGCTCGGATGGCTTTTTAATCCAATATTTCTTATCACTTGGAATAATTTTTTCTTTTATTCGTTTATCTTTATCCATCAATACTTCTACTAAACCATCTGAATCAGAGAAATATTGATCTACTTCATTTACAGGAATCAATGTCAAATCTATTTTTATACCATCGCTAAAATACATAATATAGCTGAACCAATTCCCTAACTCTGATGGGTATAGCTCCATATCTTCTGGTTTTTGCATAAATATTATGTCCCCAAATACATTTAGCCAATGGTCACTTTTCTTATAGGGCTCTATATTTGTGACAAAGAATGAAATATCATAATCTTGAAAGTTATCTTTTGGAATATTTGTATTAGTTCTTGAACCTTCAAGAACAGCTAGTCTAATTCGATCATCGTCCATAATAATAGTATCGAAAAGTGTAATTAGTTCATTTTCTTTCCTCATTTCAATTCCTCCCTTTACATTTTGATATGACAGAGGCTATTGCCAAACAGATGCAAGACGAGCAATGCCATCATTAATTTGCTGAAGTGTTAGCCCACCATAGCCGATAATAACCATTGCCTCCTCCGTTTTATGCTGATAGGAGGTAGCGCATGGATAGACACGAATTCCAGCTTCTTTGGCAAGCTCGATAGCCTTCGTTTCTAACAATCTATCAGGAAGCTTTATCACAATATGCAGCCCTGATTTTTCCCCAATTACTTGAAATTCCGCTGAAAAATAACTTGAAATAGCTGTTAGTAATGCTTGCTGCTTTTTACGATAAATTGTCCGCATTTTAGCTAAATGCTTATCAAACAAGCCCTGCTCCATAAAATCTGCTAAGACAAGCTGATCAACCCTTGAAACGACCGATTTTTGTTCATGATAAAAGGCTGTAAATGGCGCTACGAGTGATGTTGGTAGAATCATATAGCTAATTCGTAAAGCTGGTAGCAATGTTTTTGAAAATGTTCCAAAATAAATCACGTGCTGAAGCTGATCCATTTTAGCTAAAGAGGGAATAGGGAGTCCCTTATAACGAAATTCAGCATCATAGTCATCCTCTATAATATATGCTTGGTTTAAGCTAGCCCAGTGTAATAATGCCGCTCGTCTTTCTATGGTCATAATCATACCTAAAGGAAATTGATGGGCTGGTGTTGTGTATAGTAGGTGGATATTTTCGGACGGAATAGTGATACCTGCATCATCCACAGAAATAGCCTTAGTGGACAGACCACATTGCTGTAAAACCGCACGTACTCGTTTAAAGCCAGGCTCCTCTAATCCAACACATGTTTTTGGACCAAAGAAGTGACAAAGGGCTTGAAGCTGACTTTGTGTGCCGCTATAAATAAAGACTTGTGAAGCATCACAAGTAACGCCACGAGAGCGTTCTACATACCGAGCGATGGCTGTCCGTAAAGCATCCTCTCCCTGCCAAGGGCTTATTGTTAAATTATCCACAGTAAAATGCCTTTTTATTAGCTTATACCAAATAGCATAAGGAAAAGCCTCGTTATCCACATGCCCATTATTAAAATCAAATTGAATATGATTCACGGTGGGCATCACGGATATAGAGGGGGGCTGTTGCTTTTGCTGTAGCCAATCAACCTCAAAGGGAGCGATAAAATAGCCAGCGCGTTCCTTACTGTAAATATAACCTTCAGCAAGTAGTTGTTCATAGGCTTCCTTAATCGTATGTACACTCACATTTAGCGTTTGAGCAAGTGTCCGTTTAGAAGGTAATTGTTCATGAGCAAGCAGCCTTTTCTTTAAAATTGTCTGCTTGATTGCTTGATAGATTTCTATATATTTTGGTGATTTGCCAGTAAATACAATAGGTAATTCCACAATGAAAACCTCCTCTGGTATGGTTTGTTTTTTTGAAATTGGTTATATGTATCATATCAATTTTATCGTGTAATAGATAAAGAAGGAGTGAGGAATTATGGAATTTATTACATTAGAAAATGATATTGTTAAATTAAAGCCTTTGGAATTAAACGATAGCGAAGGGTTATTAACGGCAGGGAGTTATCCAGAAATTTGGTCTTATATGCCCATAGCAATTGAAAAAAGGGAAGATGTGGATAACTTCGTGGAAAATGCATTAATAGCAAAACAACAACAAAAGGAATTTCCGTTCGTCATTGTGGATAAACAATCAGGTGACATTGTAGGGTCTACTCGATTTATGGATATAGATAAGAAGCATCAGCGCCTTGAAATCGGCTATACATGGCTAACACCTGCTTATTGGCGTACAGCGATAAATACAAACTGTAAATATTTATTATTGCAATATTGTTTTGAACAGCTTCATTTACAACGAGTGCAAATTAAAACAGACCATAATAATAGACGTTCGCAACAGGCGATTGAACGTATTGGTGCTATAAAAGAAGGCGTTTTACGCAATCATATGGTACGCAAGGATGGCACCACTCGGCATACAGTGATGTATAGTGTAACAAAGGAAGAATGGCCACAGATAAAGCAGCATTTACAAAAGGCCTTCCAGCAATATATCAATGAATAGGATTAAAATGGAATTTTATTAATACTTAAGGCTTTTTTTCGGCTTGAAAAGTGTCAAAAAATAGCATGTAGGGTAGAGTATCTAAAACTTGAAAGAGGGTAATCTACTTGAAACCAAAGTTTACATTAAGACAAATTTATGGTGATAATGCTGTTTACACGCCTAGAACACCATATAGTGATAATCCATGGATGATGGACAATCAGCATAAACTGGATGCTTTAACCGCAAGGGAAGTAGCGATTGCTGATATACCTGTATTGGTGCATAGAGCCACACAAACTGCAAAAGCACAGGAGCTTCATCAATTAGCAGGGCTGCCATGGATTGAGCAGTCTTATAGCTATGATACAGAGGAAGAATATACAGCACAGCTTCAAGCTTGGTGTGCAGAGGGCAAGACCATTGTTTGTCAGTATATACATGATCCAGAGCATATGGAGCGCCAATGCTATTGGATGGATGCAGAGAAGTTTAATGAATTAAATACAAAAGCATATATTGATCATTTAATTGATAGCAAATTTGTACCAAGTCGTGTCAATGTGGAAACATATAGACTGTCAGACGCCATTAAAAATTGGCAGCCGCCTGTTGTTTTGAAGCCAGGGGATGACTCTCCAACATCAGGAGGCTATGGAGTAATTATTTGTCATAATAAAGAAGAGCTGACTGAAGGTTTACGGCAATTTCGAATGGCTGGTACAGAAAGTATTATTATTGAGGAGCTTTTACAGACAAAGGATAATTATAGCTGTCAATTTATTTATTCGGAGGAGCTAGGTGTTCAATACTTAGGCGCTTCACAGCAAATTACTGATGATAACGGTATTTATGAAGGAAATATTATGGTAGAAAAAGTGCCTGAAAAAGTAATTGAAGCGGGACACCATATTATGGAGCGTGGCGTTGCAGAAGGCTTTGTGGGAGTAGCAGGCTTTGATTTAATTGTTACAGAGGCTGGCGATGTTCAGGCAATAGATTTGAATTTCCGTCAAAATGGCTCTACCTCAATGCTGATGTTCCATGATGCTTTAGGCAAGCCTATCAATAAATTTGCGACATATGCAGCACAAAGACCAGAGGAGAATAGCGCCTTTTATCGAACCATTAAAGCATTGGTGGAGCAGGGAATCTTATTACCATTATCCTTCTATGATGGTGACTACTTCGAACAACCCGTTGCTTCTAGGTTTGTTGGGATTTGGTATGCAGATACATTAGAGGAGATTGAGCAGCTTGAAAAGCAATTACTAAAAAAGAATGGTCATTAATCGACCATTCTTTTTTTATAGATAATTGCTGTTATAAACCAAGTAACCAGTGACCAAACGATAATTGTTATGATAGGAATGATGACGTCTAACATGGAATATTGACCTTCTAATGCTTCTGCTAGTAGTAATAATTGCGAGCTAGGTAGCCACTCTGCTATCTTTAGAATCGGATAAGTAGAAGAAAGCAGCATAGCAAGTGGTCCTATGGAGAAAATAATAATAACAGGCAAAACAATAATGGATGCCTCCATTGTCGATTTAGCGAATAAGCCGCACATAGTACCTAATGCAATATAAAACACTGTTGAAAGGACGAATGCAAGAGCGATAAGCAGCAGATTAGCTGGCTCATAGCCTACCAGAAAGGCTGTTAAGGCTATAACAATAATTGTTAAAATAAATGTAAATAAGCTTTTGCCAATTAAAATATCACCAAGTGAAGCAGGGGAGAGCATTAAACCACGAAGTGTATTTTTCTCCTTTTCCTCAGCAATCAGGCAGCATTGTACATAGGCTGTTACGACTGCGAAGGCCATATTTATTGGCAGAAAAAGAGTATCCATTGTATGAGTACCAGTTTTATTGTAGATAAAAGCTAGCATTAATGGCAGCAATACCATTAGGGATACAGCATAATTACGTGAAAATTCCTTATAATCCTTTTTAAAAATTGCCTGAATACGTGTTATTGAAAGATTCATACTAAATCACTCCCTGTTATTTGCATAAAAATATCACCTAATGTTGGCTCATTTGTATAGATGCGAGAAATTTCGTTCGCTTGCATCCATTGATACAGCTTCTCTGCATCCTGTGCACCGTTATGAATTATCTGCTGTGTACCATTTTTAAGCTCTACTGTAATGGAGTCATCACCAAACTCCTGCTTTAAAGCTTTTGGTGCACCAATTGCTTGAATTTTCCCATTATGCAGGAAAGCTACACGATCACACAGTATTTCAGCTTCACTCATATCATGTGTTGTTAAAAAAATTGTTGTTCCCATAGCATTTAATTTGCGCAAGCCATTGTAGATATGCTGCGTATTCACAGGGTCGAGAGCAGAGGTAGGCTCGTCTAAAAATAATAATTCAGGCTTATGCATAATAGCACGGGCAAGTGTAACACGTTGAATCATTCCCTTTGAAAGCTGACTGACCTTCTTTTTACGATCAGCATATAAGTTTACAAAATCTAAAGCCTCTTTTACAGCAGTTGCTGGTAGCTGGTAGAGTTCATGATAAAGCTGCAAATTTTCCTCAATTGAAAGCCTTGTATATAAACCACTATTATCTGATAAAATGCCAAACCGTTGACGATTTTGCTGTTGCTTCATATTTTTAGCTGGCTGCCCGAACAGTAAAACATTTCCAGATGTTTTATCAGTTTGAGCAGTTAATATTTTAATGGTAGTTGTTTTACCAGAGCCACTGGGTCCAAGAAAGCCAAATATTTCTCCTTTTTGAATGGTGAAAGAAACATCTTGTAATGCTGTTTCTTTCTGAAATGTTTTTTTCAAATGCTGTACATTGACTATTGTGTTCATAGGTAAACCTCCTGTTTGTTGTGGATGTCTACACTATAAACAACAAATAAGAGCCTTACAGTAAATTTCAGTTGAAAGGCAGAAAATTGATCTTCAATGAAACAATAATGAAGGTAACAGGAGTCGATTATTTCCTGGGAAATCTACTAAATTCCGAGTATTTTCTTTAAATTGGCTAGTTTATTTTTCGACAATGGCACAACAGTCTTGTCAGTACTATTGAGTGCCAAACTATAGCTATTGCGTGTCCAAGTAATAATTTCTCGAACCTTTTGTAGGTTGACAATATAGGAACGATGGCTTCTAAAAAAGCCAAATGCTGTCAATTTTTGCTCTAATTCATTAAGGGATAAAGTGCATGGATATGCCTCTCCCACAACATACACCAAAACAACTCCCTCAACACTTTCAATATAATCAATTTCAGGTGGGTTAAATAAAATAATTTTGTCGTTTTTCTTTGTAGGGATTTTATCAAAGCGAATAGGTATATGCTCAGGAGGTTGAGGTGCTTGTTCAGAGTCCTCTTCTTTCACATCTAAAATATGTAAACCTGTTGTATCTAATCGATAAATTTCACTACATGACATCATTAAGTCCTCTAAATTATTTGATAATAAAAGGATGCTTTTTTGTTGTGCTTGAATAACCTCGAATATTTCCAAAATATTTTGCTTAGAAAATTCATCAATATTTTGGAATGGTTCCTCTAAAACTTGAATAGGTGCTTGATTAAGATAGGTATTTAATAGCTTTAATCGTTGCTTTTCACTATAAGTAAGCTTATGAATACGATTATTTTTTTGCTTGGTAAGGTTAAAAAGCTTTAATAAATTTTCTATTTCATCATTTTTATAATGAAAAAGCTTTACAAAAAACTGGATATATTCGTATACAGTAAGACGTTCATATAAGGCACTTTCACGAAAAGAGGTAAAGGTATCTTGTCGTTTTAGAAACCAGTGCATTAATGTATGTATTTTTGAAACATCTGTATAGATACCAATAATCGCGCCAATTTGTAAGGAAAGATGGAAGCTAGAATAAATAACATTGCCTCCTTCGATATAAGGATCGACTAGAATTTTAATGTTTTCTGCCATTTTATAATGTTCCCCCTGTAGTTTTCTTGCTCGCATCTTTTTCTAATAGTGTATCAAAAAGCATTAAACTTATTAAATATCTTCAAAATATAGCTATATTGTTCATAAAAATAGTTGATAATGATTATCATTATCGTATAATGAAAATAGAAGGAATCAATAAGTACAGTAATGCAAGAGCTGCTGTTGAAATAACTATAAATCAAACGAAGGGTGTGCTTAGCGTTGTTAGAACAAGAACTATATGATGTAACGATAATTGGGGGAGGGCCAGCGGGGTTATATTCAAGCTTTTATTGTGGTTTACGTGAAATGAAAACAAAGCTTATTGAATCACAGTCACAGCTTGGTGGGAAAATTCATGTGTATCCAGAAAAAATGATTTGGGATGTTGGTGGTGTTACACCTATTTCAGGAGGGCAATTAATTCAGCAATTAGTAGAGCAGGCATTAACATTTAATCCTGCTATTTATACAGATGAGAAAGTGCTGTCCATTGCTAAAAACGAAGAGGGTATTTTTATAATCACGGCTGAATCGGGAAATATTCATTATTCAAAAACAGTTATTGTTGCTATTGGTGGTGGTATTTTAAATCCACAAAAAATTGAAATTGAAGGTGCCGAGCGCTTTGAAGTATCCAATTTAAACTACACAATCAAATCCTATGAAAAATTTAAGGATAAAGCTGTTATTATTTCGGGTGGTGGTAATACAGCTGTTGATTGGGCACTAGAGCTAATGGAAGTAGCCTCAAAGGTCTATTTAACATATCGTAAAGATCAGTTATCTGCCCATGAAGCTCAAATTACAGAGCTAATAAATAGTACAATTGAGTGTCATTATAACTCTGAAATTACAAAATTAATTGCAGATGATCAAGCAGGCATGATTAAGGCTGTTGCTTTAACAAATCATAAAACGGGTACTGTCACAGAAATTCCTATTGATGAAGTAGTTATTAGTCATGGTTATGTACGTGATAAGGAGCTGTTAGACAATAGCCCGTTAGCCATTGAGCGTCAAAATGACTATTTTATTGCAGGCTCCATTAATAGTGAATCTTCTATTCCCGGTCTTTTTGCTGCAGGAGATATTTTACATCATGATGGAAAAATTCATTTAATCGCCGCAGCCTTCCATGATGCACTTCATGCTGTAAATAGTGCGAAAAAGTATATTCAACCGGATGCCTCTGAGGGCGGTATTGTATCCTCGCATAACGATATTTTCAAACAACGTAATCGCAAGCTACTACAAGAAAGCTTAAAATAAATGATCATATTGAAAAACACCGAATGAAAAAATAATGTTCATTCGGTGTTTTTTTATATAGAAAGAACATAGCTTTCTCTTTTTTGGATAACCTAAGCTAGAAATAATAATATGAGGTGATGATTATGATAATCGAAAGGTCATCTGACTGGGAAGAAGGCTTTATTAATCGATTAAATCATCTTGAACAATGGCAGAGCTGGACATTATATAAGATGAGCTATGATACAGTAAAAATGAAATTGATTCCTGATTTTACAGGATTACAGGCAACCAACTATTTGCCTAATTTAAAGCCGCTAAAGCACCAGCTAGAAGCTGCTGAAACGGTTATTGAGCGCATGAATGGCAAGGCTATTTTAGCAGATGAAGTAGGTCTAGGGAAAACGATTGAAGCGGGCTTAATTTTAAAGGAATACCTTATTCGAGGGCTTGTTAAAAGAGCCTTAATTTTAGCCCCTGCCTCTCTTATTAATCAATGGATTGAAGAGCTAAATACTAAATTTCATATACCAGCCGTTGCTTATAAAAAAAATTGTCCAATTGAGCGCTATGATGTCTTAATTATGAGCATGGATACTGCCAAAAAGAGCCCACATAAAGAACGTATTTATGAGCAGGATTATGACATGATTATTATTGATGAGGCACATAAATTAAAAAATAATAAAACGCAAATTTATGAATTTGTACAAGGCTTAAAGAAAAAGTTTTGCTTATTACTTACAGCTACACCAATTCAAAATGATGTTTTTGAATTATATTATTTAATTTCCTTATTAAAGCCTGGTCATTTAGGAAATTATGATACATTCCAATCCGCCTTTTCAGCCAGCAAGCATCATTTAGAGCATAATGATTATTTAAAGGAGCTGGTCAATCAAGTAATGGTTAGAAACCTGCGAGAAGATACAGGTATTGAATGGACAAACCGCTGTGTGCAAATTGTGCCGATTACATTTACGAAGGAAGAGCAAGAGGTTTACGATATGCTTGGCACACTAACAGGCACAGGCTCCTTTGCATTAATTACATTACAAAAGGAAATGTGTAGCAGTAAGGAAGCGACAGCTCTTACATTAACAAATATGCTGGAAGACTATGCACAACCACAGGACATTGAAGCAATTTTAACAAAATTAATGGCTTTAGAGGTCAATGCAAAGGCAGAAAAGACACTTGAAATTATTGAGCAGGTGAAGGATAAGGTTATTATTTTTACAGAATATCGTGCCACTCAAATTTATTTGCAATGGTATTTACATGCTAGAGGCATAACAAGTGTATTATTTAACGGTAAATTTAATAAAAGTAAACGAGATTATATGAAGCATCTTTTTAAAGAAAGGGCACAGGTGTTGATTGCAACAGAGGCAGGCGGTGAAGGGATAAACCTGCAATTTTGTCATCATGTGATCAACTATGATTTACCATGGAATCCAATGAAGCTGGAGCAACGCATTGGTCGTGTCCATCGTTTAGGGCAGGAGCATGACGTCCATATCTATAATCTTGCTATTGAAAATACAATTGAAGAAAAAATCTTGGAATTACTTCATACAAAAATTGATGTATTCGAGAAGGTCGTTGGCGATTTAGATGCTATTTTAACAAACTTTAAAGAATCTGTATAAGGTGAGGAGAACAAGCTATGTATCCGCAACAGGTCCAGCATTATTTAAAGGAATTTTTTATGGAAAATAACTGTACGATTTTAGGAGAAGAGGATCACTATTTAACTGTGCAATTAACAGTAGATATTGATAAAAGAATTATGAATAGACCGTTTTATTGGCAATATATCGAGGCGACAAATAGTGAGCCAAATCCAGCACAAGTTACCTTTATTACCAATCAAACAGCTATGGCTGGCAATCTATTTGGAGAAGCTATTCATTATGGATCGCCACGTTTAAATCGCTTATTTCAAGCAACAAGAGAGCTAGGTGCTTATGTGCAATTGTTTGAAAAGGTTGATGGTGATATGGGGCAGGTCATTTTAACGCCTTGGCTAGGTGTTAATTTTAAAGTTTCCTACTGCTGTGATCGTACAAAGGAGATGCTTTATTCCTATGGTATTAATTTATTGACGGGTGTTATCAAAGAGAATTTTCATGAAAGTATTTGTGCATCAGAGTTTGATACAGCACCAGCAGATAATGCTTTTCATGTCCAGTATATTATTAAGCCTATTCGAGCGCTTGAAAGATTAAAGGAGGCGATCGATTCAATTATTGAACAGGACGATCATTCATGGGCAGTTGAAGCACAAAAACGCTGGCAGCGAGATCAACGTGTGCTCGATTATTTCTATGAGGATGTAGAAGAGAAGCCTGAATGCTATGAAGTTGAAAAAAAGGCATTAGAGGAGCAATACGCATCCAGAATTAAGATAGAAATTATTAATGGAGGATTATTTTATCTATTTTAAGCAAAGGGATACTCGCGAAGCTAAAGCGAATACCCGCGGAGCCGAAGTGAATACTCGCGAATGCGAGAGAAATACCCGCGAATGCAAAAGGCACATCCGCAGGTAGGGGAGAAACTTCTTCTATATTTAATGATTCTCCACGAGGTTTTGAAGCTGTGCCAACTTATTGTCCCAAAATAAATCAAAGTATTGGAGCCAATTTTCAACTTCCTTTAAACGCTCTGTGTGCAATGTATAGATTTTTTCGCGGCCCTTTTTTTGGGCGGAAACGAGCTGAGCCTGCTCCAATATTTTTAAATGCTTAACAACGGCTGTTCGGCTGATAGCAAAATGCTCGGCAATATTGGAGATAGGTCTATCGCTTTTGGCAAGAAGCTGTAAAACATTGCGTCTTGTTGGGTCAGCAATTGCTTGAAAAACATCGTATTGAACTGCTGCTTGTGTCATTAAGCTTCCACAGCCTCTTTTAATTTTTGATGGATAATCATTGTCCAGCCACCATCCATATTTTTGCGTACAGCCTCAGCTGTTAAATTAGCTTTAGGAATAGTATGAGAAGCTTCCTTCCAACCGCCATGTGTTAATGTAAATTCTGTTTGCTGGCCTACTTCTTGCAGCTCAAACGTCACAAACCAGCCATCTTGGTCCCAAGCAAAGCGTAGAAAATGGGGTGCATCTACACGCTCTACTTTACAAGGTGATGGTCCAAAGGGTGATTGTATTGTAAATTCATGGCCTTCAATAGGTTGAAAATCATTAGGCATAAACCAAGTAGCAATCTGGTCGGCTGTCGTCACCGTTTCCCATACTTTTTCGATAGGGGCATTGAGCGTAATTGTTTTAACAATATCTTGCAATTGTTCAGTCATATTGATAACTCCTTTATTTTAAAATATAACCATAAGGTGTTACAAATATATAACACCTTATGGTTATATGTCAATGAAAATCAATTATCCTCTTTTTGTTAGTGATTGTGTATGCTACAATATTTTTTATAATTTTCTGATAGAAAGAGGGGAATGCCTTGACCAATCTATCTGTTTTCTTAGTTATGTGCATTTTGTTGATTATTTTACCTGGTCCTGATACAGCCATTGCTACTAAAAACACATTGACTGTAAATAAAAAGGGCGGTTTGCAGACGATAATTGGCTGCTGCTGTGGCTTACTGATTCATACATGTGCGGCTGTTATTGGACTTTCTGCGATTATTGTGAAATCGGCCTATATATTTGCCGTTTTAAAATATGTTGGTGCTATTTATTTATGTTATTTAGGGATAAAAACATTGTGGGCACTGCGAACAATTCGTACACAGTCACCTGCTGTACATGATGAGGCGAATATAGACCATAAATATGCACAGCAATCTTGCTTTAAGCAAGGGTTTCTCACAAATGTAACAAACCCAAAGGTTGCTGTATTTTTTCTAACATTTCTTCCTCAGTTTGTAGATGGCAAGAGCGATACTTTCCTGCCATTTCTGATAATGGGGCTAATATATATCGCTTTAACAGCACTATGGTTTGTGTTCTATGTCTATCTTTTAGATAAAATTAGTGCCTTTATGAAAAAGCCAACGACAAAGGCTGTTATTGAAGGGCTGACCGGGGCTGTACTAATTGGCTTCGGCATTAAGCTAGCATTTGAAAAGGCTCATTAAAAGGTGACACAATAAAAAACTTCACGAAAATACAGCGTACTGTACTTTCGTGAAGGTCTACTAGAAGAATAGGAAACCAATGCTAATAATAATTCCTGTAAAAATTAAAATAAATAAACAGAAGCCCATAATATCCTTTGCTTTTAAGCCAGCAATTGCAAGAGCCGGCAATGCCCAGAATGGCTGAATCATATTTGTCCACGCGTCACCCCATGCAATTGCCATCGCTGTTTTTGCATAATCTGCCCCAAGCGATGTAGCAGCATCTAGCATAATAGGTGCTTGCACTGCCCATTGCCCGCCACCAGAAGGTACAAAGAAATTGACAAGACCTGCTGCATAGAAGGTAAACAAGTAAAAAGTATGTCCATTTGAAATATTTACAAACCACTCTGAAAATACAGCCGCTAAGCCAGAAGCGGTCATCATCCCCATAATTCCTGCATAAAACGGAAATTGGAAAACAATACCTGTTGTTGTTTTAATAGCATCCTGTGCAGCTGCAAGGAAACGCTGTGGTGTGCCGTGGAAAATAATTCCTAATATAATGAAAATGGTATTCACAACATTTAAATCAAGCATAAAGCCCTTTGTTATAAAATGATGGAATAAATAGGCAAGCCCAATTAAACCAATTAAAATTGTTAAAATATAGCTGCGCTCAGAACGGCTAGCAAAATTATTTTCAGGCTTTGGCAGTTCTGTTTTATCTTCAACTAGTAGGGCAGGATCAACCTCCACCACATCTTTTTCCTTTGGCATCATCCAACGATTAAAGAAAGGTAAGGTTAAGACAATAACAATGACGATAAATAAGTTATATGTTGAAAAAAGCGTTACACTTGTAGGAACAACTCCCATAATATCTGCAAATGGATGTCCCTCTGTTGCAATTGATAGTGGAACAGAGCCAGCAAGTCCCCCATGCCAAATGACAAAACCTGAGTAAGCGCTTGCTATTAATAGGCGATAATCTACTTTCTTAACATAACGAGCAATTTCCTTTGCAAATAAGGCACCAATTACAAGTCCAAATCCCCAGTTAATCCAGCATGCTAACAGTGAAACAAATGTTACAATAATAATTGCCATGCTCGGTGTTTTGATTTTACTTGCAACACTTGATAGTGCTTTTTTAAAGACAGGGCTATTCGCTAAAATATGACCTGCAGCTAAAACAATAACCATTTGCATTGTAAATGATAGTAATCCCCAAAAGCCATCTCCCCAATATGTCACCATATCAAGAGGAGAGGAATCCGTTAAAGTGACCCCTAATAGTAGCACTAATACTGTGAGTATAGTGACAAATATATATGGGTCAGGTAAATATTTTTCCATTATAGCATTTGAAATTTTTGTTAAAGTTTTCATTTTGCAAATCCCCTTTCTTTTCTACCATCCCATATTGATAATATTGCATAGAAAAATAGCGAAATAAAGAGAAATTTAGCACGAAGAACGATAAACGAAACTTAAAATAGAACAATTTGTTTAGTGATTATTTTGGATTTTATATAAGTAAAGATTGCTATAATAATTAACAAAGCCTTGTTACTACTGTATTTATCGTAATTATTTTAAGGTTAATCAAGGATGGAAAGTAACTATAATAAATAAGGACATTTAGAATATTTTTTATAACAAATTAGAATAAATAAGGAGCTAATTATGGAGTTACGAGATTTAAAAGCATTTATGGCAGTAGTGGAACATGGAAGCTTTACAAAGGCTGCAAATGAATCATTTGTATCACAGCCATCACTCAGTAAAAGCATAAAAAAATTAGAGGATACATTACATGTTGAGTTATTAAACAGGTCTACACGCAATATAGAGCTAACAGATGCAGGTAAAATTGTTTTTAAGCAGGGGCAAAAAATTATACGATCCGTGCAAGATTTACATATTTTATTGGATGATTTATTAAATATTAAAACAGGCTCCATCAAGCTAGGCATTCCACCTTTAATTGGAACGTTATTTTTTCCTGAGATCGCTAGAAGGTTTCATCAGCACTATCCAAATGTACATTTAGAGCTTGTTGAGCGTGGGGCTAAAATGGTTGGAGCACTTGTAGAAAATGGTGATGTTGATATGGGCATTGTTGTATTGCCTACAGATGAACGGAAATTTTCGATTCAGCCATTTATAGAGGATCAATTTTTTGTCTTTATCAATGAGGCTCATCCACTAGCACAGCAGGATTCTATTCAGCTACAGCAATTAAAAGATGAAGCATTTATTCTTTTTGCTGAGGAATTTACGTTGCATGATTATGTTATTAAATCGTGTAAAAGTGCTGGCTTTACACCGATAGTAGCCTATAAAAGTTCACAATGGGATTTAATTATAGAGCTTGTATCCTCTAATTTAGGGGTGACATTGCTGCCATATTCCATTGCAGCTAAACAAACAAATAATAATGTAAAAATTATTCCGCTTAATAAATTTGATATGCCTTGGCGTCTAGGAATTATTACAAAGAAAAACACTTATCAATCTTATGCATTGAAGCAGCTACTTCAAATGATTGGTATGAAGGAGGAAAATTGATTTATTCCTATTTAGCATAAATAGTATTCTAATTAATTCCTTTACTTATAAAATCATAATGATGTAGAATTTTCCTTAATAAACGAGCAATTTTAGGGGGTTTCGAGATGGTGGATGGGAAAGTATGGAGTTCATTTCAGGAAGCTGTTGCAGATATTAAGGATGGCGATACATTAGCTGTAGGAGGCTTTGGACTTTGTGGAATACCAGAAAAGGCCATTGCTGCGCTTGTACAGCAAGGAACAAAGGATTTAACGGTTGTAAGCAATAACTGTGGTGTAGATGATTGGGGATTAGGTCTTCTACTTGCAAATAAGCAAATTAAAAAAATGATTGCTTCCTATGTTGGTGAAAATAAAATTTTTGAGCAGCAGTTTTTAAGCGGAGAGCTAGAGGTAGAATTAACACCTCAAGGTACACTTGCTGAACGTCTTCGCGCAGGTGGTGCAGGAATTCCTGGCTTTTATACGGCTACTGGCGTTGGTACACCGATTGCTGAAGGGAAAGAAGTAAAGGTGTTTGATGGGAAGGAATATATTTTAGAAGAAGGAATTACTGCTGATTTTGCGCTTGTAAAAGCATGGAAGGCAGATAAGCTAGGAAATCTAGTGTATAGAAAAACATCACGTAACTTTAATCCACTAGCTGCAATGTCTGGAAAAATTACAATTGCAGAGGTGGAGGAAATTGTAGAAGTAGGCGAGCTAGACCCAGACCATATTCATACACCAGGCGTTTTTGTACAGCGTGTATTAGTAGGGGAAAATTATGACAAGCGTATTGAGCGTTTAACGGTAACAAAGGGGGAAGCATAATGGATACAAGACAAAAAATTGTGAATAGAGCTGTAAAGGAAATAGAAAATGGCATGAATGTCAATTTAGGTATTGGTATCCCAACTCTTGTTGCGAACGCTATCCCAGCTGATTATAATGTGCTTTTACAATCGGAAAATGGGCTTCTTGGTATTGGTCCTTACCCAACGGAGGATGCAGTGGACCCTGATTTAATTAATGCAGGGAAGGAAACAGTAACGGCAGTGCCAGGAGCTTCCTTCTTTGATAGTGCTGAGTCCTTTGCTATGATTCGCGGTGGTCATATTGATCTTGCTATTTTAGGCGGGATGGAGGTTTCAGAAGAAGGCGACCTTGCAAACTGGATGATTCCTGGAAAGATGGTCAAGGGCATGGGCGGCGCAATGGATCTTGTCGTTGGTGCTAAAAGGGTTATTGTTGTGATGGAGCATGTCAATAAAAATGGTGAATCAAAAATTAAAAAGCAATGTGAGCTACCATTAACGGGGAAAGGCGTTGTTCATCGTTTAATTACGGATCTAGCAGTATTTGATTTCACTGAAAATGGTATGCAGCTTATTGAGCTAGCAGAGGGTGTTACATTAGAGGAAGTTCAAGAAAAGACGGACGCTTTGTTTATGGTAGCGCTAGTATAATAAAAAGATGAGGCTTATCAAACAGCCTCATCTTTTTCGGCATTAACCCTCTAAAGCTTCATCCTCATGATAGTGAGTTGCTGCGGATTCAATATCGACCTGCAAATAATTAGCCCAATCCACATTGTTATAATCCTCTTCACTAAAATAAATATTTAATAGCTCTGTCATTGTTTGATCGCCATCGGGTTCGGTAAGTGGCGCATACCAAGTAATAGCTGGTGTTTTAACATCTTTAAGCTTCGATAATTCCGCAAAAATTTTAGTTGAATCCTTTAGCATCTGACTTTTTGAACCCTCTGTTACATCCGTATCTTGAATAGAAATCGTCACAACACCTTTAGATTCTTCCACAGAAAATTTATTTTTCACAATCGCACCGACAATATCTTCAACAGAAGTATCCTTATCCACTGCTACCTCCGTCGGCTCCACTTTTTTCCCACATGCTGTTAGTAATAATGATATAGTGAGTAATACATACATAAATTTTTTCAATAGCATAACCTCCCTTATTACTTCATATATGGGCAAAATGAAAGGGAATTATACAAGGTAAGAGAAAATGAATATTTATGAAATTATTCTAATATTGCTTACATATAGCAAAATGAGTGGGTTGTATAGATAATTAAAATTATGTTGGAATAATAATAGATGGAAATAATCCTATACTGATGAATTAATAAAAGTGCTGTAATCACTTAGCGTTTCATCTTGATTAAAGCTATTGTAAGCTATAGATAGCATTATTCTTATTTGCATCAGATTATCTTTTTTCGTAAAATAATTTAAAAATTATACATTTTAATAAACCAAATACTTTATTAGAAACAACAACATTAGCAAAGATAATAGTATTTCTATTGAGAATTCCTTTATACTTAAAAGGGGATTTTAGAAGATGTTGCATAACGTTCTAATATCAAATAATGAATGGGGTTATGAAATTGATTAATTTTTTGTCGTTAAAAGACCATGTATATAATTATATTGTGGAGCAAATCAACAACGGGACGCTAGTTGCTGGTAAAAAGGTTAATGAAAAAGATATATGCGAGGATTTAGAGGTTAGTAGAACACCTGTTAGAGAGGCACTTATTCAATTATCCTCTGAAGGCTTTTTAGAAAATGTACCAAGAAAAGGATTTATTATTAAAAGGCTGACAACAGAGGATGCACAGGAAACATATTGTATTATTGGTGCATTAGATGGTTTGGCTGCATCACTTGCTATACCGTATTTAACGGACAAACATATACAAGAAATGGATTTTTATGTTCAAAGCATTGATTTGGCAATTCAAACAGGTAATTTCCAAATGTACGATAAAATGCAGGCTGCCTTTCATAGTGTTTATTTATCTATGTGCCCTAACAAAAGTCTTGTAAATCTGCTGCTACAATTGCAGAAAAGATTTATGAAAACATTTGATCATCTGGGTGACACAGATGATACAAAGGCTAAGCTAATCCAAACGAATAATGAGCATCGAAAAATGATAGAGCTATTTAAAAATAAGGAAGCAAATGAACTTGAGAGATACTTAAAAGAAGTTCATTGGAATACTGAAAAAGCTAATTTTTTACCCTTATAGTTATAAAAAATATATTAATTTTAAGTTGGATATTGAAAGGGATAATTTTATGCTGACAAAGCAACATTTAAAAGATTTTCTGAAAACGCATACAAGTCATGAAATGATTAATAAGAGAAATTGATTGTACGCTATTGATTATGCTGGAGAGGATAAACTGAATATTGCTTTTTGTGCTGATAATGAGGATATCTTTAAATATAGAGCTATCTTATATGCGAAAGTAGCTATTGAATGTTTGAAAAACAGCATCAAGAATAGGTGAATTTGGTAGGAACTCAGCGGGATTTTTCCGTTGAGTTTTATTGTGCATCAGGCGTGTTGATTAACCTTTATTTTAACAGAGAATCGCTTAGAATTCGTTGATTTCTGTTACAGGTGGACGCTTTCTGCGGGTGCGGCTTCAACTCATTTATTTCGGCAAATGCCGAAATA
>NZ_JBIWBA010000023.1:0-64913 GCF_044760715.1 Lysinibacillus sp. NPDC098008
TACGTGTTCCATAGTTCTGACGGCTTGCGTGAAAAATATCGATTACATCAGAGGTAACGGGATCCTCCGATACTCTTTCTTTTGCTTCATAATAATAAGTACTTCTAGGGATTTGCAGGACTTTGCACATTGCTGATATCGAGTATTTGTGTTGATTATTCTTGATTACATTTACTTTCGTCCTAGTATCAGCGCGGCTTGCTTTAAAATGTCATTTTCCATTTCTAGTTGCTTGTTTCTTTTTCGGAGTTCCATCAATTCTTTTTGTTCATCTGTTAAATTGTCTTTCTCCTTAAAAGAACCTGATTTTTGACTCTGACTCACCCACTTGTCTAAAGATGAAGGAGTAAGATCATATTCACGAATAATCTCTTTTCTTGGTTTTCCATTTTGGTACAGCTGCACGATCTGTTGCTTGAAATCTTCAGTAAATGTTCGGCGTTCTCTTTTAGTCATGTAGATTCTCCTCAAATGTGTTATTTGTAGTCTACTTGACCTTAAAAATTCTGTCCAACTAAGTGTAGCCTATCCACAAGTAAAAAAGAGCTAAAGAATATTTACTTTTCCTTTATTGCTCACATTCCAAACAAAGACTTGGATCCTACAGATCCAAGCCTACATAGCACCAACGACAAAACCCCTCTTCTCCTGAAAGGGCTATACTTTACCCCAAATCATTACCTATTTGTGGTACGGTTCTCCGTAATATCTCTAAATGCGGTTTCCCACACTCAACCCACCGAAAAAACCTCACTTACTTATGATAAGGTTCACCGTAATGTAGCTAAGTGCGGTTATTTAACTAACGTTTATAATAAAGAAAAGAAGTACATATTTAATATGGATATCTATTTACTCTAGCACTTTCATATAAATCAAAATAACTTTATTTGCTCTGTACTTGATAACTTACTTTTATTTTCATCAACAAGTTTATATCCCATTGATTGATAAGCCTTCAACCTTTTCTCAAACATTCTCTGCAGCATTGGCTCTTTTCGGTCAACATAATCATATACCTTTACTACTGATTTATTTTCATCTACCCGATGTAACCTACCAACATACTGCTGCAATGTTCCTTTCCATGATAAAGGCATCACTAAAAATAATGTATCTAAACTTGCATGGTCAAAACCTTCTCCTATATATTTTCCTGTTGCGATAATGAGCCGCTCTTCATTCGCATTTAAATTTTGCAATGCATTTAATTTCTCCAATTGCTCCTTAGACTTCATACCGCCCGTTAACACAATCAAATTTTTTACGAAGTTTCTAAACATACCTTCTAAAATTTTCACATGCTCTACTCTTTCAGTCAAAATCAATGGGGTAGCTCCGTTATCTAAAGCTTGTAACACATCATCAAAAATTAATCGATTGCGAACATCATCTTGTATTAGTGCTTTATAAACGTCCTGAATTTTTTTAGAATCATTTGTTGTATTATCTTTAAATTGCGTATAACGAGGATATAGAAGATGCTCAAATGAATGTACTTTTGAATAGGATTTAGCTGTAACTCTATGGCAAATTGAACCTAATTGCATCGTCATAATTGAATGTAAACCATCTTTTCTAGTAGGAGTAGCCGTTAAACCGCAAATATATTTAGCTTCTACTTTTTTCATTACTTTTTCAAAGCTTACTGCTGAAATATGATGACACTCATCCACAATAACCTGACCATAGTTTTTCACTTCATCCTTTATTTCTCCACGATAATTTAAGCTTTGAATTGTGGCTATATCAATATTAAATGTTTGCTTATTTTTCCCTCCACTAATGTGACCTATTAATGTATCTTTATCTAAAAAAACATTAAGACGTTCTTTCCATTGTTCAATTAATTGTTTCCGATGAACAATAATTAATGTATTCACCTTTCTTTGCGCTATCAGTGATGCAGCTACAACCGTTTTACCAAAACCTGTTGTGGCCGATAAAATTCCTATTGGACGTTCCAAAAGCTTTTCTACCGCTACTTGTTGTTCTGGCGTTAAATTCCCTTTGAAGTTAGATGTAATTGTTTCACCTAATTGTGTTTGATCGTCAAATAAAGCCGTAATTCCTCTGCCCTCTAATACCTTTATTAACGCTTCCTTGCATCCGCGAGGGATAATAATAAAGTCAGTAGTTTCCTCATGACAATTTATATTTTTAGGTATACTATGCGTACTTAAGCGTCTAGCCTGTGCCTTGAAAAATTCAGGATTCTTTATTGAGGATAACTTTAAAATCTCATGCATTATTTGCGAAGGAATTTCATGCTTATTTAAATATAGTCCGTTTTTTTCGATGATTGTAATAGCTAATGGAAGCTTATCTACATCGTTATCCTTCACTTCTTTCACTTGTATAATCTGCTTCGGCTGAGAAGTTGCCCATAGTATTTTTTTGATTGCATTTAAATCTAATTTACGAACTTTTTCTAAATATCCCCATTGATCTTCATAAGCATTAAAATTTTCATCTACAAATACACTATTCAACTGTATTCGAGGACCTCTTTGTAAAGGAAGTGCGATTAAATTTCCGAATCCTCCCTTTGGTAAAGTATCTTGATTTGGAAATAGACGATCATAGGAATCCATTCCGATTTCATATCGATTAGAGAGCGTTTCTGATAAAATAAAATGCCCCAATTGTCGAGCTACTTTTGCTGAAATGGGCTCACTAAAAAACAGCCACACATGTCCTCCATTTCCAGATCTCGAACGTTCAATACTAACAGGTACATCAAGTTGTTGACATGTATCTACAAATGCTTGAATATCTTTTTGCCAATCACGTTTATCAAAATCTACTGCTAAAAACCAACACGTTTCATCTTTTAACAATGGGTATAGACCGATAGTAATCTCTCCTGAAAGATGCCGATAAATCGTTTCATCGCTAAGAGGTATTAGTTTTCTAACCTGACATTGCGAACATTTTATATTTGGCTTCTGACATAACGGAGGCTGCCACTCTAACGAACAGGCAGGTGTATAGCCTGATTTATTATTTTTAGACTGCCATCGAACAGCATAAACATCGTCTCTTCCGCGGAATAAACTTTTAAAAATCTGCACTCTTTTTTGAAGGATTTTTTCTTTCAATTGTTCGTTATGATTAGCTCGCTTAACTGGCTCTACTATTTTATTTGGTTCAACTTGCTTTTGTTTAAGCAATCCCCTCAAATGTGCATTTTCTTTTTTTAAATGTTCGATTTCTAAAAGGGCTTGATGGAGTTGTTGTTCAATATTCATCAAATTGTGCCTTTCCGTTTTTTTAAAACTCAATTTTTATTCCGATTCATCTAAATTCATTATAATTTTTTGCACCAGATTTTTGTATCCTTAAATTAAACTCAAAATTAGAAAAAGTAAAAAATAACCAATTATTTCGCTATCAAAATATCTCAACAAATTAACGTATCATTAATTTAAATTTAGCGTATAAATAGCGTATTTAAATTATAAATTAGCATACGAATAGCGTATAATTAACGTACGTTATTATATTCTATTTGAGGTGATTCATCTGTACACACCAAAATTTATTTACACGCAAGCTATTGTAAAAGATTTAATGTCAATTGAACGTTCTCGATCTATCGTAGAACTAATGCCTATTCCGGCACATATTGAAAGTGACTTAAAAGAACAAGCTAAATTAAAAGCAACCCATTACTCAACACGAATTGAAGGGAATACTTTAGATTTAGAACAGGTTGCACGTGTAGTTAAACAAAAGAAGGACGACTTAAGAATACCTGTCGAGGAAGAAGTACGAAATTATTGGGAAGCCCTTTCGTTTTTAACACAAGAAAAAAATAAAAATACACCCATAACTGAAGATTTTATTAAAAAGTTACACTCCATCATTGTTAAACATGGCTCAGGTAGAAAGTCTTCTAAAAGTAATTACCGTGGACCAATGCCTCCAGGAGTACTATTTGCTGTTTTCGATAATCAAACAAGACAACCCGATTATATTCCTCCAGAATACTCTGATGTCCCTGCGTTAATGAAATCTTTTGTTAAATGGATACAGTCAGAAAACGAAATGCCTGTTCCGATTAAAGCTGCAATTGTTACTTATCAACTACTAACGATTCATCCTTTTGAAGATGGTAATGGACGTACCGCACGAGCTTTAGCATCTTATGTTTTATCAACAACTAATTATGATGTGAAAGGCTTCCATTCTATTGAAGAATATTATGTTGAAGATTTACAAGGCTACTACAAACATTTACAAATGGGCTTACCCGCTCTTTATTATGATGGGCGTGAAAATCCAAAAAATTTAGCTCCATGGATTGAGTATTTCCTTAGAACAATGGCACTTGCCTATGAAAAAGTTGCTAATCTATCTATCCAATTTGCTACCTCCACTACAGATCAGCGTATCTTATCGTTAGAGCCAAAAGAAAAAACGTTACTTCGCTATTTAATTGAACGCAATAGACCTGTTAAACCAAAAGAAATTGCTGAACTGTTCCAAGTGAAACCAATAACGATTACAAAATGGGCTAATACTTGGTTAGAAAGAAATATAATTGAAGGGGCTAGTGGAAATCAGCGTATCACATCGTATAGAATTGGTAAAAATTATAAAGATTTAACTTTGAATGATTTAGGTTATAAAGAAGACTAAATAAAATCACGCCAAACATTATCAAATAAATGTTTGGCGTGGCAATATTGATC
Source organism: Lysinibacillus sp. NPDC098008 (assembly GCF_044760715.1). Classification (NCBI taxonomy): domain Bacteria; kingdom Bacillati; phylum Bacillota; class Bacilli; order Caryophanales; family Bacillaceae; genus Lysinibacillus; species Lysinibacillus sp. NPDC098008. The sequence continues at coordinate 4,698 of NZ_JBIWBA010000023.1, forward strand.
ACTAATTCTTATCTCACTTCTTTAGCTTTCTTCTAGAATATGTTACGCCCTCCCGTAATCTATCTGCAAATTTCTATTTACTATCTAACAAAAACAAACCACCAACTACAATAAATCTACTGTAATCGATGGTTTATTAAAAACCGCACTTACTTATGATACGGTTCTCCGTGATGAGGCTAAGTGCGGTTTATTTAGTTCGCTTATGAATCACTAGTTCATATAAATTAATTCTTTATAAAAACCCCATAACAATACCCTTGGCATTACTAGAAAGTTCAAATTTAAGTTGTTGTTCATTTTGGTCTAATTTTTTAGAAATGATTGCGTCAGTACATCTAATTATCAATTCATCATGTATTGGAATAGTTTGATTAAATATTGTTATTGTATCTATGTGTCTTCTATATTCAAAATTAAATGGCTTTTTATTTTCAGTTAGTTCCTGAATAAATTCTTGGCGGCTAGTTACATCTTCGTAGATGATAATATCTTTTTCCTCAAAATAAAGTTTCTCAATATCTAACGATGATTTTTCCATATGTAACCTAAGTACATCTAGAGCATAATTAAAATCATTTGGTAAATTGAGTTCGAAGTTTCTAAACGTAATACGATAATGTTTTTGAACCTCTTTTAAAAAGACTATAGCCTCTTTAATTTCAGCTAACTCCTCTCTACTATCGATATTTTCACTTATACTCATCTTTATTAATTCAAATTCTTTATTTTCAATACTATCATTACCATCCAATGTTTCATTTATATAAAGCATAAGTGGTTCAATACCTTCAAGTAGTGTTAGTAAAAAATCAACAACACCTTCTAATTCACGGAGATGACGGAATTTATTAATTTTAAAATTGAACTTTTTCTCTTCAAAATTCAATTCAAATGATATTAAATCATGTGTAAACCTAAGATGTATAATACCAAATCCTTCAAATACTTCAATAAGAACTTCAGAAAGGATGTGATCTGTTCCCTTAAAAAACATATCTGCCTTAAACTTCTTTGATGGTAAAGGCATGACAGTTAATGTTTGTATTTTTCCTCCGTTTGGAATTGTAATTCCTTCAAAATACGTTTCAAAAGCCTTGATATTTTCTCCCGAAATCTCAAACGGTTTGAAAAATGATTGACGTAATAATGAAAAGAAATTGATACCTTCAAATTTCACATTTAAATTCAAACTTTTACTTTTATCATCTGAACCAAGAGACTTAATAAAAGAGCCATCAGCTGTTTCATGAATTGTTGTTTTTAAATCGTACTTATCTACCAAGAGAGCCAATCCAAATTTTTTATCTACCTTATTTTGGAGAATATCAATTAAGAGTTTTTTTTTATTTCATCATGTAACTTTTCAATAAATTCTTCACCGGTCATATTTATATAGTTAGCTCCTTTTTGGGTTAACCGATTTACTTCATGTTTTGGTAAGTCGGGTGCAATTAAATATGACTCTTTTATATAGCTACCAATATCACTAATCACATTATCGAATAAATATTGAATATTTTGATCGGCAAGGCTATAACCCAAAAATATAATAGTTTTCTCTGCTAGTAACGTTTTAATTTTATTCCATAATGGTTTATCTTGATTTCTAAAAAAATTTGTATAATCTTCATTGGTTAACACCATGGTATCAGGCATATGTATGTCGCCATGTATTTTATAAAGTTTTGTCCGTTTTGTTGCTAATGGTAAGTGTAAATCTGTCACTATAGTGGAAATATCTCGACCATAAGCCTCTTCAAATAATTTGTCATAGTTTGTTGTTACAATTAAATCTATTTGTGGTATTTCAGCCAATAATTGATGATACATTAAAGATGTTGGCTCAATATCAATCACACTCTGTAATAATTGATATAATTCATTTTTTGAACCCCGCCGTATATCAATAAAGGTACTAGCCACATCTGCTAAATTTTTATTTTCAAAATATCTTTTATCTTCTTCTGCTGAATGCTCAATTATTAAATCTCTTAACTTATTGGCATTTGGCATACCTGCATACAAAGAAAAACCCGCACCTACCCATAATACAACATCATTATCTCTTACTTTTTCCACCAATCTTTCAAAACTCATATTGAACACTCCCCATTTCAAATAATTTATTTTAATATATTCGTATACAGAAATTTCAACAAATATTGGTACAACTTTAGATTGTCTAAACATTAATAATATCAAATCTACAATTCAAAATTGCATTCATCATCTTTTTTGAATTTGCTTCTTTTTATATGTTATCGCCTAGTTCTTCAAAATCTATATCAATAATTTCTGGATTACTTTTTTTAAGTTCTTCAAAACTATTCATTACATCTTCTGGAGATAGACTAATATTTTCTTCAAGAGCCTTTGAAAGTTTATTCCCCATTTTTGTCATAGAGGCAAATGTTAATCCTCCCGATACAACACCTCCCACAACTGGAATCACTTTTGATACTCCTTTTGCAAAAGAATCCTTAGTAACTTTTACCCCAATATAGCCCGCCATTTTTTTAATTATTGGGTAATAGATTGTCTTAGTCAAAGCTTTATTAGGAATTTTTTTTAATGCTTCCTTAGATAGTTGTGAAGACAATACTTTAATTGTTGCAGTTGCTCCACCCACACCAAACATAACACCTAAAAATAATACTAAGTCGCCGTTTACTTTTTCTACATCTAGTTCATCGTCATCCCAAAAATCCTCATAACCATAAATGTAACCTATTTCTTGAGATAACCTTAGTGCCATGCCAAAAAACTGTGCTGTATCTGCTGGTATTGTAGCAGCCATCGCTACACCTCCAGGTACACCTGCAGCAAATGAAACACTGGAACTTTTCATAGTACGATTAGTAATAACTTTTTTGGCGATTTTATTTATAATATTTATGTCAATATTTGCATTTACAGGACCTTTTTCAATTATTTCTGCTAATTGAATTGGTGATACATATTTAGTAAAACTTTTAGCTAAAAACTCTTTTCTATCAACTTTTACTCCTGGTAACTTAACAGCATTTGTTATTAAGACTTCAAAAACTCCAGAATCATTAGACAATATTGACACCCCTCAAAGACCACTTTTTTTACTATAATACCATGATGATTTCTTATTTTATCCATTTATTTCTTATGGATTGATTAAGATGTAAAAAGAGCAGATAAGTCATCTGCTGATGTCCTATCCGCTCTTAGTTTAAAGCTAATTATTGTATCTCTAACCCTGTAATATAAAACTCACCATCTATTAACTCTATTGTATATTTGCTATTTTGTTGCACATCTTTACTTCCCTTTTCAGGATTGTCTATTGTGTAATGCTCCTCTAAACTTACTTCGTACCTATGCTCTGCAACTTGCTCCATCGAAATAATGGAATAATCAATCAATTGAATATCTATACCCTGTTTATTTATAGACTCCATATAACTAACTTGCTCTTGATAGAATTGAGAAGATGGATGTATATAGTGTACAAGCTGTAACGCCTGCTCTGTGGTATAAACTTCTAGGTAGGTGGAAATTAAATACCTTATCTGATCTCTTGCTGATTCTGTTGTATTTATTGCACCTAAAACAGGTATTATATCTAAATCAGCTTGAACACTTTGTGTGTCATCTACCTTGTTTTCATTTGTATCAATTTCCTCATTAATATCATCATTATCACGATTCATTTCCTCGACAGGCTCTTCATAAAAAGTAATATTATCATCTTCTGCAACAAGATGAGTACCGTATCTCGTGTTTGATTCGTCATTTTCTGTTTTGCTAGTATATTTAAATACATCAATTACAAGACAAATAATAGCCAATGGAATCAGGAATTTATTAACTGTTTTATTAATGGGTCTTAATGCTATATTGACAAATACAATCAAGACAATTACTGCAAATGTAAATGAAATCATACCCAAAGCAACTGTCACAAAAGCACCTAGTAAAAAACCTTTAAATCCATATCCTATAAGCAAAAAACCTACACCTATACCAATCCCCATTAAAAGTAAGAAAAACATATATACATTTTCAAACAATCCCATTTCAGAATCCTCCAATGCTTTACTTTATTTATAAATGGCTTTCTTCTTTAATATTTTCCTAATCCAACTATAGGAATAATCATATTTCCTTGCTAATTCTTTAGCGTTTGTCCCATCGTATTCCTTTGCAATTTGTTCATACAAATATTGTTCGGATAATAATCTTTTCGGAAAGGTAACATATTGACCAGCAAAATAGCTATGTACCAACAAGGTATTTTGATACCCAATCAATTCTACAAATTCCTTATATGCCCCATTAAAACATGAACTATCTAACCTACTCGTATCCATTGTTATCTCCTTTCTCCTTTTTGTTGTTATAAATATGGCATTTTTTAATGTGACAAGCACTTTGACTATCAAATGGCTTTTCACAATGAAAATCCACTTCGTTTTTACCTATTCTTCTATTAAAATTAATAACTTTAAATTGCTACTAAAACAGAAAAAGGAGCGGAAGAAATGTCCGTAGACACTTCTCCTACTCCTAGTTGTAACTCTTCCAATACTTCATCATTTAGCTTGATTTGAATGCTTTCAATTTCTCGACTTTCATCAATAGTGATTTGATGAATCAATAAATGCAATAATCTTTTTCTTTGTTCCCTTGTCAATGCTTGTGTAAAGGCTTGATGAAAATTCGTCATGATAGCATGGATTTTTTCATAGGTAACTTCACTCGATACTGTCGATTGTAGTTGTGCTTGAAGTGGCTCTATTTGTACTTTCAGATTGGTCATGATTTCTTCCATACTTCGTGATTTTTGTTGGTACACCTCTTTGGAAATCACTTCATCTGTATAAGCATCTAACAAATTGGCTAACTTTTTCTCACAGCGCTCTAACTCCTGTAGGTATTGCTCATATTCTCGTTGTAAAGGGGCAATTAGCGATAGTTGTTTCGTATTAATGCTATCCACTAATTTTCTCGTCAAATGCTCGCTTTCCATCAATGCTTGTAGTTTATTCAGCACATAACCATCAGCATATTTAGTACGTACCGCATTTGAACGACAAGCAACTGTTCCTTTATTCTTCCATGCACCACAAACATAATACTCTAGGACACGTTTCTCACCAGACTTTGTTCGATTTGATGTACGTCCTATCACCATCCCAGCACCACACTGGGGACAACGCATAATACCTGTGAGAGGAAACGTACCCTCATGAATTCGGTTGGGTTTACAGGAACGCTCTTTGTAGACCTTTTGCGCTATTCTCCATGTTTCCTCTGAAATAATGGGTGTATGCTCGCCTTCCACAATGATTGGATTCGGATTAATATTGTTACAACGCTTTTCATTCCAATCTCTTCGAACATTATAGCGAATATAACCAGCATATACGGGATTTGTTACAATGGTTTTAATTGCATTCAATGAGAAGGTCTTATTCTTTTTTGTTCGATATCCATCCTGATTTATTTTATTGGCAATAGCCTTATAACCATGACCTGTTGTATACATTTGAAAAATTAAGCGTATAATCTTTGCCTCTTGCTCATTAATTTGTAAACCTGTATGCTTTCGCTTTTTGTTCTCACCATCTTTTTCTACCACATCGTAGCCCATTACCTGACCACCATTCCATTGTCCATCCTTGGCACGAGCAATCATCCCCATCTTGACATTTTCCGCTATATTGTTTCGTTCATACTCAGCAATAGCAGCCATCATCTGAAAATGCAATTTTCCTGTAGGTGTTTCTGTTTCATACTTCTCTGTAAAAGAACGAAATGCTATGTTTTTGTTATTGAGTAGTTCGACAATGTTCATCAAATCTAAACTTTTACGAGCAAGACGATTCATCTTCCAAACAAGCACTATGTCAAATTTCTTCTGCTCTGCATCAGCTAGTAATCTCTTAATAGCGGGGCGTCCTGTAATGTTTTTCCCACTAATCCCTCGATCTACATACTCATCATAGACTACATAGCCCTCTCGCTCACAAAACTCTTTGAGCACACCAACTTGTTCATCAATACTATATCCTTCCTCAGCTTGCTCTGTCGTTGAAACACGAGCATAAATTGCTACTTTTTTAGGACTCATTTGTTGACTCATCTTCTTTTTCATCTCCCTGATTGACAATATAGTTTTGACACATTTCTGCAATAATCATTAATATTTCATTCGAATTCTCCAACTATAATTCTCCTTATTAAAGTCTAAATGATAATATATTTTTGATTTCTGTAATATTTCAGGGAATAATTCAGATTTTTTCTTTCAATTATTAATAGAGTGAAAAAGTGGTAGCATTTTTAAAAAAATATAAATTATCCCTGAAAAAATACAAAAATAAAAAATTATTAATTAAAACACTGTCACTTTGACCCTATTTTTTAAAACGTAAGTTTACCCAAAGCTTCTGACCATTTGATTTTTTCTCACCGACAGACCAATTTTTCCTTTGTATCGCTTCTTTACAATTAGACAAGATTGAAGCAGTCCCTAACGGGATGAAATTTGTAATTGAATTTGTATCTACCCACGTTGTGTATTTTTTAGATATATCTGATTGCAAAATAGTTGCTCCCTTTGCATATTCTAAGCACTCATCAACAAAGGTACCTACTGAATCATTCAAAACTTTAAATTTTCTTAATTCTGATTCACTTGCTTCACAACTAGGCAATTCCCAATTACTTTCTTTTAATTGTTGATAACCTTCATATGCGAAATTAAAAATCCCTGATAATTCCTCTAACAATTCCATTTCAAGTTTTGGATTCATATAAGCTTGATTTTCAAGTAATACTTGTTTAGATTCTACATAGGTACGATAAAATGGGATGATGGTTAACCGTCTATATAATCCATTTGAATGATCATCAGTTATGAATAAACGATTAAGTAATAAAATTAACTTCACATATAGTGCTTTTGTTTTTGGTGCTTGGTGTTTCTTGTTAATTAAAATAGAATCTCCAGAAGTAATCGCTTTAAGACGCTGAGTATTTACCTTTAAAGTTGTTTCATTTTCTGACGCAATATTCACAAGCTTTCCATCTAAATCTTGAATACCAAAAGCACCTTCCATCTCATTTAAAGGGGTACTTGATACATTAAATTCACCATAAAGTCTGGTTAAAATTTTTGCTAATACTGATTTACCATTTGAACCGCTTCCCGTGAAAATGAATACTTTGTGAATAGGTGTACCTTTATGCAAAATGTATCCCATGATATTCTTTATCAAATCGTACCGTTCTTCATCATTTTCAAAGACATCATTCAGAAATTCTTTAAATTTAGGAGCTTTAGCTTTAGGATCATAATAAATAGGTAACTGATTTGTAGAAATATAGTTTGAATGGTGAGGTACAATTTTTCCAGAATCAAGGTGAAAATATCCATTTTTTAAGTTAATGATATTTATATCACCATCAAATTCAGATTCTATAGGAATTAATACCTTTAGAGCCGCCATATATTCACTTTCCCAAGACTTCCGCCAGATAGTTTCATCAACTTCTCTTACTATTGCCGCACAAATAGTTTTAAAGAGATTATCTGATATAAACTCATATTTCCCTTCGATACTGTATGCGTAAATACGTTCATCACTTGTTTGGATAAATGCTACCCTTGAAAGAACATAGTGGGCAAATACATTTGCGTTAAAACGATATTTTCCGTCATTTCTTTCTATTCCCCTTCTCTTTAGTAGAAAGTCTAAATGGTGACGTAATACACACTCGGCAGGTGTTTCAGTGGGATGTTCTTCTTGATTAGGAGAATATCCAAACAATTGAAAGGCTTGATATGTAGCAGTATAATCTGCCACAAAAGAATCTTCTTGGATTTTTGTAAATGTAACTTGTTGTTCTTCAGAAAGTTTTTTTAATAAAAGCTGTTCGAATACATCGGCATTTTCCCCCAAATCAACAAGATTAAGATATACACATTTAAGAAACTCCTCGGATAAACGATTTACATTTGTTAAGACCCATTCAAAAAAGGGTATTTTTCGAATGGAAATGTGTAAGCTTTCTTCATCATCCGCTTTTACGTAATTAGCCAAATTAAATACACTTGATTTATTCATCTTTTTCCCCTCCTAAACAATATTGATTATGCTTCTGCAATAACAACTTGAATATCTTCGATATTTATCTGGGGATTAATTTGTTGAACGAGACTATCTAAAATTAACGAAAGATGATGCAAACCAACCATATCAATTTTCTTTTTAAACTTTAGACAAATTTGAATTTTTTCATTTGAGAACTTGCCCAATCCAATTGATTTTAACTTCGATTTAAATATCTCAATATTCTCCAATTTTGAGGTCAGTACTGTATTCGCTGATAATCCATCTACAAGTAATGAGATCTGTTTAATTTTGAACTGAGCAGGTTTAATGTACTTTTTCTTAGGGAGAACCTCATTATTACTTTCACCGGTTGTTAGGTAATGGACTGTTTCATAGATCTCAAATGGTAATTTTAATTCCATTAATGCTGATACCAACTTTGGAATTTCTTCTCTTTCTTCGAAATATAAATTATTCAATGTAACAATTCCTTCGATTCCCGTTTCGATATGATCATAATAAGAAAAATCCAATCGAACTATAAAGTATTTTGAAGTTGTTAGATAACTAATATCTGCAACATTTTGAGCTATATTTAGAAATTTTTCCACCTTAGTTATATCAGTCAAAATAACATTCTTAGAGAATACAAATATTAATTCGCCTTGGGTACACCAATACTCCATATTTTTAATAGGATTCTTACAAAATTCACTTGTATAATCACCTTGTAATACATAGATACTTTTTTCTTCACTATATTTTTTTACAAATCTCATATAAGGTTGCTGTTTTTTAAGTAGCGGAATAACCTCTATATCCAGGTCATTCCCTTCCCTAAATACCTTTGCAGATGACCAATTTACATGAGTTAATTCATCTAGTAATAAATCTGCATACTGGTTTTCCTTTACACGCCCTACTTTTAAATATTCCTTATTTTTTTCCATTACTTTTGGAAACACATATTGTTTTGCAGCATTCGTCATTTCAAAACATCACCTTTCGGAAAATTTTGTTCTTAATATAAGCATTTAAAGGTGTCACTAGTCATCAAAATAAGTTATTCTAATTCGACCATATAAATTTAAAATAAATGTACTTTATAACCTATCCTTAATCCACTAGTCAGCTATAAACCTCTAATACCAACGCTTATGCAACAGAATATATATGAATTATGACGAAAGCGCAATGCCACTATTTAGGTAAATTTTACCTAAATACTATTTCGAAATAATAAATGTTTCTCTTTTCAAAAATTCACTTCCTCGTTTGTAAAGGAATATCTTAGCCATAAACCATTAAATCATTTTTAGTAAGGAAAATCTTATCTTCCCGAGCGAAGAGCTGTAAGTATAGGTATTACTTAGGCTTAACACATTTCTCTTATTAGACCTCAATAAAATAGAATAGGTTTTTGATGGATTTTACATTTGTGACAATTTCGTGAACAGAACATTCATTCCTATTTTACTTAACAAAAAAAGAGTAATGGTTCATGTTGGTCATGAACATTACTCTCCCATATTAAGTAATTGAAAGGAAATACAACTCCCTTATCTATTACTTTTGAAATGAACTTCAATCCAGCCAATAGACAGCAATGGAAAAGCAAAATATCAATTCCAGGCATATTGAAGGGATTGAAAAAGCCTTTATAAAATTCGAGAAATCCTTGATTATAAATGTAGATTCTTAAAACATGAGATGATTGACTGTTATCCTTCCTCCATCTTTATTTTTTAATAAATATTTCTACAATGATAACTGAAAATATCCCTATACATGTGCCAACCACAAAATAATTCAAATCATTTTCTCCTCTCTTTGTTTGCTACAAAGCATCACTAAAATGGATATTCCAAAAAATACTCCTTGCTTGAATAATTCAATTGTATATTGATTTTTCTTTTTACAATCAGCCATCCTCTCACCTTCTTTCAGTCAAAATCTAACTCATAAAAATAAGCCTAGTGTATAACACACATAGACTCTGCTCTGAAACATCTATTTAAATTTTAAAATTACATAAAATTAGTTGAAAACTTGCTTCTTAACACAAAGTTATTTCTCTTTTTAGGAGTTTAAATTTGGAACCAATTTATCATTTACTAGCCAAACTTCATATAAATTTTCACTGCCTGTTTCTATTAGCATTAATGTAAAGTAGTTCCCTTCTACATCTGTATAGTTGGCACTATGACAGAGAATTGGTGCTGGTACAAAGGCAATCATATAAGGCGGTACAAGTTCCTCATCTATTTCCTCATGAGTAAAGCTCATTGTTTCATAGCCTACTTCATGAAGTGGGATTTTCTTTCCTAGTTTTCTCTCCAATACTTCTGTCAATCGTTGGATTGCTTCCATTTTCAATACCCTCCTTAGTTTATGAACATAAAAAGCCCTAACATCCATTTCAGATGTTAGAGCCTATTTATCATTTAAAGCTTTATTCCTTTTCAAAATAACCACTCTCCTTCATTGAAACATAGCTATCATCACCCAGCACAATATGGTCAAGCATCTCCACTCCAATGATTAAGCCTGCTTCTACTAGGCGTTTTGTAACTTCAACATCTTCTTGACTTGGTGTAGGGTCGCCTGATGGATGTGGATGACAGCAGATGATGGAAGCCGCATTGCTTAAAATAGCTGTTTTCAGTACCTCTCTAGGATGAACGATTGAGAGATTTAAACTTCCTATATGTGCAATTGTAATGTTTGTTGGCTGATTCTTCACATCAAGGCACATGACTACAAAATACTCTCGATCTACTTCGCCTAAAAATTCCTTGAACAACTCGTAGCAGTCTTGTGGACTACGAATACGTCGATTTTTGTACAACATGCTTGCTTCTCTTACTAATTTGATAGATACAATGTCTACTCGTTTTGATGGTTGCATATGATTTCCTCCTAAAATGTATTCAAGGAAATAATATATATTCATACTTTTAGTTGAAACATTAAGTATTTAGTCATCTTATTTTACAGGTTTAATATCAAAAGGAACTAACTTCCACTCCTTTTTCACTGCTGGATAAAGCGGATGGAAGCCTCTTCTCCCCCTAGGACTTTCTATTTGAAGTATATTTGCTTTCTTATCAAGGAAGATAGCCGTAATCATATGCATTCGCTTTAGTGCTTCTTTATTTGTTTCGATTCCTGTACCAACTGCAATGATTACATCATCCACCTTTGTAACTTCTTCTTGCACACATTTTAAGTTTTCAGTAGCCAACTCATTCGTATCCTTTTCTTTAATTGAAGTAAATAGGTTCATAATCACAACGGAGCCATAATCTAATTTTGCAAGATTATTCATGACATACATTGTCGTTTGATCCTGTACAATTTCATCTGCTAAACCAGCACTTTTCATCAGAATGAGTGCCTTTCTTTTGCTCTTATCCCACTCCTTTTTAATAACATACTTATTCGTCATTTCGTCATCATACGTAACCTCTGTTTTAACTATGCTTTTTATTATTTTCATTAGTTTCCCCTCGATTCCTGCTAATCTCTTTAAGTATAAAATGTTGATGGCAGTAGAGTTGCTGAAAATTGCTGTTTTCATCAACTCACGAACATATACTAAGCTTGCGTTTAGATACATCATCACAAAATGTTCTCTGTCTACTTCTCCAAGGTAATCTCGGAAAATTTCGTAGCTGTCTTATGGGCTGCGAACTCTTGCTGCTTGTTGAGCATGCTTGATTCTTTTACTAATTATACTGAAACAATATTTACTCTTTTTCTTTTATTCATCTATAACCCTTCCTTACAAATGTTATAAATTAATATTCCTTTATTGCCCTTCCTATAAAAACTTTCTTCATATTTTTTATTTCCAATTTCTTTTTCATCTTCCCAAATTAAAGAGTAGCCTTCTGGTTCCTTGTCAAGTCTACCAACAATAATCACTAATTCTTCACCACTTGATAATATTTTTTGATTATTTTGAATTAATCTCTTGATATGGCATTTGAATATCAAATCATAATCTTCATTATCATTTATTAATTCTAAGTCCAATTCCGATTTAAATACTAACATTATTATCACCTCCAAAGTAATAATATATATTTGAAATTAATTTTAAGACTATAATGCAAATGAAATGTTGCACTATAGTCTTTTTTGTTTTATTATAAAATCACAATTAAAAATTTGGAGGTAACTTTGTGAAAAAATATATTAACGAAACTAAAACAGAAGACCTTTTAGTTGAACAACTAAAAGAAAATGGATTTAATAATGACCTAATTGAAAAGCGCTTAATAAAAAATCCAGAAATTAGAAAACTATTAAGTAAGGCTAGTAAAAAATTGGGTTCGGAAAATGCTGGATATCCAGATATCTATACTCCTTTAGGCATTAGAGGAGATTTTATATTAATTGCAGAATGTAAAGGGGATATTAATAAACATGAAACAAATGATTATAGCAATCCTCAAAACTACGCCGTAGATGGAATTGTGCATTATGCTTCTTTTTTAAGTAAAGAATATAACGTAATTGCATTAGGTGTTTCTGGGATGACAAATGATGAACTAAAAATCTCTACATTCTTTTTCCCAAAAGGAGAGAAAAGTTCTGATTACAATTCTTTAAAATTAGATATTAATACAGTTATTTCACCTGAGAATTACTTAAATGCCTGCATCTATTCACATAGCTTTAAACATGCGAAAATGCTTGAACTTAACAAATTATCTCGTGAATTGCATAATTATATGAGGGATTATGCTAAGCTCGCTGAAAATGAAAAACCACTTTTAATAGGAGCTGTAATTTTAGCTCTTTTAGATCGACCATTTGAAGCTTCATACGCAGTTACAGAAAATGATCAATCACTTGCTGAGCTTTTAGAACAAGCACTAAATCGTGTATTCAGATTGGCTAAATTCGATATTAATGAAGACAAACGAACAAAACTTGAGGCAGTTTTTAATTTTATTACTGTTCATCCAGAACTAACAAAAAATACTCAAGATTTAAATAGCCGTGTATTATTTAATTTGGTCAAAAAAGTAGATCAAGAAATCTTACCAATTATCAGAACTTATAATGAACTGGATCTGGTTGGTGACTTCTATCGTGAATTCCTCCGATATACAGGTGGAGATAAAAAATCTTTAGGTATTGTATTAACTCCCCCTCATATAACAGAGCTTTTTGCAGAATTAGCGCAAATTACGGTAAATGATATCGTATTAGATACCTGTACTGGAACAGGAAGCTTTTTAATTAGTTCTTATAACTATATGAAATCGCAAGCTAAAGGAGATCCTGCAGTTATAAATGCTATTAAAGGTCAAATTATTGGAGTTGAGCAACAACCACAAATGTTTGCTTTATTAGCTATCAATATGTTACTACGAGATATTCCTTTAACAAATATGTATGCGGATAATTCTTTTGACATTAAGGCACAATTAGCTCTTAAAAACGCTACTTTTGGTCCTCAAAATCCACCTTATGCGCAAAAAGGTGAAGGTCTTTCTGAATTAGACTATTTCAAGGGATTAACCGATTGTTTAGTAGTTAATGGAAACGCTATTACGATCATTCCATTATCATGTATCATTAGTGATGAATTTAAATCGATCAAAGAAAAATTATTAGAAACACATACTTTAGAAGCTGTATTAAGTATGCCTGATGATCTGTTTTATCCCGTTGGCACAATCACATGTGTAATGGTGTTTAAGATTGGAACTCCACATCCTGCTCGCCATAAAACATGGTTTGCTTATTGTAAAGATGATGGATTTGTCAAAACTAAAAATGCTGGACGGATTGACTTAGATAATAAATGGACTGATATTAAAGAAATGTGGTTGGAAAGTTTTAGTGATCGGACAGAAGTACCTGGTTTTTCAGTACTGCAACGTGTAACTGCTAAAGATGAGTGGATCGCCGAAGCTTATATCGAAACTGATTACAGTAAGTTAACAGTGAAAAACTTTGAAGAAGAAGTTAAGAAGTATGCGTTATTTAATGTTGTAAATTCACTAGATGCAGATTTAGAAAATGAGGAGGAAAATTAATGGCTAAGTTATCAGACATTTTTTACGTGGAATCTGGTAATGGTCTAGCATTAAATAAGTTTCTAGAAATCTCTCGAAGTGAAGGTGGAATTTCCTTTGTTTCGAGAACTTCTAAAAACAATGGTGTATCAGCTATTGTTAAACCAGATCTTAATATTGAACCTTTTCAGGCGGGTCTAATAACCGTAGCTTTAAGCGGTAATAGTGTTTTAGAATCGTGTGTTCAACCTTTCCCTTTTTATACAGGTTACCACGTTATGGTACTTGTACCAAAGAACGAATTAACCTTAGAGGAAAAACTTTATTATTGTGCTTGTATTAAAGCTAATAGATATAAGTACAGTTTTGGTAGACAAGCTAATCGAACTTTGAAAAATCTAGATTTACCGGATAGTATTCCGGGTTATATCTATAACAGCGACATTGAAAAATATAGCCAGTTGCACCAACCTGCTATAAATAATGTAAATACACCCAATTTAAATACTAATAGTTGGAAATACTTCAGATACGATGAATTATTTGAATTAGCATCTGGAGGAGGGATTTTATTAGGCAAGGCTAAAAAAAATCCGGGTTCTACCCCTGTAGTTTCTGCCACTAGGCTAAATAATGCCGTTGCTGCTTATACAGCATTTCCTCCTGCATTCCCTGCAAATTCAATTGCAATTATAAAAAATGGGGTAAATGTTGGTCAGGCTTATTATCAAGAAAAACCTTTCTTAATTACTACTGACGTTGCAGTATTATTACCAAAATTTGATTTAGATAAATATTTAGCACTTTTCTTAACGACTGTTATTACTCATGATAGTTATCGTTATAATTATGGAAGGAAATGGGGTAAGTCTTCATTTGATAAAGCAGCTCTAAAATTACCAGTTGATTCTAATGGACAGATTGATTTTGATTTTATGAGAAATTATATTATGTGCTTAAATTTCAGTAAATCGATATAAAGTAAAGCCTATTATTCCACTTAATAGTGAATAATAGGCTTTAAACTTAACTAAAAACCGCACTTACTTATGATACGGTTCCCCCTTCATAATCCTAAAACTTCGATAAATCTGCTCGATCAAGACTAGCTTCATAAGCTGATGTGGTAATGTCATCTTGCCAAAGCATAGCTTTTCGTCTGCGCGTTTTAAAACATCTGCATGCAGGCCGAGGGAGCCGCCGATGATAAAGGCGACTTTGCTTTTGCCGTATGTCATAAGGGCGTCTAAATCGGCAGCCATTTCCTCGCTTGTTTTCATTTTGCCGTCCAATGCAAGGGCAATGACATGGGTGCCGTCTTGGATTTTGGCTAGTATGCGCTCGCCTTCCTTTTTCTTGACGATATCCATTTCGGCATTGCTTAGTTGTTCAGGGGCTTTTTCATCTGGCACCTCGATGATATCTATTTTTGCATAGCTGCTGAGGCGTTTGACGTATTCATCAATACCCATTTTTAAATACTTTTCTTTTAGTTTGCCGACTGATACAATCGATATATTCACACGTTATCCACCTTTACAATTCATTTACAAACATTTTATCCACAAAAGTTATCAACATATCCACAAGCAATTCCTATATATTGTGTAAAGTTATTTACTTGATACAATATATTCTGCTGGCTGTTCACAGTAGCTACATTTTGTGGATAACTTTTTATCCTCGTCGATTTTATCCATAATTGGGAATGCTTTTTGCTCTGCTACAAACATGTCTAAAGCGTGATCTATATGGTTTTCACAGCTATATTTTGTCATTTTTTTATATCTCCTTATTTTCCGAAATTTCCACAAACTTATTCACAATATAGTCTATGTTATCCACAATCCATTGTAACAAAGGAAGAGCCTGTATGGAAGAAGAGCCTTTTTCTCTAGATTCTCTGTGTAAGGTTATTATTCACAATTTTCAAGTTATCCACATAACGATAAAAAAGCGATGGGGATTTTTTAGATTCCCATCGCTTTTTCTTTATAGTGTGTTACCGTTTGTTAAAGTTAATGTTAATTCCTCTAGCTTGCCTTGACGGTATACCTTTAATGTAAGTTTATCGCCAATTTTTTTATCATTATATAAATGCTTACGTAAATCAATAGCTGTTTCAATTTTTTGCCCATCCATTTCTACGATAACATCATATTGTTGAACACCTGCTTTTGATGCTGGTGAGTTTTTAATAACATCTGTTACAACAACGCCTGTTGTTACTTCTTCAGGTAATTTTAATGTTTGTTGCTGATAGAATGCTGGAACATCTGTTAAATCTGCTAAGGATACACCCATTGTTGGACGTTCCATTTTGCCGTTTTTCTCTAGTTCCTCAATAATTGGAATAGCTGAGTTCACTGGAATGGAGAAACCTAAGCCTTCAACAGAGGATTCAGCAATTTTCATGGAATTGATGCCTACTAATTCTCCAGCTAAGTTAACAAGAGCTCCCCCACTATTACCTGGGTTAATCGCTGCGTCTGTTTGTAAAACTTCTTGCTGCCAATCTTCTGTGCCATCACCATTTAAGTCTACAGGTACGGAACGATCTTTACCTGAAACAACACCTGTTGTCACAGAGCCATAAAAGTCTAAGCCAAGTGGATTTCCGATAGCAATAACCGTTTCACCTTGCTTTAGCACATCAGAGTTACCAAAGGTTGCGACTGTTTTTACATTCTTCGAGTTAATTGAAATTACAGCGAGGTCTGTCCAAACATCAAGACCTACTAATTGAGCTTCTTCTTTTGTGCCATCTGGCATCGTCACCTCTAACTGCTTAGCTCCTTCAATTACATGGTTATTTGTGACGATAAAGGCTTTATCTCCTTCAACTTTATAAATAACACCTGAGCCGCTTCCTGCCTCTTGTGTTGTTGTCGACGGTGGACTCCAAAAGCCTCCGCTTGTTACTTCTTGAATATTTGTTATACCAACAACTGCTGCTGAAGCTTTATCAACTGCTGCTGTAACATCTGATTGTACTTCTGTTGCAACTTGATTAATGGTTGTCTGATTTGCTGTTGAGTTACTGGATGCTGTACCAGGCATTTGATTGACAAGTCCGGGTAATAGCAGCCATACAAGTAAAGCACCGATAATAACCCCGATTAGCCCACTAAAGAAATAGCCTCCTTTGCTGCCGCCACCTTTCTTTTTATGGCGTTTAGCCTGTAATTCCTGCTCCTCTCGCTCTAATCGTTCTTGAAGAGGTGTTTTTGGTATTTCATCTTTCTTTAATAAATCATTGTTTTTATCATCATCTTGAAAATAGCTCATGTGCCTCATCCTTTCATATACTGCTATTTGTTAATTGTTACCCTAATCTTACAATTCAAACATTAAAATTAGATGAAAAACAAATAAAATGGACATAAAAATAGCTGCCCAATGCATTTTTTTAATGCACTGAACAGCTTCAAGTTTTGCCTAAATAGCTGATGCTTAAACCGTGACTAATTTTGTTGGTTCTTCTGCATCTGTATCAAAAAGATGAATATACTCACCTACAATTATGCCACAAGATTGCAAGGTTTGGGAAACACTCATGCGTGCAAGCTCCTTCATATTATTATCCTTACTTAAGTGGGAAAGATAAATATTTGTAGGCTTCTCAAATACAACCTCACTCATTGCAATGGCTGCATCCTCATTCGATACATGTCCTACATCGCTTAAAATGCGGCGTTTAATAGACCATGGATAGCGTCCCATTTGTAGCATGTTGATATCATGATTGCTTTCAAAAACAAAGGAGTCTGCACCACGGATAATCCCCTTCATACGGTCACTAACATAACCTGTATCCGTGATAATAACAAGCTTGCGATTATTTTCATGGAAAGTATAGAACATAGGGTCGGCTGCATCGTGTGATACGGCAAAGGATTCCACAGCTAATGAACCAAAGTGCTTAACAGTATCCATTTCAAATTCAAAGCGCTGTTCTATAGGAATATCCCCTACAAGCCCATCCATAGCCTGCCATGTCTTGGCATTTGCATAAATAGGAACATTATATTTGCGTGCCAATACACCAATACCTTTAATATGATCGCTATGCTCATGTGTAACAAAAATACCGCTAAGCTGCTTCATATTACGGTCGATTTTTGTAAAAAGCTGTTCCATCTTTTTCCCACTAAGACCAGCATCAACGATAAAGGCATGATCATCATTTTCTACATAAATCGAATTGCCTGTACTGCCACTTGCTAAAACACTAAATCGCATTATTCAACTCCCCAGTCGTTGTCTTCTTCAATCTCTTGATTGTCCCCATTAATTTCGATAACTTTCCCTTCAACTGCATTGACAAAATACTCCTCTATTGTGTCATCTGCTAGCTTGACCTGTACTTCCCATGTGGGCACCAATACTTGTGTACGTGTTAATTTCACAAGTGTTGAGTAACCCAACTTCATTTGCGTAATTTGTGACTCTGACTTTAATGTTCCCTTGGCATACAACGTTTGAATAATTTGCAGTGGTGGAATGACACTTTCCTGCTGCTCCATTTCCTCAATATTATCAATCATTGTTTGCTCATACATTATAACTTCATTGTTTGGATTCCATTTTATCTTTAATGATCCATTATAATAAAACATTCGATTATTTGTTTTTTGGAAAAAAATTGCGGTTCGTTCCTCATGATCTATTTTCCATAAGGCATAGGATGCCCCTTCATTTATATTAGCAAGAGCAAAATCTGTAAAGCTCGTATTATCACTTACATTTCGTAGCTTCACAGGCTTTATGAAAATGGCATGAACTTTTGTATTATCATCCAGAATTTCGATTTGTTGATTTGTATCGCTAAATTCAGCTTCTGTGAATTTATGTACTTGCGCTGAAATATAAGAAGCCGATTCGATATTATTTGGTAATGTGCCATACGTAATATTATCATCCTTTAATCGTGCTTCTATTGTTCTTTCACCAGGTACTTCAATGTCTTTCGCTTCATTATAGCGATTTAAGTAAAGCAAATAGAGGGAGATATTTAAAATTAAAAACACAAGGATAAAAATAGATTTTGTTTTACTCCAATCCATTTTTGACACCTCCTAATACTTCAGGCGTCAGCTTTATCCATGTCCCTTTACGAATAACAAACCAACACGGCTCAAATGTAAATATATTTAATTCTTGGTTTTGTGTAATTAAATTATAGCCTCGCACAATTTCATCAATATCCGATAACACAATACTGTTCGAATCTTTAATAAGCTCTATAACTTCTGTACCAGATGGTAGCTCTATAATTTCCTTTTCAAATGGAATATCCATATCTAAAGAAAAGTATGGACGCTTATAGTGGAAGATTCGGCCGTCCCCCCAAATTGTTGTCATTCTTGTAATCACATGGTTACTATAAACCGGTAAGCCCTGCAAATAAAATTGATAATCGATTTGATTTTTATTGGCTCCAGCTGACACATATCGAAAGTCAGCAGTAAATCCTCCGTGCTCATTAATAAATTCAAAACTATCCTTTATTAATTTGGATGGTTCGACTCTTATACTACTTTCAGCAGCAGGATACACATAATTCAACGATTTCAAGTTTGTATCCAATGTCATTAATGACATCCCATCTGTATACTTTTCAGAGGTTGCACTTTCAACATTTCGTTGCACAATATTGGCATCGGGAAATAGCACATTTTTAAATAGCTCTGGCGTAATATCTTCAATATAGTACGTATATTTGACAGATTCATTTTTAGTATCAGCAAGATAAAGTGATGTATAACTACCTCGCTCTATTTCTTTAAATGCCTCAAATTTTTTAGCAGGCTCAATAATCTCTTGCATAAATTGATTCATATTTGGAATGCTGACATGCGAACGAAATAACGATTGATTATTATTACTAATATAATAAAGTGTTAGCTCTTTATTATCATAATTACTCCAATCAATAATCATACGATTAAAAGTAGTTTCAGGTAAGGTCTTATCTGTAAATTGAAAAATTGTATTAAAGGCTGAGAATGGTACCTCACCTGTAAAAAATATCGTCATACGCTTATCTGCACGGATAATTTCATTGACATAATTTGATGAAAGACTATTGTTAATAGGCACTAAATCAAAAACATTCCAGCCTTTAAATGTTTGCATAATCTCTTTCATCGTCGTGTTAGATACAGTACCTGTAAATTTCTCATCAAAGCGATAAACTGCCTTATATGGACGAATAATATCCTCCATATCCTTTTGAGGTTTAATTAAAATTTCTTTCCCCTCATTTTTTTCAATATATTTATAGTCAGGTGTATAGGTCCAAATTAAAAAGGTTAATACAACGCTTAGCATAACAAGTAGAAATAACACAACAGATTTAACTGGCTCTATATATCTCATTCCCACTCACCTGCCTCACTAAATTCATCTGCATCATATGGTAATGTGAAGAAAATTGTTGTCCCTTGACCTTCCTCACTTTCAGCCCAAATTTTACCGCCATGTGCCTCAATCATTTCCCGCGCAATAGCCAAGCCTAAGCCTGTCCCTCCCATGGAACGGGCACGAGCACGGTCAACACGATAGAAACGATCAAAAATCCGACCTACATTTTCCTTTGGAATCCCCATACCATCATCTGAAATCATAACCTTCAATGTATCTCCTTGTCCTGTAAAACCAAAGCGAATATTGCCACCGTCAGGCGAATACTTAATAGCATTTGAAATAATATTATCAATAACCTGTGTCACCTTATCTGTATCAATATCTACATAAAATGGTGTTTCAGGGAATAGACGTTCAAAATGCACTTTATCGGTTTTAGACATCTCAAAACGATCAATAATGCGATTAAAGAAGGAATTAAATAAGACAATATCCTTATTTAATTCATAATCTGCACTATCCATTCGTGATAATTGCAATAAATCATTAACTAAGCGAATCATACGCTCTGTTTCTGTTTGTGTAACATGTAAAAAAGTAGGTGCGATATTTTCATCTTTCCATGCACCATCTGCCAATGCCTCTAAATAACTACGCATTGTTGTTAATGGTGTTCTTAGCTCATGCGAAACATTCGATACAAATTCGCGACGATCCATTTCTATCTTTTCCTGCTCTGTAATATCATGCAGCACTGTAATAAGACCATTAATAAACCCTGTTTCCTTTTGAATAACAGAGAAATTGGCACGTAAAATATAAGGTGCATCTGCTGTACTAAAATTTAGGTTAACAGCATCATGCATATGGATTAAATCTTCAAAACTATATTCCTGATCAATCCCTAAAACAGAAGCAATGGGACGACCTAATGTAATATCTCTTGAAATATGCAATAATTCCAATGCAGGGTCATTAATTAAAATAATGCGCCCCTTACGATCTGTTGCAATAACGCCATCTGTCATATTAGTCAAAACCGAATCTAGCTTACGTCGCTCAGCCTCTGTTGTAGATTGAGCCTCCTGTAAACGATTTGTTAAATGGTTAAAGGTAATTGCGAGCTGTCCTATTTCATCTGTGCCGTATACTCGTACCTTTCGAGAGTAGTTCCCCTTCGCCATCGCCTGTGCTTGCTTTCGCATATCAGCAATTGGCTGTGTAATTGTACGTGCAACTAAAATACCTAAAAAGACCGTAATTACTAAGGACATAGCTGTACCAGCAAGGAAGATACGATTAATATCATTCATTTGTTCAAAAACCGATTCAATATTCGCCTCAATATAAAGAACACCAATAATTTCATCATCAGGTCCTGCACCAGCTCGAATCGGGTTTGCTAATACCCATACTCGATTCCTTGTTTGATTATCCAATTTAATAATATCAAAGAGTGCTTCTGCTGATATTGCCCGACGTACAAGGTCTGTGTTAGAGCGTTGCCCAATCAAATTTTGATTTTCAGGCTCAGATGTCGCCAATATACGTTGTCTTTCATCAATAACACGAATTTCTAAAATATCGCCATTTGAAACATCCCTTAGCCCTGTAGAAAACTCTGTCACAATGGACTTTAGACTTTCCTCCAGCCTAGGCATGCTTTCATCGCGTTCCTTTAAAATTTCTTCGCGAATACTATATTCCATCAAATCAACACGCTGAAAAATGGAATCTTGGAAGTTGCTCTTTAAATTTTGTTCCAATTGGCGAGCGAAATAGATACCGATAATTTGTAAAGCAAGCAATATTAATAAAATATAAATCAGCACTAATTTAACATGAATGGATTTAAAGAAGCTTACTTTTTGCATGCATTTTACTCCTGTTCAGGATTTCGTAAATAATAACCTACACCACGTCGTGTCACAATCCAAGCTGGATGACTAGGATTATCCTCAATTTTTTCTCGTAAACGGCGAATTGTCACATCAACCGTTCGAACATCACCAAAATAGTCATAGCCCCATACTGTTTGCAATAGATGCTCACGCGTCATTACTTGACCAATATGTTTTCCTAAATAATGTAATAACTCAAACTCTCGATGTGTTAGTTCAATGGCTTCATCACGCTTCATCACCAAATAAGCATCTGGCTGAATAACAAGAGAGCCTACTACAATCTCATTGGATTCTTCCTCTGCTTCCTCTGCTGCAGGAGCCACTACTTGTAAACGACGCATATTTGCCTTTACACGTGCAATTAGCTCACGCGTACTAAAGGGCTTTGTAACATAGTCATCAGCACCCATTTCTAAGCCTAATACTTTATCAATCTCAGAGCCTTTTGCTGTTAACATAATAATAGGGAAGTCGTATTTTTTGCGCACCTCTCTACAAACTTCCATTCCATCACGCTTTGGCAGCATAATATCTAACAGCATTAAATCAGGCTGCTCCTCCTCAACCATCTTTAGTGCCTCATCACCATCATAAGCACAAATTACTTTATAACCTTCTTTTATTAAATTAAATTGCAAAATATCTGCAATTGGTTTCTCATCATCAACAACTAATATTGTTTTATTCATACATTCTCTCCCTTTCGTTTTCTATCTATATTCAATAAGCTGTATTTGTAAATTCACTACCCTTAACTCTATCATGCTTTTAAGTTCTGTGCATTAATCGAAGTGCTATCTCTCTAATACTGTGACATTATAAGCTATATTTCAACAAATATTTCTCGGGAAATAATAGAAAAAGGACAGTCCATTATTTCGGACTGCCCTCTATTCAATATACTTATCGACCTACATAGGATAAAGGATTTTCTAATGAACCATTCTTTTCAATTTCAAAGTGTAAATGTGTACCTGTTGAATAGCCAGTAGAACCCATAATACCAATTACTGAGCCTTTTTCCACTACTTGTCCTACCGAAACATTGATTGAAGATAGATGTCCATAAAGTGTTGTATAGCCATTATTATGATTAATGACAATGCGATTACCATAGCTACCAGATACACCAGCTGCCACAACTACGCCATTATCAGCTGCTAAAATATTGTAGTTGCTTGGACGAGCGATATCAATTCCACGGTGGAATTCTCCCCAGCGCTCACCCATACCACTTGAAACATAGCCTCCAACTGCTGGCCATACAAATTCACCTGTTCCGCGTGAAGAAATGACTTTTGTTCCCACTACTTCAATTTGATCAACTGGCTCTTGAATCACTTTTTCTTCCAATACTGCTTTGGATGTTTGTGTACCATTTTCAGATGTTAATGCATAGATTGTTTCCTTTTTGCCATTAGCACCCTCTTGCTTCACTACTTTTTCACCTTTATACATTGCAGGGTCTTCTTCTACTACTGTTTTAAATGGAATGACATCTGCTACCTTTTTTGCCTTTTTAACCTCAAGTGTTACAAATGGTTTTGCGACTGTTACATTTAATGTTTGTCCAATTTGTAAAACCGTATCAACTGTAAGATCAGGATTTAATGCTAATAGTTCAGCTGTTGTTAAATTATGCTTTTTGGCAACTGATCCTAATACATCACCTGCTTGAATTTGGTAGGATTCTTGCTCAAGATAGCCTGTCATTAAATATTTAACTGCCTGCTCAGGTGTTACAATTTTGGATGGTGCTACCTTTTCTGATAGCCCTGAAACGCCTTGCTTAAAAGAAACATTTAGCAAGCTTGACTCATTAGGTTGTAATTCTGGTACATTATTAGCAGATTGCTGATTTTGCTGTAATTTATCTAATTCTTGCTGCGAAGCATATTGTAGCTTTAGCATGCGAACCACTTTTTCATATGCCTCTGTATCCTTTAAAGAAACTACTGGCTTATGATCTACTAATAATGTAAAAGCGTCAGATTTAACTTCTAAAGACTGCTCAAGCTTTGATAAGGTTTCTGTATCTTTTGTTTCATTTGTAAATACTTGCTCTGGAATTATTTTAACAGCTGAGCTTGCATCAATCGATAATTCTTCAAATTTTTGACTTGCCTCTTGTTCTTTAGATGCAATCATTTGTTGAACAGCTGTTTCATCAGATACAGCACCAATATATTCTTTTCCCACATAAACATGGAAGATTTTATTTAAATTTTCTTTAGCAGGCTCTTTTACAAACCCCATATTAAACGTTAAGCTTGTCATTAGCATTGTAATGATCGACACTTTTTTAAAAGAAGAAAAATTGTCAGTGAATCTATTGCTTTCTTCTTTTTTATGCCAAAACGAATTCATCAATAAAGCCCCTTCCAATTTCACCTTGAGATAGGATGATTTACCCACAAGGAATTTTTGCACCCTTATAATGTACCATAAAGAAAATACTGTTTAAATGATTTCATTCTTTTGTAATATAAATGTATTATTTATTGATGAATTGTTACATAGCAATTTATTACCATAATAGGAGGTGTATTAAAAGTACCTATTGGGCTTTATAAGATACCTTTCCATTAATAAATAGTTGTTACTTCATCATAAAAGTGTTATTTGTCGAAAAAAAACTAAGCCCTTAGTACACTAATCTATTATTTTTTTCACATGAATTTTGCCTTAATACTTCCACTTTTCTAATATTTCGATAAAATATAGAAGAAAGATACTATTGGATTGGAGCGATTAAATTGAGTGATTCACAAACCTCTGGGCATACAACAAAAATGTTGAAGCATCAGAAAAATAACATGCAGAGAATTTTTGCAAGAATTATTATGGTATCACTAGGTGCAATCATTATGGCATTAGGGCTGGAGCTATTTTTAGTACCTAATCAAATTATGGATGGTGGCATCGTGGGTGTTTCGATTATTACAGCACATCTACTAAATTTACCCCTCGGTATTTTCATCTTCATTTTAAACTTACCTTTTATTTATTTAGGCTATAAACAAATTGGTAAAACCTTCGCACTTTCTACAGGACTTGGTATTACCGTACTCTCGGCAGCAACACTTGCTTTACATAGCTTGCATCCATTTACTAAAGATACTCTATTGGCAACAGTTTTTGGAGGTATGATTTTAGGAATTGGTGTTGGTATTGTTATTCGTTATGGCGGTTCATTGGATGGAACTGAAATATTAGCCATTTTATTTAATAGCAAGACACCATTTTCAGTTGGAGAAATTATTATGTTCTTCAATATTGCTATTTTTACTGTTGCTGGATTTATTTTTACTTGGGAGCAAGCGATGTACTCCATTCTCGCATATTATATTGCCTATAAAATGATTGATATTGTTATTCAAGGACTGGAAGAATCAAAATCTGTTTATATTATCAGTGATGAGATTGATGAAATTGGACAAACTATTATGGATCGACTTGGACGTGGTGTCACTTTCCTGCATGGTGAAGGTGCTTATACGGGGAATGATAAAAAGGTTATTTTTACTGTTATTACTCGTTTAGAAGAATCGAAGCTAAAATCAATTGTTGCAGAGATTGACGATAATGCCTTTTTAGCAATTGGTAATATTGCAGAGGTAAAGGGCGGTCGCTTTAAGAAAAAGGATATTCATTAAAAAATGGGTGTACCTTGTATGGCACACCCATTTTTCTATCTCATTATGCTTCCCAAACGTCTACTAATACATTTGTTTGCTCACGAGCAGGTCCAACTGAGAAAGTAGCAATTTGAATACCTGTTAATTCACTAACACGCTCTACATAGCGACGTGCATTTTCAGGCAGCTCTTCTAAAGTTCGGCAGCCTGTAACATCCTCTGACCAGCCTGGAAACTCCTCATAAATCGGCTCACATTGTTCAATAATATGAAGATTTGCTGGATATTCTGTAATCGTTTCGCCTTTATAGTTATAGGCTGTGCAAATTTTAACAGTGTCTAAGCCAGATAAAACATCAATAGAGTTAAGTGCAAGATGTGTAATACCACTAACACGGCGTGAATGGCGAACAACTACTGTATCAAACCACCCTACACGGCGTGGACGGCCTGTTGTTGTACCATATTCTCGACCAACTTCACGAATTTGCTGACCCACTTCATCAAATAATTCTGTTGGGAATGGACCATCACCTACACGAGATGTATAGGCTTTGGATACACCAATAACGTTTGTTACTCGTGATGGACCAACGCCAGCACCAATTGCTACACCACCTGCAACAGGGTTTGAGGATGTAACAAATGGATACGTGCCTTGGTCGACATCAAGTAAAACACCTTGTGCTCCTTCAAATAATACTTTACCGCCCTCATCAAGAATATCATTTAAAATTTTAGATGTATCTGTCACATATTTTGCAATTTCTTGCCCATAGCCGTAGTATTCCTCGAACATTTCCTCGAATGTCATACCTTCAACTTCATAGAATTTCTCAAATAATTTATTTTTAATCGCTAAATTATGACGTAGTTTTTCTTCAAAAATTTCCTTATCAAGTAAATCAGCCATACGGATACCGATACGTGCTACTTTGTCTTGATAGCAAGGCCCAATCCCTTTACAAGTTGTACCGATTTTATTTTCCCCACGACTTTCTTCATCCGCAATATCCTGCTTAATATGGTAAGGCAAAATAACATGTGCACGATTAGAAATACGTAGATTATCTGTGTTAATACCACGCTCTTGTAAGCCTTTAAGCTCCGTAACTAATGATTTTGGATTCACAACTAAACCATTACCGATTACTGAAGTTTTATCTTTATAGAAAATACCTGATGGAATTAAGTGTAATTTATATGTTTCACCGTCAAATTTAATAGTATGCCCTGCATTATCTCCGCCTGCAAAACGCGCAATTGCATCTGCTTTTTGTGATAGGAAATCTGTAATTTTACCTTTTCCTTCATCTCCCCATTGCGTTCCTACAACTACAACTGATGTCATAATCAGCACCTCCGTTAGATACCTGTGTATCTCAATTTTCAAGCCTAAATCATTGTAACAATGATAGAAACACCTCGTCAATAAAAAACAGTTAAAAACACGAACATAAAATCAAAATTTCTGATTCAACGTTCGTGTTTAATAACCATGTGATATAAATATTATCGAGCATTTAGATTAATGGGAAATAATAGAATTCACACATAATACATTAATCACGAGGTGGTGGTGGCGGCATTTGCGACCAGTCCACATTGATGAATTTATTGAATTCCTTTTTAAATGCAAGGGTAACAGTGCCTGTTGGGCCATTACGTTGTTTTGCAATAATAATTTCAATCATATTTTTATTCTCGGATTCTTTATCATAGTAGTCATCACGATATAAAAAGGCAACAATATCAGCATCTTGCTCAATACTTCCTGATTCACGTAAATCACTCATCATTGGCCGTTTATCCTGACGTTGCTCAACGCCACGGGATAGCTGTGATAATGCAATAACAGGAACCTTTAATTCACGTGCTAAGCCTTTTAATGAACGTGAAATCTCAGATACCTCTTGCTGACGGTTTTCCCCTGGCTTACCACTACCTTGAATAAGCTGTAAATAATCGATTAAAATCATACCAAGCCCATGCTCCTGTGCTAAACGTCGACATTTGGCACGAATTTCATTGATACGTACACCTGGTGTATCATCAATAAAAATCCCTGAATTCGATAAACTACCCATTGCCATTGTTAGTTTACCCCAATCTTCTGTAGTTAAAGCACCTGTACGTAAAACTTGGGCATCAATATTTCCTTCTGCACAAAGCATACGCATAACAAGCTGCTCAGCTCCCATCTCTAAAGAAAAGATTGCCACATTTTCACGTGCTTGTACGGCAACACTTTGCGCCACATTCAAGGCAAAGGCTGTTTTCCCTACAGATGGACGCGCTGCTACAATAATTAAGTCATTGCGTTGAAAGCCAGCAGTAATATTATCTAAATCACGGAAGCCTGTTGGTATACCTGTTACTTCTCCCTTCTGTGATTGAAGCTGTTCAATATTATCAAAGGTTTCCACAAGTACATCTTTCACATGCTTAAAGTCGCCCGCATTTTTGCGATTGGCAACCTCCATCATTTTCTTTTCTGCTTCACCTAGTAATGCCTCTACCTCGTCCTCACGTGTGTAGCCATCCTCCACAATTTTAGTAGCTACACGAATTAAGCGACGTAATAGTGCCTTTTCTTCAACGATTTTGGCATAATGGGCAACGTTTGCAGCTGTAGGGACAGCATTGGCGAGCTCTAATAAATAAGATAGCCCGCCAACATCCTCAAGTTCCTTTTTAGCTGATAATTCTTCCGTAACTGTTACAACATCTATCGCCTTTCCTTGGTCGCTCAAGCGTAGCATCGTTTCGAAAATCATTTTATGTGCATTGATATAAAAATCATCTGCTAATAAAATTTCAGATGCTGTAATAAGTGCTTGAGGCTCAAGGAAAATAGCACCGATAACCGATTGCTCCGCCTCGCGGTTATGCGGTGGAACGCGGTCTATCATCGGTTCGCTCATGCATCGTCGCTCCTTATTCTTCTGTTACATGTACTTTTAATGTAGCTGTCACTTCTTGGTGTAGTTTAACAGGAACATTTGTAAAGCCTAGTGCACGAATTCCATCATTTAAAGTCATTTTACGTTTATCAATTTTAATGCCATGTACCTTTTGTAAAGCTTCTGCAATTTGCTTTGTAGATACGGAGCCAAATAAGCGTCCACCTTCACCTGATTTTGCCTTTAGCTCTACTGTTAAAGCTTCTATTTTTGCTTTTAATGCTTGAGCTTCTGCTAATTCAGCCGCCGCATTTTTTTCCGCTAATTTTTTTTGCCCTTCTAATTGGCTTAATGCTTGAGCATTCGCCTCTGCTGCATAGCCATTTTTTATTAAAAAGTTTTGTGCATAGCCATCAGCTACATTTTTAATTTCACCTTTTTTGCCTTTACCTTTAACATCCTTTAAAAATACTACTTTCATTCGTCATAACTCCCTTCAAAGACCTCATTTATAGCTTCTTCTAAATATTTTTTCACACTATCTATGGATTTTTCATCTATTTGGCATGCTGCATTTGTTAAATGTCCACCACCGCCAAGCCTTTCCATAATAAGCTGTACATTTACCTCACCCAATGATCGTGCACTTATGCCAATTTTGCCGTCTGCTCGATGTGCAATCACAAAGGAGGCGCCAACATCCTTCATTGTCAATAGAATATCTGCTGTTTGTGCAATTAGGACTGAATCATATATTTTTGATTCCTCACCTACAGCCACAGCTATTCCCGGTTTTATAAACTGAACAGTTTGCACAATTTTTGAGCGCTCAATATAAGTATCTATATCCTCTTTTAAAAGCCTCTGTACAAGCACGGTATCTGCACCATTTGTACGTAAATATGACGCTGCCTCAAATGTACGTGCGCCTGTACGCAGTGTAAAACTTTTTGTATCAACAATAATCCCTGCTAGCAATGCAGTAGCCTCTAGCATATTAATTTTTGCACGCTTCGGCTGATATTCCAGCAACTCAGTTACAAGCTCAGCCGTAGACGAAGCATATGGCTCCATGTAAACAAGTGTTGGATTTTCAATAAAGTCCTCACTACGGCGATGGTGGTCAATCACAACAACCTTTTCAGCTATTTTCAATAAATGTGCATCAATCACTAAGTCAGGCTTATGTGTATCAACAATAACAAGCAATGACTTTTCGGTCATTTTCCCTGCTGCTTCCTCTGGTGTTAGGAAATGCTCATAGAAATCTGACTTACGCTCAATTTCATCCATTAAACGTGTAACGCTGCCATTTAACTCATCGAAATTAATAATAACATAGCCTTTTACATCGTTCATTTGTGCCATTTTACGTACACCTACAGATGCGCCAATAGAGTCCATATCAGGATTTTTATGTCCCATAATAAACACTTGGTCACTATCCTGAATTAAATCACGTAATGCATGTGAAATAACGCGCGCTCTTACACGTGTACGTTTCTCAACTGGATTTGTTTTCCCACCATAAAATTTAAGCTTACCTGTTGGTTGCTTGATTGCTACTTGGTCGCCCCCGCGCCCTAATACAAGGTCTAGGCTGGACTGTGCCAATTCACCAAGCTCCACCAATGAGGAGGAACCTACACCAACACCTATACTAAGTGTTAAAGATAAATTCTTTTGCGCTGTTTTTTCTCGAATCGTATCTAAAATAGCAAATTTTTTCTTTTCTAATTCTGTTAAAATAGATTCGTTTAATACAGCTAAAAAACGATCGGATGATATTCGTTTGACAAATACACCATGCTCTGCAGCCCATTCATTCACAATTGATGTAACCAATGTATTCGTTAGGCTACGTAGCTGATCATCCATCGCTTGTGTAATTTCATCATAGTTATCAACAAATAGAATAGCAATAACTGTACGGTCTGCATAATATTGCTTTTCTATAGCAACTTGCTCTGTTATATCGAAGAAATACAGTAATCGCTCTTCTCTTTTATAGTACACTCGATATTTACGATCATGTAATGTAATTGTTGCTTCATTTTTTTCTTCAGTTTTCATTAATACATAAATGTCGTCCGATATATCAACAATGCCTTCTCCTACTAATGTTTCCTTCTTTAAAACACCTTGCATATACGGATTCGACCATTCAATTTCATATTGCTCATTCACGAGCAATATTCCGATTGGCATTTCGAGCAATGCCTCTTCTCCGACTTTTTTCATACGGAAAGAAATGGATTCAATATGCTTTTCCGTTTCTAGAAAAACAATTTGCTCCACCTTCCATGCATAGGCCATTAACAGCGTAAAGCCTACCCCATAACCGATACCTATCCCAAAATTCCATATACATAGAAGTGCGAACGTCACAATGCCAAAAATGGAAAGAATAAAAAGCGGATAGCGAACTGGTCGTTTTCTAAAAGTCCCCATTACAATCATCCCCTTATTCTTTAGTCTTCCCCTTTACAAGTGAACGTACGTCAAAGCCTAAGTCAATAATACCTAATAAGATAATAAAGGAGGATAGCGGAATAACTAATAAGGTAGCCACCCATTTAACCCCATTCGGCATGCCCTTTTTAGCAATAAAGTAATGGATAAAAGATATCCCCTGTAAAATAAGCAACATCCATAAAACATAAGAAACGTTTAAGACAATAATATCTAGTGTAGAGCCAGCCTCTGGGCGCATAAATAAATTAATACATAAAATAATCATGTAATACCATAAAATAGAGCGTGGTAATCGCATATTTTGAAATGGAGCAAATTTTGGAACGTCTACACCAAGTCGTTTTAAAGCTGGTAAATTTAACGTTATAATAAGAAACGCCACAAAAAATGCTGAAATTGTAATTGTTGCTGGCATTGTTAATTCAATTGTATTAAACATGGCTTCTAATTGTTCAGGTGTAATAGCTACTTGACCTGTAACATTTTTAGCAAATTCATTCGATTGCTCGTAATTTTCACGAACCATCTCTAAGCTCATGCTAATAAAATCAATACCGGCAATTTTGACATATGCCATATAAATAATTGCCATAGAAATTAAATTAGCGATTCCTGTTGATAAAAATAAATAAAGCTTACTTTTCTTTTGATAAATTGCGCTCCCCATTACAATACCTACTAGCCCTAACATAAAGGCAAATGGCAACATCGTAATGCCACTTGTAATCGTTGTTAAAATACAGCCTACTACTGCTACAAGTATTGATGCGGAACGCTTGTAATTTGCGCTATACCAAGCAATTGGTAGTGGAGCAAACAATAAAGCTACTATAAAGATAAATGGTACATATGCAGAAATAAGCATTAAAATTGTAAAAATTGCAACCATCATTGAGCCTTGTACAAGCGCTTTTGTTTGATTATTCGGCATTGAAAACCTTCCTTTTTTCAGTCAAACTTACTACCCTTTATTGTACCATTTTTTATAGCATTGAACAAAACACACTTAGCTTATGAAAAGTAGCTTAAATAATAATAAAAAAACCAGCATACTCCGATAAAAATATCGTCATATGCTGGTATTTAAAGTTGATGTAAGGTCATTACCTTAGCGTCATCAATCTTATTTATCTTCTGCTACGAATGGAAGTAATCCCATGATACGAGATACTTTAATAGCTGAAGTTAATTTACGTTGGTACTTAGCGCTAGTGCCAGTTACGCGACGTGGTAAAATTTTACCGCGCTCAGAGATGAATTTTTTTAATAAATCCACATCTTTATAGTCGATATGCGTAATGTTATTAGCAGTGAAGTAGCAAACTTTACGGCGTTTGCGGCCTCCGCGACGTGGTGCCATAGTGTGTCTCCTCCTTATCTTTTTTTATGATTTAGAAGTATTAGAATGGAAGATCATCCTCAGATACTTCGATTGGCCCTTTGCTATTCGCAAATGGATCCTCATCTACACGTGTATAATTTTGCTGATTCATTGGTGGTTGATTTTGTTGATACGTATCGCCGCCATAAGAACCTTGTCCTGGCATAGCACCACCAAATTGTTGTTGTGGTTGACCACCACCGTATGGTGATTGGTTATTACCGTAAGTTTGTCCAGCACCGTATTGAGGAGCAGGCGCACCACCACTATTGCGGGGTTCTAAAAACTGTACGCTATCCGCTACAACATCTGTTGTGTATACTCGTTTACCGTCCTGTCCTTCATAGCTGCCTGTTTGGATACGACCTTCAACTCCAATCAAACTTCCTTTTCGCATAAAGTTTGCTAGGTTTTCAGCCTGTTTTCGCCATGCAACACAACTAATGAAATCAGCTTCACGCTCACCCTGTTGGTTTGAGAATGTACGATTGACAGCAACTGTAAATCTTGTAGACGCAATTCCATTTGGTGTATAACGTAGCTCAGGGTCTTTTGTTAGTCTTCCAACTAATACGACACGGTTTATCATCAGAATACAACCTCCTTTTCAGCGTTTTGTTAAAAAATAAATAATTAAGCTTCTTCACGAACTGCAATGTGGCGAATGATGTCTTCGCTGATGTTAGCAAGACGTGTATACTCGTTAATTGCTTCTGAAGGAGCGTTTACTTTTACGATTTGGTAGTAACCTTCGCGGAAGTCTTGAATTTCATAAGCTAGGCGACGTTTGCCCCACTCTTTCGCTTCGATGACTTCTGCACCGTTAGAAGTTAAGATTTCGTTGAAACGTTCAACTAAAGCTTTCTTCGCTTCGTCTTCAATGTTTGGACGTACGATGTACATTAATTCATATTTTCTCATCTGTTTACACCTCCTTATGGACTTAGGCTCTCCTATTAATAAGGGAGCAAGGAGCAAGTAATTAATTATTACTCACATCAATGAATTGTAACATATAGATAGTAGTCTTTCAAGTCGCAAAGTAATAATTCATTTTATATAATGGATAGAAGAAAGGAGAGCATTTATGCTACCAGACAGAGAACCGATTATTATTGAAGTCAATTTAAAAAAATTAATGATGGATAATATTGTGGTAACAGTTGGGCTTGTACTATTATTTACAGCTATTCAATACATTTGCTTGAAGGATTTTTATTTTTCTATTTGGGCGATGATTGGTGGTATAGCATTATTCGCTATTTTATATATTGTTTTTATTGTTCTGCATGAAGCGTTTCATTTAATCGGCTTTATGATTTTTGGGAAGGTGCCTTATAAATCTTTAAACTATGGTATAAATTTAAAGCTTGGTATTGCCTATGCAACAACTAATCAGCCGCTCCCTAATCATGCTATGAAAAAGGCTTTATTATTACCATTTTGGACAACTGGTGTCCTACCAACTATCATTGGGTTTTATTGTAACAGCACCGTTTTAATATTGGTTGGCGCCTTTTTAATAGCAGGAGCTGTAGGTGATTTTGCTATGTATAAAGAATTACGTAAATATCCGAAAGATGCGCTTATACAGGATGACCCACATTTGCCAAAGCTATATGTATATCTTCCTTAGCCAAAAATAGGCTGTTAGAAAAGCAGTTCTTCCCTTAACAGCCTATTTTTCCTTACGGTGTTAAAAATCCATGCTGTGCTGCTGTATATAAATTGCGCCAAATGCGATTAATCGTAGCTGTTTCGGTAATAGCGTCCATTCCTAAGCTACGTACTAAATTATTTGCGATCTCCACACAAGCTGCAGCAATCTTCTTAGTCATTTGTGTAAACTGCAATAGTTCTTCCTCTGTTAATTGACTACCTTGCTGATGCTTTTGCCAGTATGTCGATAGCATTGTATAGAACTGCTCTTCATATTGTTTAAAATGCTTCTGCTGCTGTATCACTAAAAATTGTAATGCACCAATACGTTCAATTCGGCTAGCATCATGCTGTCGTTGCTTTATTAAATGAAGTGATTCCTCTAAGAAATTTTCTGTTATACCTAAGCAAACACTTAAAAAAGATGCCTCTGCAAAAGTAGCAAATGGAAAACTATGTACTAAATTACCATAATTATTTTTAATCGTTCCTAATTGGAAGGTTGCCTCATGTGGCACCCATATATGGTTAACACGAATTGTATGGCTTGCTGTAGCCTTTAGCCCCATTGCACGCCAATCATTTAAAACCTCAACATGCTGACGATCCATTGAACAGCTAATAATATTCTCTGTTTTCACACCATCCTGCTCGACAACGCAATTCATTGTAAAGGTTGTGGCATAATCAGCACCACTGCAATATTTCCACTGTCCTGTTACATAGTAGCCGTTATCTGCTTTAACAGCGATACCCGTTGGATAACCACTACCTGCTATTACAGCATTTTTAGGTGTATAGATGTTTTCACAAATATCTTTGTTGAATGCTGGAATAAATGCATTGCCGCCTGTACCAATTGTAATAAGCCAGCCAAAATTACCGTCAAGCGCAGACATTTGCTGAAATATCTTGATACCCTCTAGTAAGTCTAAATCTTTACCGCCTAACTCTTTTGCTGTAAATATTTTAAACAATTGCTGCTCATAAATAAAATCTAATACATCCTGTGGTAGCTTTCCTAGCTGCTCAAATTCTAATCCACGTTCCTTTATTTGCACTGCATCCATTCCTTAACCGCCTCCACACTATACTATAAATAAAAATCCGCATAGCTACTGTAGGAAGAGTACGAAAGCTAGTAGATAACATATATCACTAATATACCTCGTGTCTTACCTGCAGAAAGCAACGCGAATTTTTATAATGCTTAAATTTAAAATAATAGGCTTTTTAAGTTGTTTTATACCGTTTATACATTAAAGCGGAATAGCATAATATCGCCATCTTGAACTTCGTAATCTTTCCCTTCAAGACGTACTTTCCCTGCCTCTTTTGCTGCTGCCTGAGAGCCTGCCTCTAACAAATCATCAAATGAAACTGTTTCAGCGCGAATAAAGCCACGCTCGAAGTCTGTATGAATAATCCCCGCACATTGTGGTGCCTTCATTCCTTTACGGAACGTCCATGCACGCACCTCCTGCACCCCTGCTGTGAAGTATGTGGCTAAGCCTAATAAATCATAAGATGTACGAATTAATTGATCTAAACCTGATTCTTTAATACCTAGTTCCTCTAAGAACATCGCTTTTTCTTCATCGTCAAGCTCAGAAATCTCTTCTTCGATTTTTGCACAAATTGTAATCACTTGGGCACCTTCAGCAGTTGCATATTCACGCACCTGTTGAACATACTCATTGCTATCAGCATCTGCTACCTCATCCTCAGAAACATTTGCTACATATAGCATTGGTTTAATTGTTAGTAAATGAAGACCTTTAATAACCTTTAGTTCATCTTCTGATAATTCGGCAGCACGTGCTGGACGACCATTTTCTAATTGCTCTTTAATTTTTAGCAACACTGGCTCTTCAGCCATCGCTTCTTTATCTTTTTGCTTTGCCATTTTGCTAACACGTTGTAAGCGTTTATCTACGGATTCTAAGTCTGCAAGTGCAAGCTCTAAATTAATAACCTCAATATCATCAATTGGATTCACTGCACCTGATACGTGTGTAATATTTTCATCTTCAAAGCAACGTACAACCTGACAAATTGCATCTACTTCACGAATATGGGCTAGAAATTTATTGCCTAATCCTTCACCTTGAGAAGCACCTTTTACGATTCCTGCGATATCTGTAAATTCAAATGCAGTTGGTACAGTTTTTTTCGGTACAACTAATTCTGTTAATTTATCTAAGCGTGCATCTGGTACTTCAACAATGCCAACATTTGGATCAATCGTTGCGAATGGGTAATTTGCAGCCAATGCGCCCGCTTTTGTAATTGCGTTAAATAATGTTGATTTTCCAACGTTAGGTAAACCAACGATTCCAGCTGTTAATGCCATGAATGGACACAACCTTTCTACTAATCGGTTTCAATTTTCTCTTCTATAACCTTATCTATTATATTGATTCGCTTCTAAAAAGTCTAATATGCCTAATATTAAGCTTCGCTAGCAGATAGCAATACCTTTTTCAGCTTTTTCTCAAATTCACGGCGTGGAATCATTACACTATGCTGACAGCCCTCACATTTAATACGCACATCTGCCCCCATCCGAATGATTTTCCATCTATTTGTGCCACATGGATGTTGTTTTTTCATTTCAACAATATCATTTAAGCCAAATTTTTTTGCTTCCATATTAGTTACTTCCCCCTATTCTTTACCAAAGAACATCACTTTTGGATAAGCCATTGGAATATGATTTTCTTCAAAAAGCTTTGTAATATCACGTCGAATAATACGTGCAATACCATATTGTTGCTGTGGTAAAGTTTCTAC
This sequence comes from Lysinibacillus sp. NPDC098008, assembly GCF_044760715.1. NCBI lineage: Bacteria > Bacillati > Bacillota > Bacilli > Caryophanales > Bacillaceae > Lysinibacillus > Lysinibacillus sp. NPDC098008. The sequence goes on from NZ_JBIWBA010000023.1 coordinate 41,951, forward strand.
AGAAATACGGATAGTTACTTCTTTTCCTTTTACATTTTGTACACCTAAAAATACTGGTACCCCTACAAGCTCTTTATGGTTATCTGGCAATGTTTTTAAGTAATTTTGAATAATACTCTCAGCCTTATCAAAATCTGCATCAGTCATTATTTCTAAGTCTATAAATATTTTAGAGTTGTTTATCGAATAGTTAACTACTTCTCCAATTGCACCATTTGGGATAATAAACTGTTCTCCTGTTACACCATTAATCTTTGTTGTTCGTAAGCCTATTTCTGTAACTGTTCCTTCTGCCGCATTAATCTTTATATAATCACCTACACCAAATTGGTCTTCAAAAATAATAAAAAATCCTGTAATAACATCTTTTACTAAGCTTTGAGCACCAAAACCTATTGCTAAACCAACAATCCCAGCACCAGCTAATAGCCCAGCAACTTTAATTTCTAATGAAGAAAGAATACCAATAATCGCTGAGAAATAAACAGCATAGGAAATGACACTTTGCAACAATCTTGCAATTGTACGCTGACGACGCTCTGAATGGTTTAATGGTGAACGCATACGCATTAAAAATACTTTATTAATAAACTTTTTCCCTAATCTTACAGCTAGCCATGATATTAATAAAATTATAATAATTTCAATGGATGCATCAATAACCTTTTCCCATAATGCCTGAGATGTTAGCTTATCCCAGTATCTATCCACTAATTTCTTACTCTCTTCCATTATTACCACCTCTTGAATAACATGTTAAAAATTTGTGTATACTGCATAAAAATTAAGCACTTCTAAAATTAATAAGAAAGTGAGTTTTTTTATGAATACTATACCAAATTTATTATTACCTTATTCCCTTCATCATGAAAGCAAAAATGCTGTTTGGCAATTAAGCACATTATTTTTAGAGCATATACCATTCCAACATGAACGATTAATTTTTTGTTGTATTGGCAGTGATCGCTGTACAGGTGATACACTTGGACCATTAACAGGCAGCTTCCTAAAAAAGTCTGTTAGCTTTCCGTATGAAGTTATAGGGTCTTTAGATAACCCACTACATGCTTTAAATTTAGGTACTACTATGCAACAGCTACACAATCATACTACAAAACCATTCATTATTGCGATTGATGCCTGTCTTGGCAGTGAAGAGAACGTTGGACATATTTCAGTACAAAGTGGACCAATTTTCCCTGGAAAGGCAGTAAAAAAAGAATTACCTCCAATTGGTGACATTTCTGTAAAAGGAATCGTCAATATTGGAGGCTTTATGGAAATGCTTGTGTTACAAAATACAAGACTTCATATTTCTTATGCAATGGCTGAAAAGCTGGCAAGAGCTTTATTATTAGCTGCTCATCGGTATTCATTGAAAAATGTAGAAGACAGCGACCATGATTCCAACAACGATAATACCCGGCAGGAGGTTAGCAGCCTTGATCTTCGTTAAGCCTGCTATATTTAACCCAATAGCCATAATCATTACACCACCTACAGCTGTCATTTCTGTAATAAACATTTGTAAGGCAGCATCAGGAATAAATACACTAATAACACCTGCAAACAATGCTATAAGCCCTTGATAAACTAAAACTGGTACTGCGGATAGTAGTACACCTATGCCTAATGTAGAGGCTAAAATAATGGAAGTAAATCCATCTATTAAGCCTTTTGTAATTAGTACATTGTGATCATTACGAAGACCACTATCGAGTGCACCGATAATGGCCATCGAACCTACTACAAATATTAATGAGGCTGTTACAAAGCCTTCTGCTATACTAATTTGATTTTGTGTATTGCGTTTTGTACTACGAAATAATGATTCTACCCATTTACCAAGACGATTCATTTGCCGATCTAAATCTAACCATTCACCTACTACTGTACCTACCACTAAACTTACTACTAGTATAATAAAATTATCGCTTTCAAAGCCCATTTTTATTCCTAATAATGCTACCGCTAAACCAATAATGGACAAGACAGTAGACTTCATTGATTCAGGAATATTTTTGAAAATGCGCCCTATTAATGCACCTACTACAATTAGTCCTGCATTAATTAATGCTCCCAGTAATACCACTCTAAAGCCTTCCTTCTCTCTAAAAAATAGAGAGCGCCTGCTTGCTTGGCGCTCTAATGAAATTATAAAAATAGTTATTCTTGTTCCTGTAAATTTAATATTTCCAAAATACGCTCTAAATCATCTTCAGAGTAAAATTCAATTTCAATTTTCCCTTTATTATTTGTTTTTTTGATTTGAACATTTGTTCCAAAGTAATCACGTAATTGTGTTTCTTTAGCAGCAACAAAAATATCCTTTTTCTTTGGTGGAATTGTTTCACGTGAAACTTCTTCGTTTAAGTTTTGCACTAACATTTCCACTTGACGTACATTTAAACCTTGTTGAATAACTTTATTCGCTACTTCTGATATTCTTCTTTTATTTTTTAAGCCAAGTAATGCACGTCCTTGTCCCATTGACAATATGCCCTCATTTAACATTTGACGCACATCTTGTGGCAAGGCAAGTAGGCGAACATGATTCGCTATATGTGGTCTACTTTTACCTAAGCGTTTTGAAAGCTCTTCCTGTGTTAAATGCAAGTTTTCCATTAAGCTTTGGTAGGCTTCAGCTTCTTCAATAACTGTTAAATCTTCGCGTTGAAGGTTTTCTAAAATGGCTAGCTCCATCATTTGTGCGTCTGATAGCTCTTTAATAATGGCTGGGATAACTTCTAATCCAGCTATTATGCATGCCCGATAGCGACGTTCACCAGCAACAATTTCAAACTTACGTGCCTTTTTTCTTACTGCAATAGGCTGTAAAATACCATGTTCCTTAATGGAATCTGCTAACTCCTGTAAAGTTTCCTCGTCGAAATTTTTTCGAGGCTGAAATGGGTTTGCAACAATACAATCTAATTGGATTTCTTCCACTTGCCCACTTTGTTCTAAAGACTCTCCCGGAAATAGTGCACCAATACCTTTCCCTAAACCTTTAGCCATTTTTAATCACTTCCCTCGCCATCTCCAAATAAACCTCTGCACCTCTAGATTTTGCATCATAAGTGATAATTGGTTGTCCATGACTTGGTGCTTCACTTAAGCGCACATTACGAGGAATTATTGTTTTATATACTTTATCTTGGAAATATTTTTTTACTTCATCAATAACCTGTAAGCCTAAATTTGTCCGCGCATCCAGCATTGTGAGTAACACACCATCAATATATAGCTGCTGATTCAAATGCTTTTGGACAAGACGAACTGTCGATAACAATTGACTTAACCCCTCCAACGCATAATATTCACATTGTACAGGGATAATTAACGCATCTGAAGCTGTTAAAGCATTGATTGTTAGTAGTCCTAAGGACGGTGGACAATCAATAATAATATAATCAAAATCTTCTTTTACATTTTGGAGTGCATGTTTTAACCGCACTTCTCTGGAAATTGTAGAAACCAATTCAATTTCAGCCCCTGCAAGCGAGATCGTTGCTGGCACGATTGATAAATTTCCTACATTTGTTTTTTGAATGACATTTTCAACATCTTCATCATCAATCAGCACATCATAAATACATCCCTGGATTTCTCCTTTATCGATACCAAGCCCACTTGTTGTATTTCCCTGTGGATCAGTATCGATCAATAGCACTTTTTTACCTAAGTATGCTAGGCAAGCGCTTAAATTGACTGAAGTTGTTGTTTTACCTACGCCACCCTTTTGATTGGCGATTGCTATAATTCTACCCATTTAAAAGCACCTGCTTTCATCTATCAAAGTTTGCTTTGACAAATCATTTGTAAAATCACTGTTTAATCCGCTCTCTATCTCTCATTCTATCAAAAAAATAGAAAAGAGTTGTATAAAATATTAAGAATATATGCAAAAAAAGACATCTCCATTAACTTTCTGAGATGTCTTTTTTATTTTTGTAACGCTCAAGACTTTCAATTATTTTTTTACAATAATTTATTACAGCTTTTTCTTTTTAGGTATCTTTACTGTAATTTGATAGTATTCTTCTGTATCTTCTTCTTCTGTTTTTACTGTAATACCGCTTTTCGTGACCATTGTTACTGATTGTTTAATCGTATTTAAAGCAATTCGTACATCCTTACTAATAGCCTTACGCTTTGGCTTTGCTTTCTTTGGTGTTTCTTCCTGCTCATCTGTTTCTGGGTGTAATATCGCTTGAATTTGCTCCTCTAGTTGACGAACATTCCAATCATTATCAATCGTTTGTTGTAAAATTTCTAGCTGTAATGGTTGGTCTTTAATAGCGATTAATGCACGTGCATGTCGTTCAGAGATTTTACGCTTTAAAATGGCTTGTTGCACTTCATCAGGCAGCCTTAATAATCGTAATTTATTGGCTACAGTGGATTGTCCTTTTCCAAGTCGTTGGGCTAGAGCTTCCTGTGTTAACTCATGAAGCTCTAATAGTTTTTGATAGGCTACAGCTTCTTCAATTGCTGTTAACTCCTCACGCTGTAAGTTTTCGATTAATGCTATAGAAGCTGTTTCTTTATCCGTTAAATTACGTACAATAGCAGGAACCTCTGTCCATTGTAATTTTTTCATCGCTCGATAACGACGCTCACCAGCAATGATTTCATATTGATGTTCTGATGTTTTACGTACAACAATTGGCTGAATCACACCATGTGTATGGATGGTTCTTGATAATTCTTCAATTTTCTCATCATCAAAAATAGTACGTGGCTGAAAACGGTTAGGTACTATTTGATCAATAGGCAATTTTATAACTTCTTCTGCTGCATGAGCCGCCTCTGCTTGTTCTACTTCATTTTTCACAATAGGCTCTGTTTTACTTCCGCCTCCAAAAAAACGTGAAAAAGGACTTTTCATCCAAGTGGCACCACCTTTAAGTAACTATCTTGCTCTGTGTCATTCTATTATTATTTATTATATTTCTTAAAATGTATATAGTTCATAGATGTCTTTTGCGTGAACCATCCATAACTAGTATGTATGCTCAAAATAGAAAAAATATTTTCTACTTTGAGAAGTTTCACATGAAACACTAATTATTGAATTGGTGTTTTATTTGGTACACCTGGCTTACGCGGGTATTTTTTAGGCGTTCCTTTTATTTTATCAAATATATATAAAATGCGGTCACTTTCTTCAACAGGTAGCTTAAAAGAATATTCTTCTTTCATTTGAGCACCGAGTGTTGTTAAAGCTTTTTTCGCATCCTTTAGTTCTTCAGCACCTGCCGCAGCCTTTAACGCTACAAAATAGCCACCTTGTTTTGCTAATGGTACACAAAGCTCTGCTAAAACAGATAAACGAGCTACTGCACGTGCCGTTACCACATCAAATTGTTCACGATACTTAGTATTTTGACCAAATTCTTCTGCTCTCGCATGTACAAAATTCATATTTTCTAATTGTAATGTATCGCTAAGATGATTTAAAAATGTAATTCTTTTATTTAAAGAGTCTACGATTGTGATATGTAAATGTGGGAAGCAGATTTTAATAGGAATACTAGGGAAGCCAGCTCCTGCTCCAACATCACATACTGTTACTACCTTTGAAAAATCAAAATAAAATGAGGCACTAATCGAGTCAAAGAAATGCTTTAAATAAACACCCTCTAAATCTGTAATAGCCGTTAAGTTCATTTTTTCATTCCACTCAACAAGCAATTCAAAGTATTTTTTAAATTGCGCTATCTGCTGTTCAGAAAGCTCTATGCCTTTTTCCTTTAGCGCCTCCATAAATTGTTGTTCATTCATGTAAAATCTCCTTTGTCGCTATGGCAATACCCTAAAAATAGGAAGCGGGCACAATCCTATGCCCGCCTCTTATTCACTTTACCATTATTAGCTGCTCACTCGTGCAATTTTGCCTTGTTCAATATATACAAGAAGAATTGAAATATCTGCTGGATTTACACCTGAAATACGAGAGGCTTGCGCAATGGAAAGCGGTGTAACCTGCTTTAATTTTTGACGTGCTTCTGTTGCTAAGCCTGAGATAGCGTCATAATCAATATTTTCAGGGATTTTTTTATTTTCCATTTTATGCAGCTTTTCTACTTGTTGTAGTGCTTTTTCGATATAGCCTTCATATTTAAGCTGAATTTCGATTTGTTCCTTCACTTCTTCTGTTAATTCGCTATCTGTAGGAATTAATGAAGAAACCAGCTCATAGTGCATTTCTGGGCGTTTTAATAAATCTGCACCACGTATACCATCTTTTAACTCACTACCACCGACAGAACGAATTGCAGCCTGTGTCGCTTCGTTTGGCTTAATAATCACCTCACGAAGACGCGCAATTTCATTGTCAATCAATTGCTTTTTCTCAGTGAATTTTGCATAGCGCTCTTCTGAAATCATGCCCATTTTATAGCCTAGCTCCATTAAACGTAAATCAGCGTTATCATGACGTAGCAGTAAACGATACTCTGCACGAGATGTTAATAAACGATATGGCTCATTTGTCCCTTTTGTCACAAGGTCATCAATCAACACACCAATATAGGCATCAGAGCGGCTTAAAATTAACTCATCTTTATCAAGTACGTTAGCAGCAGCGTTCATTCCTGCCATTAAACCTTGTGCAGCCGCTTCCTCATAGCCAGATGTACCGTTAATTTGACCCGCTGTGTACAATCCTTTAATACGCTTTGTTTCAAGCGTTGGCCATAATTGCGTTGGCACAATTGAATCATATTCAATCGCATAACCTGCACGCATCATTTCTGCATTTTCTAAGCCTGGAATGGATTTTAATAAACGTGCTTGCACATGCTCTGGCAGGCTTGTTGATAAACCTTGAACATAAACCTCACGCGTATTACGTCCTTCTGGCTCCAAGAAAATTTGATGTCGCGGCTTATCGTTAAAGCGCACAACTTTATCTTCAATAGACGGGCAATAACGTGGACCTGTCCCTTTAATCATTCCTGAATACATCGGTGAAAGATGTAAATTTGCTTCAATAACTTCATGTGTTTCAGCGCTTGTATACGTTAACCAGCAAGGTAGCTGATCCATAATAAATTCAGTTGTTTCAAAACTAAATGCACGTGGAACATCATCACCTGGTTGGATTTCTGTTTTATCATAGTCAATTGTACGATTATTTACTCGTGGTGGTGTACCTGTTTTAAAACGAACAAGATCAAACCCAAGCTCTTTTAAATTATCCGCTAAACGAATAGAAGGTTGTTGGTTATTAGGACCACTTGAATATTTAACATCACCAATAATAATTTCACCACGAAGGAATGTCCCCGTTGTTACAACCACTGTTTTAGCACGATAAACAGCACCAATTTGTGTAATAACGCCTTTTACTTCTCCATCCTCAACAATTAACTCTTCCACCATTCCTTGATGGATTGTTAGGTTTTCCGTTTCCTCCAACACGCGTTTCATCTCTTGTTGATATAAAACTTTGTCTGCTTGCGCGCGCAATGCACGTACAGCTGGGCCTTTCCCTGTATTCAACATTCGCATTTGAATATGCGTTTTATCTATCACTTTCCCCATGACGCCTCCTAAAGCGTCAATTTCACGTACGACAATTCCTTTGGCAGGACCACCAATGGATGGATTGCATGGCATAAATGCAATCATGTCTAAATTAATCGTTAACATCAATGTATTAGCACCCATTTTAGCCGCAGCATGTGCAGCTTCTGAACCTGCATGGCCTGCGCCAATGACAATAACATCAAACGTGCCTGCCTCATATTTTGTTGGCATGCTCGTATCTTCCTTTCTGTAATAAGATTATTTTCCTAAACAGAACTGTGAAAATAGTTGGTTAATAAGACTTTCTTGTACAGTGTCGCCAATAATTTCGCCAAGTATTTCCCATGTTCTTGTTACATCAATTTGTACCATATCAACTGGTACGCCAGCTTGTGCAGCCGCTATTGCATCCTCAACCGTTGCTTGGGCTTGGTGCAATAGTGCAATATGTCTAGCATTTGAAACATATGTTAAATCGCCCGCTTCGATTTGTCCCTCAAAAAATAGCGCAGCAATGGCTTCCTCTAGCTCTGCAATGCCTTCCTCCTGTAACAGAGAGGTTGTGACAATGCGATGCTCACCAGCCAACTCTTTGACACGAGCTAAATCAATTTTTTGCGGTAAATCTGTTTTATTGACAATAACGATGTAATCCATCGCTTCAATTGTTTCGAATAGACGCTCATCTTCAGCCGTTAATTCATCTGCATAGTTTACAACAAATAAAATTAAATCTGCTCCACGCAGTGCCTCTCTTGAACGTTCTACACCAATTCGTTCCACAATATCTTCCGTTTCTCGAATACCTGCTGTATCCACTAAACGAAGTGGAACTCCACGTACATTCACGTACTCTTCTATAATATCACGAGTAGTACCGGCAATATCTGTCACTATGGCCTTATTTTCTTGTACTAAGCTATTGAGCAAAGAAGATTTCCCTACATTTGGGCGACCTAAAATAACTGTTGAAAGACCCTCGCGTAATATTTTTCCTTGAGAAGATGTTTGTAGAAGTTTACGAATTTCATCTCGTACCCATGTACATTTTTCAACTAGGACAGGTACTGTCATTTCTTCTACATCATCATACTCTGGATAATCTATATTAACCTCTACTTGCGCTAATGTCTGTAGTAAAGCTTGGCGCAAGTCACCAATAAGTCGCGATAACTTTCCATCCATTTGTCCTAAAGCAACATTCATTGCTCGATCTGTCTTAGCCCTAATTAAATCCATAACCGCTTCAGCCTGTGATAAATCAATACGTCCATTTAAAAATGCGCGTTTCGTAAATTCACCAGGCTCCGCTAGTCTTGCACCATTTGTTAACGCTAGCTTTAAGACGCGATTTACTGACACAAGCCCCCCATGGCAATTAATTTCAACAACATCTTCACGTGTAAATGTTTTTGGACCACGCATCAATGACAGCATGACTTCCTCTACTACCTCATTTGTTGTAGGATCGACTAAATGTCCATAATGAATGGTGTGCGAATCCTTCGTTGTTAAACTTTTCCCACCTGGTGATTTGAATATTTTATCTGCAATTGCCACTGCTTCGTCGCCACTTAAGCGAACAATAGCGATGGCACCTTCACCCATTGGTGTGGATATCGCAGCAATTGTATCGAACTCCATTTAATGACCTCCTCAATGTTATCCACATGTGGATAATCGAAACCGACCAATACTTACTAACACCTTAGACTAACATATTTTCAACAAAATCTAAAGTAAGGATCATTACCAAATGTGGATAAAATACAAGCTTTTTATCATCTACTATTTTCGACAAAAAACGCTGATGCTCAAATTAAGCTGAAAAAAGGTCATTTTATCACGAAGATAAAATGACCTTTGCCTGTATGTGATGTGTTTAATGATTTTTGACAGGTTCAATCACTAAATAGCGATTAGGCTCTGTGCCCTCTGAATATGTTTCAATATCTAGACGATTGGCTAGCTGGTTATGAATAATCTTTCTTTCGTATGATGGCATCGGTTCAAAGGCTACTCGCTGATTTAAACGCAATGCTTTGTCCGCCATTCGATCCGCCAGCAATTCCAATGCTGCTTGACGACGTTCACGATAGTTTTCTACATCTAATTTCACCATTAAGAACTGCTTAGCACTTTTATTTAACACGAGTTGTGTCAATTGCTGTAAGGCATTTAATGTTTGGCCACGTTTTCCTATAAGCAGTGCAGCTTTCTCACTTTTTAGCTGAAATAAGACATATTTCCCTTCACGTGTTGTCGTAATTTCAAGATCATGAATAGTCAATTGCTCAGCAATATTTACTAAATAAGCTTTTGCTTCTTCAATTGGACTGACTAATTCTTCTTCCTCATGTTGTTCTTTTACAATTTGTTGAACAGCTTCGATTTCACTTGGTTGCTCAGAAACTTGTGAACTTATTGTTTCAACATCATCTACTACTGCTAGTTGCTCGTCAAATTGAGTCGTTATTTGCGGTTCAGCCTTGTCACTTTCAATTATCGCAACCTGAACTTCTTTCACTGTTACACGAACTTCTGCAGAACGTGCACCAAAACCTAAAAATCCTTTTTTACCTTCTTGTAAAACTTCAACTTCCACTTGTTCACGGGTTTTGCCAAGTTTCTGTAACGCTAATGAGATCGCTTCTTGTGTTGTTGCGCCTATTTGCGTAAGTTGTTTCACTTTTTAGCCCCTCCATTTTGAGCAGGTTGTGTTTTATCTTTATTCCAAGGTTTGTAAATAAACAGGTTTTGAACAATCGAAATAATGTTCCCGATTACCCAATATAATGATAATGCTGCTGGTAAAGCCATACCAAAAGCAATAATCATGAATGGCATAATATACATCATGATTTTCATTTGAGGGTTATCCATTGCTGGTCCTGTACGTAATACAATAAATTGCATTAAGCCCGCAATAATTGCTAGTGCTGGTGCAGGATCTGCTAGTGGGAAGATAAAGAAATTCCCTAAATCAAATGTAGATGTAGCATTCATACGGCTAATTGCGTGATAGAAGCCAATTAATATTGGCATTTGAATAATAACGGGTAAACATCCTGCAAGCGGGTTTACACCGGATTCACTCATTAGCTTCATCATTTCTTGCTGATACTGTTGCTGTGTCTGTGCATCCTTAGAAGCATACTTCTTTTGCAGTTCCTTTAATTTCGGCTGCATTTCTTGCATTTTTTTAGAGCTCTTTGTTTGTTTGATCATTAACGGTAAAATTGCTAAACGAATAATAATCGTTACAGCAATGATTCCCCATGCATACGTACCAAGCAGATCAGCAAAGAATTTTATCGCTGATACTAGCGGCCAAACAATGAACTCGTTCCAGAAGCCAGTGCTATCTTTGGAAATTGGTTCATTGAATTCTGTACAACCAGACAGTAGTAAGGCTACTGATACTAGCGACAAAATTACCCAATGTTGTTTTTTCAACCTTCTTCCCCCTACAGTTACTATTCACTTTTTCTTATTCTATATGCATTTCCTTTATTCACTGACAGTTTCCCACCTCAAAATTGGTGATATCTGCCATTTCATTTAGCTTGCGTTGGAGCGCTCACTGATAAATGAAGATAAAGCTATCAGTTATTTTATCATGCCTATAACGTTTCACTCTACTAAATATTCTAACTATATATACTTATTCATTAAGTTTCCATGCAAATTTACATATATGTAAGTAAATACCGATAAAAAATACCCCTATATGTATAATTTGCTCTATACAGACCACATGGTTGCATATATTACACTTTTTTTAATACTTTTGCGATTCGTAGTACATGCTGCAAACTTTGCTTCACTTCATGAAAATCCATAGTGGCCGCCGGATGTCTGGCGATAATAACATAATCCATATTCGGCTTTAGTTCATCTTTTAATTCATGGATACTTTGTCGAATATAGCGTTTTATTTGGTTGCGTGTTACCGCATTGCCAAGCTTTTTACTAACCGATAAACCTACACGAAATTCTGTTTGTCCCTCTTTTGGTAAGAAATAAACGACAAATTGACGATTAGCGAAAGATTTACCTTTTTTAAACACCTTTTGAAAATCTTCATTTTTTTTAACTCTCTGGCGTTTTTTCATTACTTTCACCTGCTATTAGATAATATCTTTTGATCCTCATTTCTAGGTTTACCAAAAATAAAGAAAAAAAAGACCACTGATGTGGCTCAGTGGACTTATTTTATGCTGATAAAACTTTTCTTCCTTTACGACGACGAGCAGCAAGAACTTTGCGACCGTTTTTCGTGCTCATACGTGCGCGGAAACCGTGAACTTTGCTGTGCTTACGTTTTTTTGGTTGGTAAGTACGTTTCATTGTATATAGACACCTCCTGAACGAGTTGAATTTTTCAACATACAGACTCGAATATTATATAAAGTATCTAGTCCTTTTGTCAATGTATTTCATAAATTTCTTTTTGTTAGCTAATCTATGATATTGATTGAAAAAAATATTTATCCACAGAAGCACTTGTTTTTTTTACACAGTGTTGTGTATAGTATTTTTTGCATTATTTTTTATCCACAGTGGTTATCTACAGCTTTTTCACATAAGCAGTCCCTGTGGACAACTCTAAAGTGCATAACTATAAGACATGTGGATAAGTTTCACAAACTATTGAAATAGCTTTGTTTTTCTGATACGATTACTGTGCTTCACTTTGTTGAAAACTAAAATGACTAATTCAATTATCCACAACTGTTAATATGCTGTGGATAATTTTTATCACAGCCTTTGGTTAACTGTTATCCACAATATGTGATTATGTGGACGAGTTGTAAAATGAACGTATTTACCATTTCTATAAATGCGCATTTTTATGTATTGAACACTGTAAAGGAGATTAGCAGCTTGGAACATTTAGAAGAACTATGGAACAATGTCCTGGCTCAAGTAGAACAAAAAATTTCTAAACCAAGCTTCGAAACGTGGCTAAAGTCAACAAAACTACTATCCTACAATGGTAGCGGTTCAACTGTGACAATAGCTGCGCCAAATTCGTTTGCTCGAGATTGGCTTGAGAATCATTATATTCATTTGATTACAGGTATATTAACGGAGCTTACAGGCGAAGACTTGCTTATTAAATTTGTTGTTCAAAAAAGCCAGGACTCGGACGATTTCGATTTACCAGCGCCGATTATCCAAGCAAAAAATAACGATCACCATGATATTTCACCAGGTATGTTAAACCCGAAGTATACTTTTGATACGTTTGTTATTGGCTCTGGTAACCGCTTTGCACATGCTGCCTCACTAGCTGTCGCTGAAGCACCTGCGAAGGCTTACAATCCATTTTTTATTTATGGGGGCGTTGGGCTTGGTAAGACACATTTAATGCATGCAATCGGTCATTATGTATTGGAGCATAATCCTAATGCAAAAGTGGTCTACTTATCATCTGAGAAATTTACAAATGAGTTTATTAACTCTATACGCGATAATAAGGCACTTGATTTTCGCAATAAATACCGCAATGTAGATGTGCTACTAATTGATGATATTCAATTTCTTGCCGGAAAAGAATCGACTCAAGAGGAATTTTTCCACACATTTAATACATTACATGAGGAATCAAAACAAATTGTTATATCGAGTGATAGACCACCAAAGGAAATTCCAACATTGGAAGATCGACTACGTTCACGCTTTGAATGGGGTTTAATTACCGATATTGCACCGCCTGATTTGGAAACGCGGATTGCTATCCTGCGTAAAAAAGCAAAAGCAGATGGTCTAGAGGTACCAAATGAAGTTATGCTCTATATTGCGAACCAGATTGACTCCAATATTAGGGAGCTTGAAGGTGCGCTTATTCGCGTCGTTGCCTATTCATCATTAGTAAACAAAGATATTACAGCAACATTGGCTGCTGAGGCATTGAAGGATATTATTCCAAACTCAAAGCCACGCACTGTCACAATACTAGATATTCAAAATGCAGTAGGGGAGCATTTTAATATTCGCTTAGAAGATTTTGCTGCGAAAAAACGTACAAAATTAATAGCTTTCCCACGCCAAATTGCTATGTATTTATCACGCGAATTAACGGATTTCTCGCTGCCGAAAATTGGCGAAGAATTTGGTGGACGCGACCATACAACTGTTATTCATGCTCATGAAAAAATATCTTCTTTGTTGAAAAATGACGTTCAACTTCAACAAGATATTAAACAAATTCGTAGCATGCTAGGAAAGTAATGGCTGTGGACAAACCTAATATTTAAACACAAACTTATGCACAGTCTATCTACATGTGGATAGACTGATTTTATTCGCTTTAAATACACTTATCCACAAATCCACAGAGCCTATTACTATATCTTTTTATTTTATATAAATAAATAATATAAATATGTGAGGGAAAATACATGAAATTTGATATTTTACGTGACCGTTTATTAGAGGGTTTAAATGATGTCATGAAAGCTGTAAGCTCTAAAACAACTATTCCAATTTTAACTGGTATTAAAATGGATGTAACAGAGGAAGGTATTCGTTTAACAGGTAGTGATGCTGACATTACTATTCAAACATTTATTCCAGTTGAGGAAGATGGACAACAACTAATTCAAGTTACCGAAACAGGATCAATAGTGGTACAAGCTCGTATGTTTAATGAAATTGTACGTAAATTACCAACAAATGATGTCGAAATCCATGTAACTTCTGGTTTCCAAACTCATATCCGTTCAGGTAAATCTGAATTCCATTTAATCGGCTCTGATGCTACTGAATATCCGTTATTACCAGAGCTAACAGAGGATCAAAAATTTACTATTCCTGCTGATTTATTAAAAACAATTATTCGTGAAACAGTGTTCGCTGTTGCTACTTCAGAAAGTCGACCAGTGTTGACAGGTGTAAACTGGCAAATAAAAAACGAAACATTAATCTGTGTTGCAACAGATAGTCATCGTTTAGCAAGACGCAAAGTAGAACTAGAAAATTTACCAGAAGTTGAGCATAGTGTTGTTATTCCAGGAAAAAGTTTAAATGAGCTTAATAAAGTATTAGAGGATTCGACAAATCCTGTGCAAATCGTTATTACAAGTCAGCAAGTATTATTTAAAACAGATGATGTACTATTTTTCTCGCGTTTACTTGAAGGAAATTACCCAGATACATCACGTTTAATTCCAGAAGAGTATCAAACAAACGTAACGATTAATGGTAAGGCTTTATTACAGGCAATCGATCGCGCATCATTAGTTGCACGAGGCGATCGTAATAATGTTGTTCGATTTGAAATACTGGATCATCAAGCTGTTGAAGTTTCTTCTAATTCACCTGAAATTGGTAAAGTACAAGAGGAAATTCCTGTTGAATCACTAGAAGGGGAAAGTTTGAAAATTTCTTTTAGTGCAAAATATATGATGGAAGCGTTGAAAGCAATTGATGGTCAAGATGTAGTTATTCAATTTACTGGAGCAATGCGACCATTTATTTTACGTTCTGTTCATGACGATGCAATATTACAATTAATTTTACCTGTACGAACTTACTAAAAAATTTAAAAATCTGTCTGGATTAAAAAGTTAGGGTAGTCGCTTATGGCGGCTATCTTTTTTTACTTATAGTGAAATTTTAGGTATTATAGAGAGAAAGAGAGTTTGTATTTGGAGGGGAACACACTATGGAAGACATTAAAATTGATGAGGAGTTCATTACACTGGGGCAGCTGTTAAAAGTAACTGATGCCATTAGTTCAGGTGGAATGGCAAAGTGGTTTTTACAGGAAAATGCTGTTTATGTAAATGGAGAAGTGGATGATCGCCGAGGTCGTAAACTGCGTGATGGAGATATTGTCAATATTCCTGGATGCGGTCGTTTTCAAATCGTAGGACCAGCTGGACAATAAATTATGCATATTGAGCAATTAAAACTAACAAATTACCGTAACTATGATGCCTTAGCTTTAAACTTCTCTCCAAAAATTAATGTTTTCATTGGTGAAAATGCTCAAGGAAAAACAAATGTTATGGAATCCATCTACGTATTAGCAATGGCTAAATCTCATCGTACAACGAACGATAAAGAATTGATACGTTGGGATTCAGACTATGGTAAAATAGAAGGGGCCGTTCAAAAAAGACATGGTATTTTACCGATGGAGCTTACGATTACAAAGAAGGGTAAAAAGGGCAAGATAAATCATATAGAGCAAAGTCGCCTTAGTCATTATATTGGTCAAATGAACGTTGTGATGTTTGCACCAGAAGATTTAACGGTTGTAAAAGGTAGTCCGCAAATACGTCGACGTTTTATCGATATGGAGATTGGGCAAATTTCGCCTGTTTATTTACATGATTTATTGACCTTTCAAAAAATTTTAAAGCAACGTAACCATTTCCTAAAGATGAACCAAGGCAAATCCATGTCAAATGATGTGATGTACGAGGTTTACAATGAACAATATATTCATGCAGCTATCCAAATTATTCGTAAAAGATTTCAATTTATGGATTTATTACAGGAATGGGCTGAACCTATACATGCTGGTATATCACAAGGTAAGGAAACGCTTGTGATAAAATATCGTACAGTAGCTGGTATTGAAAAAGAACAGACGGCTAGTGAAATTGAAAATATTTTACAGCGGAAGTTGTTGGAAGCAAGAGAACGTGAATTTGACAGAGGCGTAACGCTAGTTGGTCCACATCGTGATGATTTGCAGTTCTTAGTAAATGGCTACGATGTTCAAACTTATGGCTCACAAGGACAGCAGCGTACAACTGCATTGTCTTTAAAGCTTGCTGAAATTGAATTAATTAAACAAGAAACAAATGAAACACCCATCCTACTTTTAGATGATGTATTATCGGAACTCGATGATTATCGCCAATCGCATTTATTAAACACTATTCAGGGTGAAGTCCAAACCTTTGTTACAACAACAAGTGTTGAAGGAATTCATCATGAAACGATGGAGCATGCCCAACTGTTCCACGTGAAACAAGGAGCGATTGAAAAAAGTTAGCCAGGGTAGTTTTTTAGATTATAAAAGAATGGTAATAGTCAGCTCGGTTGACTGTTCATTCATTTACACACAATGATGTTATGAAGGAGTAGATGAAAGCCGTGGCTATAGAGAACGAAGGTTTACAAAACCAAGCTTATGAGGCCGATCAGATACAAGTTTTAGAAGGCTTAGAGGCAGTACGTAAAAGACCAGGAATGTATATTGGTTCAACAAGCTCTAAAGGTTTGCACCATTTAGTATGGGAAATAGTTGATAATAGTATAGATGAGGCACTTGCAGGATTTTGTACGGATATCAAAGTAACAATTGAAAAAGACAATTGGATTCGAGTAGAAGATAATGGTCGTGGTATTCCTGTAAGCATTCAAGAAAAAATGGGTAAGCCAGCTGTTGAAGTTATTATGACGGTATTACATGCTGGTGGTAAATTTGGCGGTGGAGGCTACAAAGTATCTGGTGGTCTTCATGGTGTTGGAGCTTCAGTTGTAAATGCTCTTTCTGTTGAAACAATTGTGCAAGTTCACCGTGAAGGACATATCCATGAAATTAAATTTGAACGTGGAAAAACGGTTCAAGAGTTAACGGTTATTGGTGATACAGATCACAATGGCACAACAACGCGTTTTAAAGCTGACCCAGAAATATTTAAAGAAACAACTGTTTATGAATTTGATATTTTAGCTCATCGTATTCGTGAGTTAGCTTACTTAAATCGTGGTATTAAGATTACGATTGCTGATGAACGCGAAGAAGAGATTCGTTCAACTACATACCACTATGAAGGTGGTATTCGTTCATATGTAGAGCATCTTAATCAATCTAAAGAGCCTATTCATGAACCAATCGATGTGCTTGGAGAAAAAGATGGCATTTCAGTTGAAATTGCTATGCAATATAATGCTGGATTCTCATCCAATATTTTTTCATTCGCTAATAACATTAATACGTATGAAGGTGGTACGCATGAATCTGGCTTTAAGACAGCACTTACACGCGTTATTAATGACTATGCTCGAAAAAATGGGCTATTGAAAGAAGCTGATGCCAATCTAACAGGTGAGGATGTACGTGAAGGCTTAACAGCTATTGTTTCTGTTAAACATCCAGACCCTCAGTTTGAAGGACAAACGAAAACAAAGCTAGGAAATTCGGAAGTAAGCCAAATTACAAATGCCTTATTTTCTGATGGTTTTGAGCGTTTTATGTTGGAAAATCCAACTGTTGCTCGTAAGATCGTTGAAAAAGGTTTAATGGCAGCTCGTGCACGTGTGGCAGCGAAAAAGGCACGTGAATTTACTCGTCGCAAAAATGCTCTTGAAGTATCGAGCTTACCAGGGAAATTAGCTGATTGTTCTTCAACAAATCCAGCTGAATGTGAAATTTATATCGTTGAGGGTGACTCTGCCGGAGGTTCGGCTAAATCTGGACGTGATCGTCACTTCCAAGCAATCTTGCCATTGCGTGGTAAAATCCTCAATGTTGAAAAAGCACGTTTGGATAGAATTTTATCGAATGCAGAAATTCGCGCAATGATTACAGCTTTTGGTACAGGAATTGGAGAAGAATTCAACCTAGAAAAGGCACGCTATCATAAAATAATTATTATGACAGACGCAGATGTCGATGGTGCACATATCCGTGTGTTACTATTAACATTTTTATTCCGTTTTATGCGTCCACTTATTGAGGCAGGCTATGTTTATGCAGCGAAGCCACCTCTCTATCAAGTGAAGCAAGGGAAGCATGTAGAATATTGCTACTCGGATGAGGAATTAGAGGAAATTTTGAATCGATTACCAAGCATACCAAAACCAAACGTACAGCGTTATAAAGGTTTAGGTGAAATGAATGCGGAGCAGCTATGGGAAACGACAATGGACCCAGCGCATCGTACATTGATTCGTGTTGAATTGGATGATGCGATTGAAGCGGATCGAATTTTTGATCAATTGATGGGTGATGATGTTGAGCCACGCCGTCATTTCATTGAAGAAAATGCTGTCTATGCTGAATTAGATATTTAATCGTTTGGAAGGGAGGGCTATATTTTGTCTGAGATCGAACATGAGAATATTCAAGGTAGAAATATTACGACTGAAATTAAAACATCATTTTTAAGCTATGCGATGAGCGTTATTGTAGCGCGTGCTTTACCAGATGTACGCGATGGCTTAAAGCCTGTACATCGTCGAATTTTATATGGGATGCAGGAGCTAGGCAATACATCTGATAAGCCTTACAAAAAAAGTGCTCGTATCGTAGGGGATGTAATGGGTAAATACCATCCACATGGTGATTCCTCTATTTATGATGCAATGGTACGTATGGCACAGGATTTTAGCTATCGCTATATGCTTGTAGATGGGCATGGAAACTTCGGATCTGTCGATGGCGACGGAGCTGCTGCGATGCGTTATACGGAATCACGTATGTCGAAGATAGCCATGGAAATGCTACGAGATATAAATAAAGATACAATTGATTACGAGCCAAACTATGATGGAAGTGAGCGCGAGCCAAAAGTATTACCATCACGTTATCCAAACTTACTTGTTAATGGTGCATCAGGTATTGCGGTAGGAATGGCAACAAATATTCCACCTCATCAGCTTGGAGAAACGATTGATGCAGTGCTTGCTTTATCTGAAAATCCAGCTATCTCAACGGAAGAATTAATGGACATTATACCTGGGCCAGACTTCCCAACAGGAGGCTTAATTATCGGTCGTTCTGGTATTCGCAGAGCTTATGAAACAGGTCGTGGCTCCATTACTATTCGAGCGAAGGTGGAAATCGAACAAAGTAGCAATGGGAAGGAAACAATTTTAATTCATGAGCTACCTTATCAAGTAAATAAAGCAAAATTAATTGAAAAAATTGCAGAGCTTGTGCGTGATAAAAAAATTGATGGCATTACTAATTTACGTGATGAATCAGATCGTCGCGGTATGCGTGTTGTTATTGAAGTACGTCGTGATGCAAATGCAAACGTTGTATTGAATAATTTATATAAGCAAACGGCAATGCAATCAAGCTTTGGCGTCAATATGCTTGCATTAGTGGATGGTCAGCCAAAAATTTTAAGTTTAAAAGAGGCACTACATCACTATTTAGAGCATCAAAAAGTAGTGATTACTCGTCGTACACAGTTTGAGCTACGTAAGGCAGAAGAGCGTGCGCATATTTTAGAAGGTTTACGAATCGCACTTGACCATATCGATGAAATTATCGCGATTATTCGTGGCTCTCGTAGCGGCGATGAAGCGAAGCCAGTTTTAATGGAGCGATTTTCTTTAAGCGAACGTCAGGCACAGGCAATTCTTGATATGCGTCTTGTTCGTTTAAGTGGTTTAGAGCGTGAAAAAATTGAGGCTGAATATCAAGAGCTGCAAAAATTAATTAGCGAATTAAAGGCAATTTTAGCGGATGAAGGAAAGATTCTTGATATTATCCGTAAAGAAATGCTTGAAATAAAAGAACGCTATAACGATACACGCCGTACACAAATTACTGCTGGTGGACTTGAAATGATCGAGGATGAGGATTTAATTCCACGTGAAAACTCAGTCATAACGTTAACACATAACGGTTATATTAAACGTTTAGCTGCGAATACATACCGTTCACAAAAACGCGGTGGTCGTGGTGTGCAAGGTATGGGAACAAATGATGATGATTTTGTAGAGCATCTTATGAATACTTCTACGCATGATACGATATTATTCTTTACATCGAAGGGTAAAGTATTTAGAGCAAAGGGCTATGAGATTCCAGAGTTTGGTCGTACAGCTAAAGGTTTACCAATTGTTAATTTACTAAATATCGAAAAAGATGAAAAAGTAACTGCTATGATTCGTGTTGATTCATTTAATGAGGATGCATACTTTATCTTTACAACAAAAACTGGGATTACTAAACGTACACCCGTATCTCAATTTGCCAATATCCGAACAAATGGGCTAATTGCTATTAGTTTACGAGAAGATGATGATCTGATTTCTGTCCGTTTAACAGATGGTAAGAAGCAAGTGATCATTGGTACACGTGATGGTATGCTTGTTCGTTTCCAAGAGGAAGATATTCGTTCTATGGGGCGTACAGCAGGCGGCGTACGTGGTATTAAGCTCCGTGATGGTGATGAAGTCGTAGGTATGGAAATTATTGAACCGGGTCAGGAAATTTTAGTTGTTACTGCAAAAGGTTATGGTAAACGTACTGCTGAAGAGGAGTATCGTCTACAAAGCCGAGGTGGTGTTGGATTGAAAACAATCCATATTACTGATAAAAATGGCCCAATGGTAGCTGTTAAAACAGTCGATGGTTCTGAAGATTTAATGTTGATTACAATTAATGGTATGTTGATTCGTATGGATGTTAATGATATTTCATTAATTGGCCGTAGCACACAAGGCGTTCGTTTAATCCGGTTAGGAGATCATGAGCTAGTGGCAACGGTAGCAAAAGTGGAAAAAGAAGAAGTTCACGAAGATGATATAGAGGAATAATGAAAAAGCCGGTGACGACCGCGATAGTCGTTCATCGGTTTTTTTAACATAAATTATGAAAAATAAGTAACTATTTTGAATTCCGTGATAAAATGGAAATACCTTCAGTGAAACAAGCTAAATAGTGAAGAGGTGTTTATTTCGTGGAAAGTATACATGTTCCGATTTCAGAATTAGGTATTGGTCAAGTTATTTCTGAAGATATTTTTGCTAATACACAATATCCTATTATTTTTAAAGACACAATGATTTCCCACGTACATTTACAGGTTTTTAACGCATTTAATATTTCCAATGTGCCAGTTTATAAAGATCAAAGCGAAACTCGATCCGAAAAGCAAGAAAATAATGTAGCAGTTACAATAATAGAAGAAATCCCTACTTTTAGAAAAGCATATAATCAGTCGATTGAACAATTTAAAAAAGAATTTAAAAATTGGGAAGCGGGCGCCAAGGTAGACATTGCCAAAGCTAGAGCAATTATTTTGCCACTGGTAGAAATGGTGCTAGATGATCGTACTATTATTTTTGATTTAAACGAGTATTCTAATCCAAAAGACTATTTGTATCATCATTGTGTAGCAACTGGCTTAATTGCTGCAGTTATTGCACAAAAGCTAAGCTATGATAGAGGTACTACTATTCAAGTAGCAATTGGTGGTTTATTAGCTGATTGTGGTATGGCGAAAGTACATCCACGAATTCGTGATAAAAAGTCATCTTTAACAGAGCAGGAATTCAATGAAATTTATAAACACCCCATTTATAGTCACAATATGGTAAAGGATTTAACAATTTTAAAGGAAACCATGAAAGAGGCTATTTTCCAGCATCATGAACGTTTAAATGGAAGCGGCTATCCAAAGGGTGAAAAAATCGCTAATATCTCGATTTTTGCACAAATTATCGCTGTCGCAGATGTTTTCCATGCAATGACTTGTGAACGAGTGTATAGAGCTAAACAATCTTCATTTAAAGTAATAGAAATGATTAATGAATCTGAATTTGGAAAGTTTGATATTAAAGTAGTACGTGCACTCATTGACATTTTTGCAGACCTGCCTATAGGTACAATTGTTGAGCTTTCTAATTTAGAGCGTGCTGAAGTAATGTATGTTAATAAATTTGCACCAACACGACCACTTATTAAACTAGTGCATTCAGGAGAGATTTTCGATTTAAGTAAAAACCGTACTTTCTATATTTCAAGAATTATCACTAATGTATAAAGTAGTAATACGAATGAAGGCTTATGCAACCATCTAGTGTCATTGCTAGGTGGTTGATTTTTATTTTACTTTAAAGTTCTTGATTAAAGGTTTGAAGGGGGAGCTTGAGAAAAGAAATATTAATAATTTTGTTGGACGGGCTGAGCCATGTTAACTTTTATTTAGGTTGCTTGCTTTCTAAATTCTAGTGAAGCTAAGTAAACCTATTTGACTGAAATCTATATTAAGTTCCCATTCAATTAAATATTGCATCACCGTCACAGGCAATTTAGATACTTTAAAAATTTCTGTTAACAAAAGAACTAATATTAATGAACTTGAGCTGAAGTAGAAAGGTGTTGCTTCTAAAATAACTTAATTCAAGCAAAGCATTTATTTTTGTATGTTTAGATAATTTGTTAATGCAGTTAAATAAAATTTATTAAAATATATTTAGAGAAAGTGTTGACATTGTTTTAGTATCTTGATATTATAAGTAAGTCGCTAAGAGGTGACAGTGAAATTTTAAAAATATGAACCTTGAAAACTGAACAAGCAAAACGTAATCAATAATTTAGTAGCTTACTTTAGTAAGTGAATGAAATAATTTTGGACATCGAATGAAGATGAGATGCCAGCAAAACAATTTGAGCAAATCAAATTTCTTTTTATGGAGAGTTTGATCCTGGCTCAGG
>NZ_JBIWBA010000024.1:0-63140 GCF_044760715.1 Lysinibacillus sp. NPDC098008
GCGTTCTCTTTTAGTCATGTAGATTCTCCTCAAATGTGTTATTTGTAGTCTACTTGACCTTAAAAATTCTGTCCAACTAAGTGTAGCCTATCCACCCATTTTAATTCACATTCCATCAGCATCCTGTGTTTCGACAGCGACCAGGAAGTTTGTTGATTTTTATACACAAAACTCACCTCTTTTTCAGATTCTATTTCTCTTGTTGCCAGAGTAACTGTATTAAAAAAGGCACTTGCCAATTATTTATTGGAAAGTGCCTTACTCGTTTTATATGTAATTGAACATTTCTTTTTAGAAATAGTCATTGTTATTTACTCCCTATATAATCATTACTTTTCAAGCATCATATCATAGGAACGTTTATTCGTAAATATAATATCTGAATAAGATATCTGATCATTTTCAACACTTTTGTATCTAAAAGTTAATCGCTAATTATCAGTTGATTGGCAAATAATCAAATCATTTTCAGCTACAAAATATAGCTATACTATCTAAAAATTCGATAATAAACAGTAAAAAGTTATTTTTCAATCAAATTTTCAAACCAAACTTTGTAAGGTTGTCTGCTTTTTTCAACCCAATGGTTACAAAGAAAATACCTCTCACCATGGACAACATACAAGGGTTTAGCAAGATAACGGTCACGCCCATTTTCATCTTTTCGTTGAGACGATAAGGATTTCGCCTCATCAACTTTTTTTAACATAGCGTAAGGAAGCAAAAAAGTTTCCTTACTGTATCGAGCATCACATAAATGATAAAGATTATCTTTAGACAATTTGTTTTGATCCACAAGATCACTGAATGTATTACGGACAAAATCAGCTATAGAAATTTCTTTTATTCCTGCAATATTTGCTGTCGCTTGGTTCCTAATCGGTATTTTATTTTCAGTCATAGAAATAACATTAGTATCCAAAAACATATTGTACATTTGAATACTCCTCAGAAATAGTTCTGATGTATCAGCTACCGATGAAGAAGTTTGAAGAACTGGATCTAATACTTGGTTTTTAAAGTTTTCATTTGCTAATAACTCAATTTCGAAATCAAGCTCCATTGACCTAAAAAGTTCTTCTAATTCCTTTACATAGATTTGTAATGGCTCATATATAGCATTATTAATCTTTGGTGATGCGAATATGATTGTCCCGCTCTTCATATTGAAATATCCATACAAAAGCATGGAAGTTCGAACAACTTTCTTTATTATTCTTTCAATTGTTTCAATTTTACTACCGTAATTTAGGCCCGCTTCATGGAATGCTACATCTACACCGTAAATCTCCTGAACGTTGCCATTTTTTATCTGCAAACCAAGAGCATCCAATTCACCTTGTTGCAATAGTTGCATGTACGACTTATTATTTTTAAAAATATTGAATGAATACTTATCTTCAAAATAGGCATTGACCGTTTGCAAAATCTGCTCAATTTCTTCATCATTGCTCAATTCCCAGTGATTAACGGATGGCTTCCAATTCAGTTGAACAGACTGACACTTTTTTACATGGCGTAGCCAAGATAACATTAATGATTCTCCAACTTCAATTTTCATTTACAATTTCTCCCCTCATAATCTATGTAATTCTATTATAATGAAAAAATTGCAGTTTTATTTAGCAATTGAAAGCTATCAACCGTTAATAATCATTGAAGGCTAAGCGTTGCTAACACACTATAAAAAAGGTTGGATATATGGTAGAAACACCCTCACCAACCTATTCATCTATTTATTTGAATAAGTAATAACAAAATTACAATCTGAAATGGCTTGTGGCAATAAAACAAGATGGATTCCTTTGAGATGATGGCTATATTTACTCCGCACAATGTCGAATGTCTTTGTTTCTGTTAGGAAGAAGTATTTATAATCAGCATCATTTTGCTGTAATTTCTCAAAGTCCTTAATGAAATTTGCTTTTTGATTAGCACCGAGATCATTTTCTTTGTAAGGATACGTTGTTTTCAATTCACCAATTATCCTTTTCCCATCAGTTGTTGTTTCATCAACATCCAATCCTGGTGAACCTTGGGGCTTCAACGCCACATTTAAACCAAAGCATGAATGTCTTTGAATAAGAAACTCTTTCATTAACAAGCAACCCAAAAAGCTCAAATCATTGTCTATATTACCTATCATTCTTCTAAAGCCTTTCATCGCCTCAAATTGTTCAATTACTCCTTTATTAGCAAAGTCAGATGTTAAATTGCCTGTTAGAGAATCCCTAATTTCATCCAATTTATTAGACAAACTTTCGATATAGTTTAGCTCTTCTTTAGATAATTTGTTACTGTTTTCTATCTGAATTTTTTCGACTCCCGTTTGAATTGGAACATCCATATTTCCTTTTCGAACGAACTCTACATAATCACCGAATTTAACACTTCTCACCAAGTAACCCGCATCAAGCCACGTTAAAGCATGGGAATGAGCCTTTTCACTGTTTACCCACCACGCTTGATAGTTATATGCAGATTGGGGTAATGGAGCATTTAAAATGCATTCAATCTCACTGAAAGGCAATACAAGATGCTCTAATGCCGACTTCTTTAAATAATTATGTAGGGGAATGTATTTCTTGCCTATTACACTCATTATTCACCAACTCCAATGATAGATTCTATTAATAATCATCATATATGCCTCCCAGGACTTGGCTTGCATGCCACATGTTCTGGTCATACTCAGTAGCAACTTCTGGACTTCCCTTTAGCTGAGGATTGATTTCTACAGGAATT
Source organism: Lysinibacillus sp. NPDC098008 (assembly GCF_044760715.1). Taxonomy (NCBI): domain Bacteria; kingdom Bacillati; phylum Bacillota; class Bacilli; order Caryophanales; family Bacillaceae; genus Lysinibacillus; species Lysinibacillus sp. NPDC098008. The sequence continues at coordinate 2,746 of NZ_JBIWBA010000024.1, forward strand.
CCTGATCGTTCTCTAATTTCTTGGGCATATTTTTTTGCTTTAGATGCTAATTCAACCTCCATGTTTTTTCCTTTTTCAACAAGTAGCTTTTCCACCATTTTTGCATCATCACTATTTTTAATACGATCTAAGTTAATATCGCCTATAACATAGGATTCTTTAGTAGGACAAAACTCTCCCAACATAATTGACTCCAAAAGGTAATCAAAACCTGTATCTTCATCATAAAACTCAATGAGAATAACGGGTATAAAATCAGATGAAGCGTAATGGAACTCTATAACGCCCGATTCAATACCAAGTAGCTTTATTCTTGTGAACAGCTCTATTCCAATCATATCTATAATCCACCTTTTCTAATTTTTAAAATAATTGTTTATCTCAGCCGAAGTGTAATTCTCGGTGGCAATTGGGACAGACTGCCATTGCATTTTCAACTGTATCTTCTCCACCGTCTGCCAGTCTTTTTATATGATGAACTTCTAAGTAAGGACTTCCATCTGATGCTCGATTAAACGGAGCTTTCTTATTACACTTTTCACAAACACCTTTAGCTCTAATTAACACCTCTGCTATCACATAAGGATTGCGTTTATAAGCCTTTGTTGCCACTTCATATACCTCTGGATACATGGAATTCCTGTTTTCTAAGCGTCTCTTTCTCTCTATTTTGTCATCCTTCATCGCTTGTTTAACAGCAAGATAAAGTTCTTCCTCAGTATCTATGGTTGCGTTTCTCTCTTCAAGCATTTGAATGATAATTTCATAATGCTCTTTTTCCAGTTCAAATAATGTCCCACGATGAAAATGAACTGCTTGGCAATTCTCTAATTGCTCAGAATCTCTTAAAATACTCCATTCTAAAACATTCTCGTAATCCCTAATTTTTTTAAACTCAACAAAGATTTCATCATCCTCTTCGTACTTGTCAGATACTTTACAAACAGTAGTAATCGCCTTTACATCGCCAGTTTCATAGGCAACGACTAAATCCCCCACATCAATCTCTTGAAAACACCTTGGATTCTTACGTTGGTTCCCGTTTGGGTTAAAGTTAGAATATGTTTGGGTTTTGCCTATCTTTATATCAGAAAAAGTCCAGTCGTATCCCGATGAATCAACATTTAGCCAATAGAATCTGCTTTCATTTTTATATTCTGGAAGAACTTCATATTCCCCTCGACCAACCCTTTTAAAATATTTCTTATAAGTCGGACTATGCGTATTTTCACTTGCATTTGAAAGAATAACACGCATATGACTTTCGGTAGCATCGATGTTATTCTTCTTGCAAAAGAGTTTTATCTTTTCATATGTAATTGGCTCGATTATTTCACCACTGATAACGGCTTTAACAATTTCATATCCTAAACCACTGTCCCCATGCTTTGCCATTTAAACAACAACTCCTATAATCCTCATGTTCAATCGCTCTTTGTAATGTTATTCGACAAAATCATTCAAAACCCTTGGACACCAATAGTAATATTTATCCATAGGAATGTAACAATTTGCAGATGCTATAATGAAACTAAACACTATGATAAATAAAAGGATTGAATGATATGAAACCGCTGAAAGCAAAGGCACTCGAATGGATTATCTCACTATGCGAACAGTGTTCAATAAATAATAAAGAGAAAGTATTCATGGATAGTCCTGTTTATTTTAAATTAAAAGAATTTGCGGATGAACCAGACGTTTATATACGACCTACAAATGAAGGGTTGGAATTTGGCTTTGAAGCGACACGATGGGATGGGTATATGCCTTCTCCATTTCCAGGAGTATATAAAAAACACTCATTAACTTGGGAATCCATACAGTCATTGAATAAAGAAGATCAGCAAGAAAAGATTCTTGAATTACTATTGAAAACAATCAATTCAAGAAAAAGACAATATCGGAAATGTCAATTTTGTGGGGAAAGGGTCGCAATCGAACACCGCTTCGATCAAAATACATGCCATGGTTGTGCCAGTGAACATCTTGGCGTGGTATATTAATATTCTTCTTTGAACATAAAAAATCTTCCTGACTTATGCGGGAAGATTTTCTTTATCAATTTTCAACTTATTTTCAGTATATTTATCTTTTATTATCATCTGCTATACAAATATCAAGTTGACTTCAATTCAATACTGTCAGCTTCTCATTTCGATTCTGACTCACTTTTATCTTCCATATTTTTAACAAAACATATTTCAAATTTCTCATCAGAACCATTATTTGTAATATTATCTAAGGGGATACTGCGTTTATATAAAATCTCAGGATCGAAGTCAACATCATTTACCCACTTAATCGTTCCTGCAACCTCGTCTAACATTGCCGCCAGAAATACGTCTACATGGTTGATTAACTCTTTCATCAACCCTTGTTCGTTTCGCAAGAACTCTCGCATGTCTAAGAGACGATAATCGCTATTTTCAAATTCAATTATTAACTTGAACGTTTTTGTCGGATAAAACGCTACAATTCTCACGCACATCATCCTTCTTTTAAACTTTTTTGCTACTGTTATCCATTAACACTTGTTCCTTGGTGTTCTTGCTCGAACAACGACATTCTCAGCAGTTTTATGAGAGAAGTATCGTTTCCCGTCTTGTTCCCATACAGCAGTGATAATAATGGCATAATCATTTATATCTCTCAAAAATACGACCTGGTTGACTTGCAGTTCCTTATCAGTTTCAATATATGTACCGCTACTATCATCAAAATGGTATTCATACACCTCGTCAAAGTCATCGAAGGTCTTGCGTAATGCATGGTAAAGTAACATTTAACACATCTCCTTTATTCTCATAAGATATTTACTACTTTGAAATTCCAAAATACTCCCCAAACCTTTTTCTTTACTTGAATTTGTAAAAAACTTAAAACAACCAGTTTTTTAGGTAATATCCAATCATCAGCCCAATCATTAGCATAGTTATTTTCCCAGTGGTGTTTATTACAAAACTTTCTACGGCATCCTTTGATAAAAACTTCTTAATTAAAACTTTCATCTTTATCACCTCACAGGTATTCAATCCAATACTGTTATCCTTGTAACTGTATTAGGAAAAACAAAAACCGCCCATTCATGAGCGGTTGCAAAATTTTTGTATGGAGTTGTTGATTCGATCCAATAAAATCGCCATCAAAATCATCCTATATCGTTTAATTTGTAATCATATAATTTATCGTAAATTACGATTCATTTTAAGTCAATGATAATTGTACCTATTCCACAGGTTTAAAGAGATCTTTCACCATTTCAGCAAGTTCTTCAATGGATATCAGCAGTACCTCTCTTTGAATTTCGTTCACCATTGTCGCTAATGTAAACGCTTGACCCTCCGTAAGATTGTTGATTTTTCCAAGTAACTTTTCCATATCTACATCAAATGCTATATCTGCATCTTTTTCTTTACATGCGTCTTGCTGTGTTTTGCAATGAAAAAATACACAGTAGTGCAATTGCAAATGCAGAGTGTTGCAACTTGACACGGAGCCTCTGCGAGCATGATTAAAAAGCCTCGGAGCCAGCTATATCAAGGGCTGGCTTTTGCCTAAACGAGGCTATCATGCCCGCCACTCCATGTAAAGTTACAACGCCAAGTGTATTGCAATACTCTGCACTTTTATTTTGCATTACACACTTGCATTTTAGAACATATAAATGTTTGATACTTCTCGACTTTTTCTTCCTTATTTAACAACAATACCGACACAATAAATTTAGCTTCACTAAAAGTGAAAATGCTTTGTAATTCATTCTTTGTGACTTCGTATAGCTGATAAAACATAATAGTAGTTTTTTGTAACTTATCCGATAAATTAGTATCATAATCAGAATTTATTGGTAAATTACGCAAGGTATAATCGAAAGAATCATTCTTGTTTAAATCAATACATATGTCCATCACATACTCCCCTTTCATGTGGTTACTACTATCATTTGCAGAGAGAAGCCCTCTATTCTTCCCAAATTCAAGCAAATTATTGATGGTAAATTATTTTTTACAAAATACTTTTAGGGCTAAATAATAGTTTTCCTAAAGATGACCGATTATTGTCCTGCTACTGACCTTAAACACTTGTAGTATTGGCTATATAATTAAATCAACTAAGAAATCAAGGAGATGGGAAAAATGCACATTGGTCAAAAAATCAAGGAACTTAGAAATTTAAAGTTATGGACACAAGCGAAATTAGCAGAAATCGCTAACGTTAGCGAAAGAACAATCCGTAGGTTGGAAGCGGGAGAAAACACTGAAAAGGAAACATTGTTATTGGTATTAGAAGCATTGGGTACAAATTTAGAGGAAATTGGAAGTATGTTTAATAATGACGATACGATTAAGGAAGAAAGTAAAGAAAAATTTACTGATATAAAATTTCTCAAACGGATTGAATATGGAAGAGAACTCGTTCGAATTATCACATCTGCACATCAATTCGGATATGATTATCACGATTGTACAACAGACGATCAAATCAATAAAGCTCAGGAATTCTTATCTATTGTTGCTGATGTTTTGGGTATCTGGGATATGATTGAAATTGGACAAAGATTTGACTTAGAAAACGATCTTTCTAACCTAATTAAAGAATTAGAAAAAATGGGTCTATGGGTTTTTGGAGATCGGCAAGTCGATAATAACAATTGGGTTACCACAATAGTTGAAATTTACTCCAAAGATAATCCTTTAATTCAAAAAATAAAATTGGATAAAGACATGGTGCAAAAAGCAAATAATATTTCTGCAATCATAAACAAAAATAAGTCACCCTTGAATGAATGATTAGCGTCAGTTCAGGTGACTTATTTTTTCGTATGGTGCTGATTCCTCTTTAGAGGAAACCACTTTTATCATATCAGAGAATTTGTTTTCCCGCATTATTCAAAATTACAAGGATTGGACAGTCATTAATGATAACTACGACTTTCCAACATGACCCAACAGCTTAGTCACTACCGTTATTATCCCATTCCCTTGTGATGGGGTGCTTGAAGGGAAATCGCACAGTCTTTGAGGGAGTTCACCTTTTGCTTATGTCTTTTTTATAATGGAAATAGAAACGAGACAATAGCTTGGATGCCGTACCTTGTATTACCCTTCAAGCATTGAAACCACTAACTTACTGCTTTTTCCTTTGGAGTATAGAAATAAATCTCTGGTTCCTCTAATTTTAAGATCTCATTATCAATACATTTTCTGAAAGGCAGTTTATTATAGTCAAAATATTCTTTAAAATGATCTTCCTCTTCCCAAACTTTATCAATATATTCTTTCTTCCTCCTTCCTCCCAATTCGTTAGAATAAATATATTTAGCAACCGCAGAAATATCATATTTATCTCTATCTTTAAATTCTAAGAATGGTGGTTCAGTAAGATTTAATGAATAATATGTTATAATATCCTTTAAATCTTCAATCACACAGTCTGTAATAATATCTAATTCATTAAAGAATTTTTGTGCAATACTTAGGTCACTCAAATCCAAATCCTCTTCTAAAGATAACAATTTTTCTAATTCCCCTGATTCAAACCATTTCGGTAATGTTTCCATTAATGTTTGATATGCCTTCTGTGTATTCTCATAGACAAGCACTTCACAACTCTTTTCTATCTCCTCACCGTTTTCGGAAGATGTTGGCAATGAGAAGGAATAGAAACCTATTGGCACAGTTTTTATGAAATCCATTCTTTCTAATTCAGTGGTATCAACTGAATCATCAGCAATTTTAATGAATTCTTCTATTTTCTTTAGTGGGATTAGTCTTGTTACTTTTTTTGAATTAACGTTGATAGAATCATTCCAAATCCCTTCACCTTCGTATAGTTTTGTCGGATTAACCCAAGGAATCTTATCTTGCCAGCTATCAACAAAACTAACGATGAATGCTTTCTCAGTTCCTCCTGCTTCTACACCTCTCAACCCTCTTCCTATCATCTGTGTCATTAGTATTTCAGAAGTGGTTGGTCGTGTTAAGAAAACAGTTTGTATATTTGGTATATCTGTGCCTTCTGTTAAGATATTTACATTAATTAACACATCGAATTCATTCTTTCGAAATCGGTCTATAGTTTCCTTATTTGTCTTGGAAAGACCTTCATCGTCTACTATATCGGTATCAGATGAAATTACATACTCAGACTTAGTCCCTCTTTCATTAAACAATTTATTAAGTTCAATTGCGTGAAGTTTATTAACAGCGAACACAAGCAATTTTCCGTATTCATCTTTGTTATCCACATACGCTTGAACAATCCTATTGTTTCTTATCTTATTTTCAGCAATATGCTCGGCAATTTCTTTGGGGATACTATCAAATGCTTCAATAGCTTTTATATCTTTTTCGCTCAATTCTGCTCTCATGCTAATATAAGTTTTCAATTCTTTAAAAATAGGCTTTGCCAGGATTCCTCTGCTAATAAGTGTTCTTAATGCAACTTGGTAGATAATGTCATCCTTAAATATCTTTTTCAATAATCCCTTTTCCTCTTCAACAGTTCTGAACGGTGTCGCCGTTAAGCCTAATATTCTAAATCTTTCCGCTCTTTTATCTATTACCTCAATTATCTTTCTGTAAGTCTTTGCTGTAGCGTGGTGAGCTTCATCGATTACAAGGAAAACATCATCATGATATTTCAACCAATTTTGCTCTAAATGATCACTACCTCTGTATAAACTATCTTTACTTGCAATTAAAAAATCGTCTTCTCTACTAATATTTCTACATTTGTCATGTTTGCCCGATATGATTCTGTAATTAAATTGCTTTTTATTATTAATTAATATTGAAATAGCATTCTTTTTAACAGATGATAAGGCTTGTTCCAAAAGCTCCTGTCTGTGAGCAATCCAAAGCACCTTTTTACCTTGATTTATAACATTTCTAAGCACCCATTGGACAGACGTTTGTGTTTTTCCTCCGCCAGTGGGTAACACGACAAGCCCTGCAAATCTTACCGCCTCATTATTTAATAACTTTTTGTCTAATGCTTGTAATGCTTCCTTTTGATGTACATATGGCTCAATGGGATTTCTTTCTTCACGAACCTGAATAACACCTGAATACTTACTTGTTCTAAAATTTTTCATTCTATTTTCCTCCAACTCATTCATAGCTGTATTTTTACTTATCCGTTACAATTTTTGGAAAAACAAAAAAGACTGATTTACTTAGTTTCACATGATTAATCACAGAATTATTCCATATTCTACAAATGTCTGAGGACATACTTATCCCACAGCAAAAAGTAGAAGAAATAATCTGCAAAAAAATGTAAATCTAAGTAAATCAGCCTTATACGGCTGTATAAAAGTCAAATAAAAAGTAAATAAAAAATTAGTAAATAAAAAATAAAATATGAACTTGCAGACAATATATTAAATTTAATTCATATTATAATGTTATTATTGCCTATTGTCAACGTTAATTCCTCTTAATTTCTATTCCCCTTAATCCTTATCGTCTACTATGTGCCTTTGGAACTCTCCCTTGCAAAGCTCCCCCATCTCCTCAATCCCTTCTCCCACATGACCTCACGCCCTCTTTTATAAAATAATACGTGAGTGTGAAAACTATCTCAGTGAAGATGAATTTCGTAGGTTTTTAGTTAAGATGACAGATCGTTCTAAAGTGGATGAAGTAATTGAGAAAATAAAGTCTTATAGAGGAGATATAAGCGATGAACAGAGTGTTCAACAATTAGATGAAACCTATGGTGAAGCTCTAAATGATACGAAAGCAAGACCGCTATACTTTATGCATAGAGCAGGGATATAGGCAACATGAATTAAAAGCCAAAGTAGACCTTATAGAAGCGGTAGAAAAGATTGTGAAAAATGCTGATAAGGAGGCAAAGGCGGAGGGAGTAAAGGAGAGCAACAATAAAAGAATAAAAGACATCAAGGAACATCGCAAAGTGGAGCAAGAAAAACTATATCAGCAGGAAAAGCAAGAGTTTCAGAATCCTAAAAAGAAAGCGGGAGGAACAGGAGCAGTTGTAATTCCAATGAGTGGAATGTCTAATGATGATTTACTTTTACTAAAAAATATGCAAAAGAAGGGAATGGCTAAACGTGAAGAATAATCAATTTACTCATGCTTATTACCACGAACAAGTGGTCAAGGAATATAAAGGCAATCCTTTGATTGAAGCACTCCCGCCTATATTCTCAAAGCAAGAAGTGGTTGAAAAACTAAGTTATTATCCTTCTTTCGATGAAAATGAAAGACAGTTGGATAGCCATTATCGTTTTCATATTATTCAACGACTATTCTCACTTTTTCAGGTTCTTCCCTATCACCTTGATTTGGAGTCAAGATTGTCAAGGATATTGAGGCAAGGTTATTTAGCAAGAAATCCATTTAGTCCTTCCTACGCTACATCCTTGATTCAAGGGCATGAACATATAAAGAATACAATTGATCAGGATTGGTTTAATCGCTCTATTCCAAAAGGCTTTACAATAATTGGGCCAAGTGGAACAGGCAAAAGTACCGCTATAGCGAAATTACTTGACCAACTCCCACAAGTTATCACTCATTCTAATTACCAAGGGAAGGATTTTCCTTTTACACAATTAGTTTGGCTCCGTCTGGAATGTCCCCATGATGGATCGGTAAAAGGATTGGTTAATCAGTTTTTCATAACGGTTGATGGAATTTTGGGAACAAATTATTTTGAAAAGTTTGGTCGTTCTAATAAGTTATCCGTTAATACATTAATGCCTATTATGACACAAATTTGTAATAGTATCTCTTGTGGAATTTTATGTATAGATGAAATTCAGCATTTGAGCTTAAAAGGTACGGGTTCTAAGCTGATGCTCAACTTCTTTACAACCCTTAGCAACATAATAGGGATACCATTGATTTTAATTGGAACACCGTCTGCTATGAATGTTCTACAAAGAGAGTTTCGACAGGCACGTAGAGGAAGCGGCCAAGGTGATTTAATTATGGATAGAATGGAAAACGATGCTTATTGGAGATTGTTTTTGGAGTCCATGTGGGAATATCAATGGGTTAGAAACCCTGTGGAATTAACTGATGAAATTGCCAATGTGCTATATGAAGAGAGCCAGGGAATTATCGATATCTGCTTAAAACTCTTCTCTTTATCACAAATAAGAGCTATCTCCACAGGTAGTGAAACTCTTACTGTTCCCCTTATTAGACAGGTAGCAAGGGATCACTTAAAACTCGTTCAACCTATGTTACAAGCTCTAAAGTCAGGTGATATGAGTAAAATTGCTCGGTACGAAGATATTTACTTTCCTTTTCAAGAAGCGGTTGAGAGAGAACGGATTGACTTAGAGAAAAATGACTTTATCAAAGCGATGAAAAATAAACAAAAGTCAATTGATAGTACAAAACTTAAAGAGGAAGCATTGTTTCGGCTTAACTTGCTTGGACTGTCAAAGGAAAATGCCAAAAAAGCAATTAATGAAGTTTACAAAACGCAAACTTTTACAGAGATACAAGAGTTAGTGAAAAGTGCATATCAGTATTCGGTACAAATAATTGTAGAGAATGAAGGTACTAAAGTAACAAAGGAAAATTCAGCAAATGACCTAAGAACAATAGTAAAAGAAGGTAAGGAGAAGGAACTGACTGCTTATGCTTCTTTAAAAGCATCTGGATTTATCAAGGAAATTAAGGAGGTTGTTTAACATAATGCTTTTCTTCCCAACTCCATATCCAGATGAACTTTTATTTTCATTATGTTCAAGATACTTTGTAAGAAGTGGGAATATCAGTTATAAAGGCACTCTGGATGATCTTTTTTCTAATCGAAGTCTAACCGCTTCGATTTCTTTGCCTTCGGGTATTGATTCACTGATTAAAAATCTACCTCCATATTCAAAAATGAATGAGGAACAGCTAATTCATCAGCATACTTTATATTTATTTCATACAGCATTTCTATATGATCAGGCAGATAGTATATATCAAGCTATGTGTAGCGATGATGGTAAAGGAATTTACGTTCAATCAGGTTTGAATGCAAGTGGAGTACCACAAAACGAATTTCTCCGTTATTGCAACGAATGTAATAAAGAAGATATGGAGACTTATGGCGAATTGTATTGGCATCGGAGCCATCAGTTAAGTGGCGTAAACTGTTGTTTAAAGCACTTTACTCCTCTTTATGACAGTAGCATTAAAGTGGTGGGATCGAATAAACATCGATTTGCGGTTCCTACAGTAGAGAATTGTTCTGCAAAAAAGAATGTTCTTGATGGAGTTGCCGAGAAAACAATATCGGAATACATAGAGCATTGTAAAAAGTTGAAGGAAGGTATATTACAACTTATGAATCAGCCATTTCAACATCATCCGTTAAATTGGTTTGATCAAAAATATAGTAATAAGTTAGCGGAATTGAATTTGGCTTATTACACTGGTCGTGTTAAACAAAAAGCATGGAGAGATTATTTTCTGACTATTTATAGTGAAGAAACACTGCAACTGTTTCGTTCTCCAATAAAAGGAGAACAGGATTGGCTTTCGCTTATCGTTCAAAAGAACCGCAAATCATTTCATCCTTTAAGACATCTTTTAGTAATGTCAGCTTTACACATTACAGTAGAAGAAGTTTTTAACAATGAATTGAATAAGCCATTTGGTCAACCAAACTATATATGTCAGAATATTGTTTGTGATTACTTTAATGTTTCAATAATTGAAAACGTATCTATTACTCTATGCGAGAAAACAAAAAAGCCCATCGGAACTATAAAGTGTACCCTTTGTAAAGGACATTTTGAAAAAAAGCTAGGCTACCTTTTGAAGCTGTTGTCTGTATTTTGCAGGCGGCAGCTTTTTCAAGTTCCATTGCCCTCGATAATGGTTGTAATACATCATATAACTTTTCACTTCTCGTTTTACTTCTTCTAATGTTTCGCACGCTTTCAGATTGGTTTCATCTTTAAAATGACCGAAGAATGATTCTTGAGGGGCGTTATCCCAACAGTTTCCTCGACGTGACATCGATTGCCCTAGTCCCATTTCCTTCACAAGTTTCTGGAAGTTTGGATTCGTATAATGGAATCCTTGATCTGAATGAATAAATACATCTTTCGTTAAATGGTGGTGATTTCGCTTCAATTTACGAAGAGTATTGAGCGCAATATCCATACTTAAAGAAGCAGATACTTCATACGCTAAAATTTCGTTTGTTTCAGCGTCCTTAATCGTTGATAAATAAGCACGTTTGCCGTTTCCATACGTCAAATACGTGATATCTGTTAATAATACTTTTCCTGCTACACCTTGTTTAAAGTTACGCTGTAATTCATTTGGACATGTACGATGTTCTTTTGTTGCTTTGGCCATTCTACGTGCCGGATTCGCTTTTCGAATTGGGCATATCATCTCAAATTTCTTCATAATGCGGCGAATACGTTTTAAGTTATATGTAATTCCATATTGATTTTCTAACGTCATTTTAATCTGACGTGCACCTTTTCTACGTCCTCGGAAATGATACGCTTTTAAGATGATTTCTTTGGTTGCTTCATCTGCTAATTCATCTGCTGCACGTTTTTGCATTGATTTCTCTGTGAAATAATGATAGTAACCTGAACGTGATACGCCCATGATTCCACATAGATAGCTTACTAAACGTTTTAATTTATATTTTTGAATCGTTTTACTGATTAATTCAAACTTTAGTTCCGTTGCGATTGTTATTTCTTCTTTAACATCTGCCTTTCGAGTAAATCGAGCTTTTTTAAAAGTTCATTCTCCGCTTGTAATAATTGATTTTTCGCTTCTAATCGTGCAATTTTTTCTTCTAAACTTAATTCCCGTTCTGATGGACGACCTGAATTCGTTTTACGCGTATCTTGTAGACCAGCTACTCCAGTTGTACGATAAGCTGCACGCCAACGCTTTCCCGCTGAACTAATGCGCTTCAAACCAATCAGTTCAACATCTAAACCAGCCTCTTCAAAAATCGTTCTTGGAAGTTTCCCTTTTTCATTTTCTGCAATAAAATGGCGTTTAAATTCCTCGGTATAAGTAATCGCTTTATCACTAATAGCCTGGACATTAGGATTACAGTTTAGTTGTTCTTGCTCTTTTTTAGTAAATAATCTTTTCGTCATTTATTCCGCTCCGACATCTTTTTTCTCATTATAAACAAAAGTACCCTATAGGATAGACTTTTTTCAAAGTGTCTATCTTATAGGGTACAGTTTAAACATTCGAATGCCCGAAGTGTGGATTTATTTATACGAGGAGAGGGCCTGATCAAAATGAAGATGATAAATTCCGAAGAACAAGAGTTAAATCTTATGGATCATTATGGGAATCAAAGTTACAAGAGTTTTCGCAGAGGGGTTTTGGATTGAGAGAGCTATCTCGAAAACTGGGGGCAGATCCAAATACAATAAAGCGATTCCTAAATGTTGATAAAAACGGTAAGTTGAACATTGAACAAAAAATTAATCCTCTAAAGGAAGATCGCCAAATTTGGTTATCATTGCAAAGGAAGCATCCACAAAAAACTATTAAACAACTAAGGAAAGTTGAAAAAGCTCTTTATATGAGGCTTTACAGAAATGACAAGGAATGGTTGAAAGCAAATAGTCCCAATCCCCTTAAAAGAACATCAACTACAAGAATTGACTGGAAAAAACGGGATGAAGAGGTGTTGGAACAAGTAACTAAAGTTGTTGGGGATCTTCTGAATCCAGAAAATAAACCCGTTCGAATTACGATTAGTAAAGTTGGGTATTTGATAGGGAAACGTGCATTATTAGAAAAGAAATTAGATAAATTACCAAAAACAAAAGGATTTTTAAATGGAAAGGTCGAAACAATTGAACTTTTTCAGCAAAGAAGGATTGCTTACACAATTGAACAAATGAGGAGGAATGGTGACGAATTAGTGCTGTGGAAGGTGTTAAGAAAAGCGGGAATAAAAAATGAAGAGAATCATAATGAGTTCATAGAAGCAAGATTAGCTACATATGAGGAAGAAGTTGATAAAGGAATTGAAGATATTACCAATGCTTGATAAACTGAAACAGACAGGAGGGGATTCCAATGAACGACATATTTTCAATAATTGCTTTTGTTGCAGTAGCCATCTATTTTCTATCCAAACACAGTGAAGCCCTCGAAAAATTTAACAAAATGCAGAAAATAGGCGTTTTAATCTCCTATATCATGACTACAATTGTTGCAGGTATTTGTATCCATTACGGTGGTTCATTTTTGACGGAACCTTTTCAAAATGGATTCCTGATATTAATTATTCGCTTTGCGGTAGTAATGATAGTATTGTGGCTTGCTGTATTCACTTTGAACCATATATTGCAAAAAATCACAAATGGAATTATCCAAAAGATCACATAAGTAAATTTAATCTGTATTATGCAAGATAGCGTTTCTACTATGAGTGGAGACGCTTTTTTTGCTAACTGCCAAAATAAAGTGAGACCGATATAATCGGTGATTCGTAGATAAGTAGTGAAACAGATTTTTAGGAGAGATAACAATGAGAATTTTATATTCTTTGCTATTGCTTGTAGGTTTATCCTTAATTGTTGGTTGTCAAAATAGCCAAGAAAATACGATGGTGCTTTTAGATGAAAAGGTTAGAGAAGTCAACGTATCTAAATCAGGTGGAATTGGTGACATGAATCAAGACATTATTTTTTCATTCAAAGACGAACAAGCAATTAAAGTGTTTGAAAAAGCGATAAGAACCGCCGTTAAACAACAATCAAATATCAATGAAACAAACCCTGATTATAATGTAATGGTTGAATATGAGGGCGGATTACCTACGCATGCCATTCACTTATGGTTGGGAGAGGAAGATGAAAAAAGTACCCTTATGTACATGGTAGGAGAAGGGGAAACGTATCTAACATCGTCAAAGGCTACGAATCAACTCAGGGAATTAATACTTACGGAACAATAGGAAAAAATGGAGGTAAATGATTATGAGTTGGGAACTAAAAGGTACGAATATATTACATTTGTATGCACAAGATTCTTGGCATTCGGAAGCATATATAGTTGGTAATAAAGAAGGGTTATTAGAGCTTAGAAACGCCATAGATCAGGCCCTGAAATCAAAGCAAGCAATAGCAAATGTATCCCCGACAGATGGAGAAGGTTATGAAGCCTATGTTCTTTTAGTGGAAGAAGATGAAGAGGATCAATTTCATAAATTAAAACTTCCCTATACAGGGAAAAACATGGATCAAGGAGTCGTTTTTGACGAAGAAGGAGTAAATATTTATCATCCACATGTGCTTGTTAAAAAACTTAGGTAATTCCCTAAATCATCATATTTATAAATGAATAGAGGTGAATTGTTTGAACTGTTGTTGTGATAGTGGAGAAACAAATGAATTAAAAATAGAAGGGGATGTTGGAGCCGATCCAATTTGGTGTAGTAGGTGCGGTTGCAATCTCGACTTAGAAGAAGTTCCGATCTCAGAAAGATTAACAGAGGAATTATTGTCTTGGGCAACAAAGTATGGAGAATGGATTGATTGGAACAAAGATATATTGCTCCCTAATGGAATGGAACTGGAAGATGAATTTAATCAAATAGGAGTTTCATTAACAAAAGGGGTAAAACAAGAAATTGGCGGTAGATATCATATAAAGTTCATACCATCTACCAGTGCGAAATCTTATGCAAACAGGAAAAGCGGTTTTAGATAGAGTGAGGACAATAAAATATGAGGTGATATTTATGAAAGAGGGAAAAGAAAAAAGGATTACTCCTGACGAATTTGGAAAAAGTTTTTTAAATGGGGAGTTTTCCACTATATATCAACAAACTTCTGAGGAATTTAAACAAATGGTCACATTGGGGCAATTGATAGAGTTAGGAGAGTCTTTTAATCTTGAAGTTAAGCAGTATAACTTAGAAATGAGTAACCGTTTAAGTAAACATATTGAGCAATTTTTATGGTTAGACAATGAGAGGGAAAAGGCAATTAGTGTAGCATTTGATGGAGATTACATCATTCAAAGTCTGCTTCTTGCCCCATTTGTTTCTTATCCAGAAAGTGATAACCGATACACTGAGAATACTTATATCATGCCAATAAAAGAAGAATGGTTTGTTTTTTGGGGAGGAACCAATCAATTTATTAATTATCACTATGTTTATGAGTCCCAGAGATATGCATATGATTTGGTCATTATGAAAGATGGTCAATCTTATCGTGATGCACCTACTAAAAATGAAAACTATTATGCTTTTAATAAAGAAATAGTTGCTCCTGCGGATGGTGAGGTTGTAAAAGTTGTAGAAGGTGTGAAGGACAATGTGCCAGGTGATATGGATGAAAGTCAGCCAGAAGGAAATTGTGTTGTGATTAAACATCCAAATAATGAATTTAGTATGCTTGCACATTTAAAGAAAAATTCAATTCTTATAAGGGTTGGAGAAAGGGTACAAAAGGGACAAGTCATCGGTTTATGCGGAAACTCTGGAAATTCCTCAGAGCCTCATTTGCACTTTCAAGTAATGGATTCTTCTGATTATTATACTGGTAAATCTGTTCGTATCCAATTTGAAGGCGAATCTGAACCAATCCAAGGAGACGTTGTTAGACCATATAATTAAACTATTTAGTATAAGAACTTTCTAATTTTCCCAAAAGTATAGTAAAGCTGTAGTTATTGATACAGATATCTGAATGTTTCAAAATAAGTTGCAAGTGAGGTCATAGCGAATGGATTTAAGAATACAAGAATTAGTTGAGTTTACGCAGAAAAAGTTCGGACTAAGTCACTATTATTTACATGAACATCAGTTTTATCGGAGTGTAGATATCTTCAATGAGACAATTTATACATTGTCCATGGAGTGGTTCCCTAATGATGCTGTACAAGAGGATGATGGATTAAATCCAGAGGGGACAGTAAGTTTTGAAATCAACTTGAAAAGTCTTAAATTTGAACGTATTTTTACAATAGGTAAGCCTTATGCAGAAGATGGGATTACATTTAGCAATCTTAATAAGGAAGCCGTTATAAAATGGATTGAGAGCGAAACAGCATTAACATATGGGGAACAATTCCAATTGATACGAGAAGATGAAGGGGAACTTTACTTTATGTCGTGTTTTGATGGTATTGCCGTTTCACCACCTGGATATATTGACATCGAGTTTAACGAAGAAAGGAAGCTCACTATGTTTTCAATGCATGGTCAATTTCCTTCAAAAGAGCTAATTAAGGTAGAAAAATATGCTCTTTCTCTTGATCGATTAGAAGATTTGGGAAAGGAACAATTGAAGTTGATCGAATATCCTTCCTATGAACAGAAAAAATTATACCCTATATATGCATTGGAAGAGATTTTTGTTACAAATGATGGGGCAACAACGATTCCGTATGAGGTTTTTGCAGATGAAAATTATTTTTTGAAAATCGATCAAACAATTTATTGGGATGAACCAATGAATCAACCGTTTGAACGGAAAGAAATCAAATGGATTGAAGATCTTACAGCAGAACAAGCATTTTCATGTGAGCCATCTCCTGATTCATTCCCCATTACAGAGATAGAACAAGAGAAATGTATGATAGCAGTTAAAAATCTTTTACGGCAGGAATATCCAAGTGAATCAGGGAATTGGGTATTAAAACACTGTTATCGTGATAAAGGGTATATTCACGCTACATTGAAAGCGAATATTCAGGATGTCCGTGTATTTCAGCGGAAAATAAAGGTCTTCATAGATCCAAAAAGTTTTCAAGTTGTAAATTATATGGATAGTAAACCGATGTTGGAAACTTTTGACGACTTTCAAGAACCTGATAAAGTAACAATTACAAAAGAAGAAGCATATGAAAAACTGAAAAACTTGTTTGAGTTAAAATCTTACTATGTGTATGAATTTAAACAAAAACAATACGTTTTATGCGGGAAATTAGATTGCAAGTATGGGGTGAATGCATCAAATGGGGAAGTGATAGCGTTAGATAATTTATAGTTTAATAGGGAGGAGGAATATGAAGATAAGAAGTAAAGTGGCACTCATTAGTTCAGTTGTGATTTTAGGTATATGTATGTATTTATATTTTCCGTTTCCTAATAACGTAATGTTAGAAGCACGTTCCACATTTATGTCGTTTCCAATTCGCAATCAAGATGGATTTATTCCCATTGGTATTATTGGATCGATTTTGTTTATAATCGCCATGATTTTAATTTTCTATGGTATGAAGAAATATCGCTTTCGGACAATTATAATAGCTGTAATCATATATGCAATTTTGCCAAATCTTTTAATCGCAATGTACCAAGAAACGTTAGCAAGTGGCATTAAAGCTATCTCATACGATGGGAATGGCAATTGCAATTTTGATACTGTAGGCGAAGACTTATTGAATGGGGAATGTGATTTTGTGTTACATAATCGGAGCGGTAAAGACGTATCATTTGAATTGGAATTTCTGGATTCCTATTTTTATATGGAAGATGGGGTACGGATGGAGTCACTAATGAATTTAGCTGGCCCATATCGTATTACAATAGAGGCAAATCGTAAAAAGTCTATTCATTTGAAGGAATTACTCGATTTATCAGATGTTCCTAAACACATTGACGGAGGAGCATCGAGCAATATTCATTTTCAATTAATTGAAGGGAAGAATACACGTACTTTATAGGTCAATGTTTCTAACCG
Organism: Lysinibacillus sp. NPDC098008; assembly: GCF_044760715.1. Lineage (NCBI taxonomy): Bacteria > Bacillati > Bacillota > Bacilli > Caryophanales > Bacillaceae > Lysinibacillus > Lysinibacillus sp. NPDC098008. The sequence continues at coordinate 20,429 of NZ_JBIWBA010000024.1, forward strand.
AAGAATTAGAAAGAACAAATATTTTATTCATGTAAGGAGATGATGTTTTGGTTAATCTTTTAGAAAGTGTTTTCCAAATATCAGCGATAGTCCTACTCCTATGCTCATTCTATTATTATAGACACTTTAAAAAAATTAAGAGAGAAAGAAAACTAACTGCATTTGAGTTGTCAATTTATGTTATCACTCGAATTGCACTATTTCTTTGTGCAGGTAGTTATCTACTGCTTTTTTTAGATAGAAATTTTGGATAAAGATTACAGGAGCGTTTCTATAAGGAACAGGAACGATTTTTCTAAGATAATTCTTAGTTGAATGTTAAGCTGATAGTGGATGGGAGACGTAAGTATTGAGCGTAAATAGTGATTCACTTGTACCTTTTATCATTATATGGGGAATACCAACTTTTATGGTTGTTAGGGCTTATTTAAAGATGAATAAGGATGATAGAAAATCAGCATTCAATGATTTTAAGTCAGCTCGTTTTATTTTTACAATTGGTTTTATCGTAATAGGAGCTTTTCTGGCACATTTAGGTTTTTTATTCTCAGTAAGTATAATTGAGATGATTGGACTCGTTTTCTTTGCTTTGGGCGGATTCTTTTCGGCATTTGATACGTGGAAGAAAAGCAAAATCAAAAGTGTGTTTATTCTTGTTTTAATATCAGTTGCCATTTATTTATAAAGGTAAGTGTTAAAGGAATTTTCACAAACAATAGTAATTTTCCTTGTAAAGAATATAAAAGGAGCATTCCAATGGAGATAAGATACAACTTAACAGAAGAAGATTATTTAAACTTTAATATGTTTCACGTAAAAAATTCAAAAGCGGTCAAAAGAACATTGAATATGCAAAGATTCTTAACGCCTATCATCTTTATCATTGCATCCTTTGTATTTTCCAAAGTCGGGAGCATGTCTTTTCTTGGGGTATTCATTACCTTTTTAGTAGTAAGTATTCTGTGGATTATTTTCTATCCAAAATATTTCTATTCTTATGTTATCCGAAATACGAAGAAAATGATAAAAGAGGGCAAGAATGATGGCTTATTAGGTGAACATCATATGATTTTATCAGAAGAAGGAATCATCGATGCGACTTCTAATGGTGAAACAAAGGTAAGTTGGTTCGGTATTCAAACTCTAAGCGAGGATAAACATAACATCTATCTTTATAACAGCTCGGTAAGTGCATACATCCTTCCAAAAAGAGAGTTAGATGACGTAGAGGAAATAAAGACTTATCTTAAATCGAAGGTGCAAAAATGAGTGTTTCCGATGAATACTTGCCAAGAAATAAGCATGACTTTGAACGAGTGAACCAATTAAAAAAATTGAATAGAAAAGAACTTTTGCCTTTGTTACCTGGTTTGCTGGAATGGATTCAGGACATGAACTGGCCGATAGCGGAGGAAGTAGCGGAACTACTACTTATGTTTCCGAATGAAATCGTTCTTCTAATTAAAGTGGTTTTAGCCACGAATGATAACGTCTGGAAGCATTGGTGCTTGGAAATTTTGGTCAAAAGATTACCAAATGAATTAAGGAAGTCATTTAAAGGTGATTTAATTAGGCTGATTGAAAGTCCAACAGCAGGAGAAAAGTTAGAAGAACTTGATGAAATAGCCATTGAAATTTTACAAACAATTGAATGAACCTTTTGGGAGCGTATAGATGGAAAAGACGAATGTAAAAGTTTATTTTTTTGTGTGGGCAGATGATTTTTCAGTTGAGGATTTTACAAATACATTAGGGATAAAACCTACAAGAGCATTAAATAAGATTGTCATTACAACAGAAACACTATTCAGACTCGGTACTGAATGGGAATTAGGTACAGGTTACGAAGAGTCCTTTGATATAAATAAACAGTTAAATTTCGTTCTGGGACAATTGGAGGGTAAAGAAGAGGAGTTAAATCAATTAAAGAAGAAATATGATTTAGCTTATAGATTTGTCATTGTTACTAACATTGAAAATCATGAAACACCAGTTATGTACTTAGATAGTAGATTTATCCGCTTTACCGATTCCATAGGGGCAGAAGTTGAATTTGCCCAATATATTTATAGCTGATGAATTTGGTATATGATAAAAAGTTGGTATAGATGGGTGGTCTTCCGAAGTAAAAGGACATTTTATTGGATGAAGATATGGAGAAACAAGAGTTTGTAGAAGTTAGGAGATGGTTAATTGTTATATCAGCCTAAATGGAGTAAAGCAAAGAAACAATTAAAAAATTTTATCTGTGAGCCGTTACATTCAAGGGTGGATTTTCAAGTCATTAATTATCGAAAAGCACATGATAGGTTAGGTAGAGCCGTTATTACTGTTGATAAAGTAGAAAAATTAAGTATGTGTACAATTACAGCAGAAATGAAAGAGTATCGTAGAGAAAGAGATATAAGAAGGAACCTGAACGATTTTGATTATGATGATGTAGCAAAAAATAGATTCATACAAGATCAAGCCCACACACAATTGAAAAAGGAAGGTATCTTTGCTCAATACGACTTCTTTTCAGCATTAGAAGAATATTTTAACTCACCCATTGAAGAATCCCTAAAGTCATCTGATATCCTAATTAAAATACTCTGTTTGTTAGACCGCAGAGTAGGAAAGAGAACATTACGTAATATGGAAGTATCTATTTTAGGAGAACATGAATTAGTTAGATATTTTTATAAATTACGTTGTCAGGCAGAAAACATGCATATTGCTTCCGATTGTTCTTAAACGGTTAGCTTTTACATAAATCTTGTCCTCGTTATGTCTCGATATAATAATATCGACTCTTAAATAAAATAACATTCTCAAACCGAAGTTTTCTGAATCGCTACAGCAGACTTTCGGTTTTTTATGGTTGAAAAAGATAGTCCTAAACAAAATCTAATTTTTGGTTTTTGCCTTCAACATATAGTTGTTTTTATCAAGAGCTTTGAATAACAAAGCAATATATGTCAAAAAACAATTATCTGTTTTTGTTATCTTATTTGTAAGGAGGTTCATGAAATGAGCTATAGCCCCATCATTCAAAAAACAATCGAGTATATAGAGATGAACTTACATGAAGAGTTATCTTTAGAAAGCGTTGCTCAGTTCGCAGGATTCTCAAAATACCATTTTCTTCGTATTTTCCAAAAGGAGGTTGGCGTGACTGCATCTGAATATATTCGGTACAGAAGAATTGCCAATTCAGCTAACATGCTACTTTATTCAGATGAAAAGATCATAGATATTGCTTTCTATTTTCGCTTTGAAACACAAGAATCATATACCCGTTCGTTTAAAAAGTATTATCAATTACCACCAGGGCAATATCGTAAAATCATGGGTAAATTAACCATACAAAAGGAGGAAATCAATTTGAAAAATGAACAATTACTAAAAGGATGGAATTTAAGCGGTAGTCATCCGTTTAATTATAAGATGGGAATTGATAGAGAAAATGTTCATAAAGGAAGAGCATCTGGATTCTTAAAAGCTGTTACTGTCCAATCACAAGGTGAATTTGCAACAATGATGCAACAATTCAAAGCAGAAAAGTATCTTGGCAAAAGGATAAAACTTTCTGGTTTTATTAAAACAAAAGATGTTGATGGATCTTGTGGATTTTGGATGCGTGTAGATGATTCACTTGGGGATGTATTGCAATTTGATAATATGAGTGATCGCCCAATTGTAGGAAATAATGAGTGGAATCATTATCATATTGTTTTAGATGTGCCTGAAAACAGTGCGGTCATTGCTTTTGGTGTTTTACTATCGGGAAATGGACAAGTGTGGATTGATGAACTTAAATTTGAGGAAGTTGATAAACAAACACCAACAACTAACATTGATTTTTCTTCTGATTTGTTAGAGGAACCTGTCAATTTATCTTTTGAAGAATAGGAGTAGATAATATGTTAAATTTTCTAACGGCTTTAATGAAAAGTTTTTTGCATCTTGGTGGTATTAATATGGCAATTATTCTTTGCTTGGTAGTTGGAATAGGTTATTTAAAGAAGGAAAGAAAAGAACAAGTTAAATGTGAATGAAATCATGAGTCTTGTAAATGAAAAGCCTCCTATGCTTGATTAGTTGAAATTATTGATCAGTTAGAAGAATTAATACATAAGGTTTGGAGAAATAAGAATGATCTTCCTTAAACCTTACAGCTACTATGTCTCAAAACATTAATACCGCTTCTTAAACAATAAAACCGTTCCTTAAATAAAAAGAACGTTCCTAAAACCGAAAGTTTCCTGATTCGATTCAGGCAGACCTTCGGTCTTTTTATGCCCGAAAAAAGGCGGGGAAAAGGGCGAGAAACGCATGAGAAAAAGCATGAAGAAAAGCATGAGAAAGCAAGCAACGAAAGGGATTCGCAACAAAAAAGAAGAAGAAAAAGCATGAGCAAAAGTGGGAAAGAAAGTAGGGAAACCCGCTCCTTCTAACCTTAAATCTTACCTCTACTCTCTCCTTGAACCTTACATCTATTCCACGTTATTATTATGTCAAAATCAGTGAAAAATCGTTACACAAATGAGGAAAAAGGGTGAAAAAAGCGGGAATGTTATTATTCTTTAACGGAAATGGGGAAAGGGTGAAAAAAGGGCGTGAGGGCAAGTGTGGCAAGGGTTTGAGGGGTGAAGGTGGAGTGGAGCGGGTGGGAATGGTATTATTATGTGGGGACATTTGTTCGAATAATAAAGTTGTTTAATTTACATTATCGAGATTTAAATTAAGGAGTGATAGATATTAGTCAATGACTAATATCTATCACTCCTTTACTTCTTGTCCAACAATCACGCTCTAAGAATTTTGTTCAAATATTTTGCTTCAGTAAAGGCTTTTTTATAAAATGTCACTTACTTATTTGTTATTGAGTTGTTCTGCTAAACCGATTAGCAGTCCTTCGATGCCACGAATGTAGCAGAGTCGATACGAGTCCCCGTACTGAACTACTTCGCCAACGAGCTGAGCACCATACTTAGTGAGTCTGGATACCATCTCGTCAATGTCTTCAACGGCGAACATGACGCGTAGATAACCAAGAGCGTTGACAGGAGCCATCCTGTGATCTGATATAGTAGGTGGGTTGAGAAATCGTGAAAGCTCAAGTCGGCTGTGACCATCTGGAGTAACCATCATAGCAATCTCTACGCACTGAGAACCTAAGCCGGTTACGCGACCAGCCCATTCACCTTCGACAATAGTTCGCCCTTCAAGCTTCAAGCCAATCTCCTCAAAGAAAGAGATTGCGTCATCAAGAGATTCTACAACGATACCGACATTGTCCATTCTTAGTAATTTGCTTTTTTCCATAATCATATCTCCTTCTGTGTAGAAATTTATTATCTGAACATCTTCATAACTACTATTTTTTCTTTTGTAAATAGATAAAATATTGCTTTAAGGCATAATAGTATGTCTGCTGCTATCTTAATACTTTAAATATTTCATCATCCAATAACATATATCTCTTCAAGCGTGTTGATTATCTAAATATTGGCTATTCATTTGCGTGTTGTTAGAAGGAAAACGCTTTGTCTAAAGCATTCTCTCGTTGATTGGCGTGAAAGGTGGCGACTCTAGCGGAAAAAGTGCGAGCTGAAAATCCATTTATTTCGGCATTTGCCGAAATAAATGAGTTGAAGCCGCACCCGCAGAAAGCGTCCACCTGTAACAGAAATCAACGAATTCTAAGCGATTCTCTGTAAAATAAAGGTTAATCAACACGCATGATATCTCTTATTGTTAATTTTTTGATAATTATTTATAGATATATTAGTTATTATAGTATAGTTAATTTACAATAAAGTCGTTAAAATAATGTAAGCTCTTCTATTCAATGATTAATCATTCTTTATAATAGTCAATAGGAGAGCCGTTATTATTCAGCTTTATAGTTTTATTTATTATATAATTTTGACCTTCAGCATATTCAATTTTTAAATTGAGTTGTTGTCCCTCCTCAATAATACTATTTACTTTATCATTAGTAATACTAGTACGATCAATCTCAATAGTACCTTTTATATTTGTATCCTCAATCTCAAATTTTACTGTTTCTAGTGAAGGGGCAGTTTTTCCAGCGTAGTCAGTAAGCAGTAATAATTCTACTTCAAAATGACTATCTGGTTCGGCTTGAACAAAAGATACTTGAAAATATCTTTCCTTGCCTCAAGGAACACAAGCAGCTAAAAAAGGAGCATACCTAGAATTACTTTCTGCATATATAGTTTTTTCATAAAATCATCCTCATAATCACCAAAAATTTTAAATTACTTTATAATTTAAATGAAAATAATCGATAAAACTCCGTGATTCTTGATTTTTATTAGCTTCGTTTTCGCTTCCATTAAATCTACTACAAAGAATTGCTCTTTTACCATTTTTATTGTAATAACTCTATCTTTTATGATGATATAATAAAAAGCGACTGTTTTTTGTTTGATAGAGCCTTTAAAATCATATAGACAATAAGCAGATTAGATAGAAAATAGACAACATGAAAGAGAATTTATTTTTAAATTAAATTATTAGAATATTTGTATTATTAAGTTTTCGGGATGGTTGTTATTGAATAATAGTGTAAATTCGTAGAAGGAGGAATTTTTCGCTAAGATATAAGGAATTCTTCTTAAACGATAAAATATGTGTTTCTTGTTATATAAAGTGGAGGGATTATAAATGTTGTCTATTTTAGGTTTTTGTATGATCGCAACTTTTCTGCTGTTAGTTTTAACTAAGCGGCTTTCAGTTGTAGTAGCTTTCGTTTTGGTTGCTGTCGTTTTTGCCTTAATTGGTGGGTTTAGCGCTGAGATGGGACAAATGATGATGGATGGAATTATAAAAGTAACACCTACAGCAGTAATGATTGTTTTTGCTATTTTATATTTCGGTTTGATGATTGATGTTGGTTTATTTGACCCTCTGATTGCCAAAATACTTAATTTCGTAAAAGGCGATCCGCTAAAGCTTGTTTTAGCTACTGCGGTTATGACAATATTAGTTGGTTTGGACGGAGATGGCTCTTCAACGTTTATGATTACAATTTCAGCATTGCTTCCGATTTACAAAAGACTAGGTTTAAATCGGCTTGTATTAGCGTGTGTTGTTTCATTAGCGGCTGGAATAATGAATATCATTCCCTGGGGAGGACCTCTAGTAAGAGCGGCAGCTAGTCTTCATGTAGAAATTTACGATTTATTTATTCCGATTATCCCAGTTATGATAGCTGGTCTTCTATGGACGCTTTTTGTCGCCTATATACTGGGTAAGAAGGAACGGGAAAGATTAGGGTTTATTCAATCGGAATCTTTTAGAGCTTTAGCAGAACAAGCTGCTACAGTTGAGGGCAGTAGACCAGCTTCGAAATTATTCTGGTTTAACTTGGTTTTGACAACTGCTCTTATGGTAATGTTAGTGATGGAAGTGTTACCAATTCAAATTTTGTTTGCGACAGCATTCGCTATTGCATTGCTTGTAAACTTCCCTAATCCAGTAGAACAACAAAAAATGATTTTAAGCCATGCAAATAACTTTGTGCTGATTAGTACATTAGTTTTCGCTGCAGGCATATTTACGGGTGTATTTAGTGGAACTGGTATGATGGATGCAATGGCTTCTACAATCGTTTTGGTTATTCCCGAATGGCTTGGCGCACATTTACCTTTAGTGGTGGCGCTAACGAGTATACCTCTTGGCTTCGTCTTTTCACCTGATGCCTATTACTTCGGAATTCTTCCGATTATTAGTGAAACAGCGACTAGCTTTGGAATTGATCCCGTTGAAATAGGGCGTGCGGCTCTGTTAGGTCATTCAACAGTTGGCTATCCATTGTCGCCCTTGGTTCCTGCTACATTTATTCTTATCGGATTAGTAGGAGTAGGGTTTGGAGAGCATCAAAAATACCTTTTAAAATGGGCGCTTGGAGCAAATATAGTAATGACCATTACAGCAGTCCTAATAGGCGCAATTTCGCTTTAAGTTAGTAGGTGATATATTTTCACTTAAAATTTCTGAATATATAGAATCGCTTGATAAAACTATCCTTTACAAAAATAATGAGTAAAGGATAGTTTTTATTGTGGGGGAAATAACAATAATAGTGTACTGCACTGCACTTTGTAGGACACTTAAGGTTAGCAATAACAAATTCAAACAGCTTTTAATCAAACTTATTTTAAAGCTATAATGCTTGTTGAAAATAGCTAGTTAAATTTTATAGGACATAAATGAAAAACAAAAAGAGTGCAACAACTAAGTCTATTAGGTATAGTTAAAGCTAAGACAAAATAAGGAAGGAAGATGGAAAATGGATGTAAAATACCCAATTGGTCAATTGCAAGTTCCTGAACATGTTAGGCTAGAAGACGTGCAGCAATGGTTAAAGCAAATCGCGACATATACAGAGCGTTTGCGTGCAACAGTGGATGGGATAAGTGATGCGGATTTAAACAAAACGTATCGTGAGGGTAGCTGGAATGTGCGCCAGCTTGTCCACCATATTGCCGACTCACAGCTCAATATGTATCAGCGCTTAAAGCTTGCATTAACGGATAATAATCCAACTGTGCCTGCCTTTGATGAGGAAAAATGGGCGATTCAGCCAGACACAAAGCTTCCTGTAGAAAGCTCGATTAAAATGCTAGAAGGTATAAATGAGCGTATTGTTGCTTTAGGGAATAGCTTAGTAGAGGAACAATTAAGCCGCACCTTCACACATCAGCAAGCAGGTGAAATTAAGGTAGCAGCAAAACTCGCAAAGCTTTCTTGGCACGAGGAGCACCACTTAGCACATATAAAAATCGCCTTAGCAAAATAATACATTTGATTATAATAAGCTTTATTGAAAATTATCTTTCTTCTATGAGGAGAGATAATTTTTTTTATGAAATAAAAAATTTATTTACCAGCACATGTAAACTTTCCATAGAGTTGTGCGTTGTATAGGCAGAAGGGAGGGGGACGTAGCGAAGCAATCGATGAATAAGTTTTTACAGCAGGCAGGAATCCTGTTATATCGTTATTTAAGAAAGCGGGGATTAGCCCATGAGGATGCAGAAGATATTGTTCAGGATACATGCTATAAATTTTTGTTACATAAGGATGGCATTCAATCAGATAAGGTCATGAGCTGGCTCTATCGCGTAGCCACCAATCAATTTTATGATATGAAAAGAAAAGAGCAGCGTCATCCAACAACGGAATTGGATGAGATGCAATTGACCGCATTGACGAATATCCCTGAAATTCAAGCGCTAAAAAATGAAAGAGTAAAGGATATAAGAAGCACACTTGAAACGTTGTCTATCTTACATCAGGAATTATTAGTCCTTAAATATGAGCTAGGCTTATCGTATAAAGAAATTTCAGCCTTAATGAGTAAAAATGAAAATACATTAAAAACGCATGTTAGACGTGCTAAGGAAGAATTTACAACACGCTTTCAGGAGGAGATAGATGATGAATAAGGAGCAGCCTGATTTTTTATTTGATGACAAGCAGACGAAAAAAATAATGAGAAGGGCAAAGCTTTGGTCAACGATAAAAATGACAGGTATAGCAATTATCGTTACGCCAATTGTTTTAGTAGTATTTTGGTATGGTCTTAGGTATTTATCATTAAATAGTGCTCAAAAGGTAATGGATGATATTCAATTATTTAACGCAATTAGTGCTCCAAATGTTCAAATTAGTAATCAGCTATATGATGATGATTTGCTTGGTGGGAGAATAACAACAACAACCTATAAGGTGCTTGGAGAGCAGCATCGACCATATATTTGGCAACCTCTTGAAAGTGATTACAATTTATTTGGCGCGCTTACACGAAATTATAGTTCAGACCCAATTCAATTCGAAGGCTCAGAATCATTAGCAGAAACTTCCCAATTGGAACGGTTTAATGAATATACGGGTGATCGAGAAATGTTCTTTTACCACCCTAAAATTTCATATGATGTTTATCAAGATAGTATAGGTGAGCTCAACCAATTGGAGGAAAATACTTTAGTTGAGTTAGCGATATCCTTTGATTCAGCATATGATTTTGATGAAATAAAAAGCAAGCTGCCATCAGGGGTACAGGCAGACTGGTGGTGGGTGGATGCCTTTACAAAAGATATAACGGCATTTTTGGAGAAAGATCAGAGTACAATTCAAGCTAATTCTCCATTTATTTACGGCTTTCAATCAGAGCAATCAAAGCCAATAACCCGACGCTCTGCAAGCAATGAGGTGGATAGTTTTATTCAGCATATTGAACTTCTTCATAAAAGTAAGAATTTTGAATGGGAAACGAATCAGGTTTATCAGGCTTTAGTAGGGAAGGATGGCAAATTGGAGAGCGATGATATAAAGGTTATTGGGGCTGTTGTATCTGGTACACCAGAGCAGCTCATGTTGTTAAAGGATCAGCCATATGTAAAAGCATCTACGTTTGGGGTAATATTTGATCGAAAATAGAAAATAGTGATCCTCCGCACAAAATGGGAGGGTCACTACTTTAAATGTTTTTAAGCTTTTTTCTTTAAGATTATATTTAAAAATTTGTAAAGCACAAATAATAGCCAAAATCCAAAAGCATAGCAAATTCCTAGTAATTGTATGGTCACCAATGTTATCAAATGAAATTGAGAAAATAAAAACCAGAAAACAATACCTATTAACAATAAAATTAGCCCATTTCCAAGTAAGTAATGATGAGAATGGAAAAAGAACATATCCTTGTTCAGTTGATTTCCTATAATTTCTTTTACTTTAAATTGACTAATTACCTTTTCCGTCGCACTTTTAGTATCTTCGCCGTTCACCACTTGATCATTTACATAATCCTCCATATAAGCTGCCAATTCTAATTTATCATCCGCATTAAGCTCCAACTCAGCGATAAATTTATGAATTGTAATTGCCTGTTTGTAAAGAGGATCGATGCGTAAATGATCAATATAGTTTAAAATTCCCCAGAAGCTTGCAATCATAATGGCTAATGCATATCCAACTAAATAGGCTATGTGGGATTGCTAGGGTTGATTGAAAGTATCCATAAAATATGAGAAACCAAAAATTAAGATGGATAAGATTAATATGCTCTTATACTTTAATTGATTAAAGGAAAAAATGTAAATGAACCCACTCCTTTATAAAAAACGTTTTACCATTTCCGAAACCTTTATCCAATCACGTTTTATCTCTTCTAACTGTTTACTCCCTAAGTCCGTTAAACGATAATATTTTCGTTTTCCTCCATGACTTTGAGTACCCCAATATGCTTCAATACAATTATTTTTTTCTAGCCGCTTTAATGACAGATAGAGGGAAGCTTCTTGAATTTCAAACATCCCCTCTGTTCGGTCTTTTATTTCTTTGGAAATTTCGTATCCATAATTATCTGCTAGAGCTAAGGTGGAAAGTATCAATAAATCAATTGTTCCCTTTAACATTTCTTTATTCACTATACATCATGCCTTTACATTCATTTATTCTTAATCTTACATAAATCTTTTCTTTACAAAAGTAGCATTTAGGAATTAGTAAAAAAGAAATTCAGATGAATGTTTTGTAGGAGCTTATATTGGGCTTTAGCCTTCCCTTTCCGAGATATTCGTTTGGTCATTAGCCGCTTTTTTAACCCTTTTTGTTAGATGATCGTATAGATTGACTATACTTAGCACGACCCTTGAACGAGTAATAAAAGAAGATAAGCTACATGCAATGGCAATACCGATAAAAGCTGCTGTTAACACATCGATTGGATAGTGGACACCTCCCCAAATATGTGAAAGACCAACAACTGATGCTGCTATTAAATAAAAAATACGCTTAGTTGATTTACTGTTTAAGAATAGTGTTGTACAAATAGAGTGTTTAGCAAAGAGCATTTATTTGAACGAATATGGGGATTGGATTCAATGGGAGATGTAACAACCGTTACCGTACATATTCGAAAGCTAAGAGAAAAGATAGAGGAAAACCCATCCAATCCAAAGTTTATTGAAACTGTATGGGGCGTAGCCTATCGCTTTATAAAAATATAAGAAACTCCGAACTATCTTGTGAAGCCCGATAGCTCGGAGTTTTCATTGGCAAACTATGCCTCTTTCAATAAACGGATTGAACGATATAAAGTTATAATAGATAAAATTGTAATAAGTATACCTAAAATAGGATGCAATGCGCCTAAATAGGGATAGTGAAATCCGAGATTGGCGCTTGCATACATTGTAATAATAGAAATAAATAATCCTAAAATAACCAAATAATCATTCTTTTTAGCACTACCCATGAAAGCACCAATCATCATGATTACTGGTATATTAAGACCAAATAAGTGAACAAGCATTTTATGATTAGCCCAGAATTGACCTCCTCCGAAAATAGCCATACCTGCTAGAAAAAATTGTGTTAGTATACAGATGAAAAAAATAGCTGCAAACATACTATAAAGCCAGCGCCCTGTTTTTGCATTCAATGATCCTCCTTTTCGTATTGAAGTTAAGGATACAATTGAAAAATAAACAATTTATTAGATAATTATTAAATATTCCTTAAATGCTTTTAGGGCAGCAATGGCTTATGACCAATTATTTCTCAAAACAACCTTTCCTAATGCTTCACCTGACTCTAAGTATCTATGAGCTTCTGCAACTTCATCAAACGTAAAAATTGTTGAATCTACGAGTGGGCGTAGCTTTCCTTCCTCCACTACATTTGTGATTCGTTGTAAAATTTCCCCGTAATCCTTATGCATATCTGGATTTAAGATTTTTAACAGCATAAAGGTAACATGAAGCGAAAGCCCTTTTGAATGAACGGGAGAAAGGTCGTGTGTGGAACGAGCCGCAATAGCAGCTACTGTTCCATGCACTGCTGCTGCTTCAAAAGAGCGGTCTAAGTTTTCACCACCTACAGTATCAAATACCACGTCAAAGCCTTTTCCATCTGTATATTTTTGTACATAGTCTTGGACGCTTTCTTCTCGGTAATTAATAGCTACATCAGCACCAAGGTCCATAGCAATCTCTAATTTTTTCTTGCTAGAGGCAGTTGTGTAAACATTGGCTCCTACCCATTTTGCTAATTGAATGGCTACGTGCCCCACACCGCCTGTAGCCCCATGAATTAATATATTTTGGTCAGATGTAAGACGTGCGCGATTAAATAATGCTTCCCAAGCAGTAATGGATACTAATGGTAAAGCAGCGGCCTCCTCCATCGTCAAGTTTTTCGGTTTATGAGCAAGTAAATCAGCGTCGGCTAGCATAAACTCTGCAAGTGCCCCACCAAACGTTCCTTTAAATCCACCTGCACAACCGTATACCTCATCCCCAATGGTAAACTTAGTAACGCCTTCTCCTATTGCACATACAATACCAGCGACATCTCCATGTAAAACTGCTGGAAATTCTGGAGCGACTGCTGGCACAACACCAGCACGTACTTTCGTATCAATAGGATTTACACTTGAAGCCTTTACTTCGAGAAGTACATGTCCAGGTTTTAGACTAGGTTTAGAAATATCCTCTAATTGAAAGACGGATGGCTCACCGAAAGATTGAATAATTTGTGATTTCATATTGGTCACTCCTTAAGTTATAGTATCCTCACTCTGGATTATATAATAGTAGTAGCGGTGCGAGAGTGCTTCTGCTGCACAGAAAACTTGAAATTTGTTATATCCTCCCTCCTCTAATACAAGGTAATGGATGTTGAAAATAACTAAATATTTATCTCGATTAGGCAAATAACGCATATTCTAATACATATTAGAATGTGGAAATAAATAGATAGAAAAATATAAATATTTAGTCTTTAATGTTAATATTACGGTATATAAAATAAAATTAATAGTACGCACATTTTTGTTGAATAGTATTAATTTTGGAATATGGTATATAATTTGATACTTAAAAGATTGGAGTGTTACTGTGAAGGAATTTCAAACTGAAAAATGCCCTGATAAAACAGCTTGTCCCGTTGCTATTCCTGTAGATGTGATAGGTGGTAAATGGAAAGGAATCATACTATATAATTTGATTGCTGGACCTAAACGTTTTAATGAGTTAGGAAGACTGATGCCTTATACAACAAAGCGTATGTTAACACTGCAACTTCGTGAATTAGAACGTGATGGTATTGTAAATCGTGAAATATATCGGCAAATTCCGCCAAAAGTCGAATACTCTCTTACAGCCTTTGGAGAAACATTAAAACCAATTATTTACCTGATGCGTGATTGGGGAGATACATACGGAAATGAGGTTTTAATGAAACGAAAAGCCTCAGAAAATTTATAGTATTAGCTGAACAATGTTGATTCTTTGAGAGAAGAGATATTATAGCTGGTACGCTGAAGAATATTAAAATGAGAGGTGCTACAGCATCTCTTTTTTTATGAAAGAGCATTTACCAGCCTCAACTTATATCAATCATTTATCTGCTATAATTATGAATTATTTTCATAATTATTTTTTTAATATTCATTTGATTTATAGTTGGTGTGCCTACTATAATAAGTGCAATCATGATTTTAGTAATAATCAATATTATAAGAAATAGAAGGTGAATGCTTTGGTATTAAACGAAGTTATTAGTCGTCGACAAACAAATTGTGTTAAGTGGGATACTCTAGATGCAGTATACAATGTACAAAGTACGGATGATATGCTAGCCATGTGGATTGCTGATATGGATTTTGCTGCACCACCTATTATTCAACAGGCTGTAGCAGAACGTCTTACGCATCCGATTTTTGGTTATTCTACGGTGTCATCTAAAACCATTACAGCTATTCAAAATTGGTATCAGCAGCACCATCATTGGGCAATCCCAGAACAGCAAATGCTATTTCAACCGGGTGTGATTCCAATTATTGCAAATGTTATTGAATGTTTCACAAATGTAGGGGATACGATTGTTGTGACGCCTCCTGTCTATCCGCCGTTCTTTCAAATTACAAAGCAAAAAAAGCGACATGTAGAATTTTGCCATCTGCAGGAACAAAATGGCTCCTATCAACTAGACTTAGCACGCCTTGAAGAAGCCTTCCAACATAGTAAGCTATTTATTTTATGTAATCCTCATAATCCTGGGGGGATTGTTTGGTCACGCTCAACGCTGGAACAAATTGTTAAGTTAGCTATTCAATATGATGTCGTTATTTTATCTGATGAAATTCACTGCGATTTGGTCATTAATCCAACTTTAAAGCATACCCCAATATTAACTGTTAAGGATGCTGAAAAAGCAATGGTTTTTGCTGCCATTGCACCTACAAAAACATTTAATATTGCTGGTATTCAAGCTGCCATGCTGATTTCCTCTACAGTAGAGAATCATTGCCAAATTGCTGAGCATGCAATGAGCAATGGTATCCATGGCTTAAATGTTTTTGCTGATGCTGTAGTTGCTGCTGTTTATCAAGATGGACAACCTTGGTTAGAGGAAGTTTTAAGCTATATTTCTGAAAATATGGACTATGCTGTTGATGAATTATCAAAAATTCCTGGTATTCGCGTCACTAAATCTGATGCTACTTATTTATTGTGGATTGATTATCGTCCATTAGGTATTGATGAGCAGCAAATGATGGAAAAACTTTTAGCAGCGGGACTAGCCTTAGATCCAGGCTCAAAGTATGGCCCACAAGGTAAGGGCTTTGTGCGTATGAATATTGCTACACCTCGTGCAATTATAGAACAGGCTGTACAGCGTTTCTCTTACGCCCTAGCACAAATATAGATTTTAAAAAAATTAAAATAAAGCGTGGCAATCAATAAAAGCAATATTGATTGTCACGCTTTTTATATGCGTATATCTCTGATTATTTGACATATTAATTTTGAAATTTAATAAAAATTGTTTGACAATTATTAAAAATTAGATTTTAATAATTTTATAAATAATTTTAAAAAAATTAAAAAGGGGTTTGGAAATATGACAAATATTTATGGTAATACACCTTGTATGTTAGGTGCTGCCAATCTTTCAAAAACAAAAGATTACTCACAGGTAGATGCAATTATTTATGGTATTCCATGGGAGGGTGCTGTAACTTGGGGCGATTATACAGGGTGTGAACTAGGGCCAAAAGTGATGCGCCTATGCTCAGGACGCTATTCTGGCTATCTACCAGAACTAAATGATATAGATGTTTTTGAACATGTTCGTTTAGGAGATGTAGGGGATATTGATATAGTTCCTGCGGATGTAGATGAAACAATGAACCGTATTACAAACTTTGCTTCAGAGCTTTGGGATTCAGAGAAATTTATTATTGGTTTAGGTGGAGATCACGGTGTTACATATCCGATTGTTCGTGGACTTACTCAAAAGGGCAAAAAAGTCGGTATTGTTCATCTAGATGCACATTATGATAATCTTCCTTCACACAATGGTGATCAATTTGCTCGTTGCAGTCCATTTGCACGCTTATATGAAGAAGAAAATGTGCGTAATGAAAGCATTATTCATACAGGTATTCATGGTCCACGTAACAAGCCTGAAAGCGGAAAAAATGCTAAAAATGCTGGTGCAGTGACAATTACAGTCAATGATATTCGCGAACATCATGATATTCGTCAGCTTGCAAAAGATATTTATGCACAAGCTTCGAAAGATGTTGATGTTGTGTACTTAAGCATTTGTAGTGATGTATTAGATTTTGCTTTTAATCCAGGTGGTCCAGTGGATGGAAATGGCTTAACATCTTATGAGCTATTGACACTTGTCTATGAATTAACAAAACAAGGCATTGTTGGTATAGACTTTGTTGAAATTTATCCTCAACAAGACCCTACTCAATTATCGGCACACTTTGCTTCAACACTTTTACTCTATGCTTTAGCCGGCGATATCGTTTACAAGCAAAGCCAAGATGAAACAGCTGCACACGCCACAGCTCACGCCTAAGTGGTTAGCTCAAGCATATGAGTGGGAAACAAAGCAAGTCGAGGGTTATCTTCCTTCGCATTTACCGATATTAGAGCACTTGCCTTCTCAATATTTTGAAGTTTCTATTGCTTTTTCAGAGCAGGATATTTTCAGCAATCGACAATATCCACAATATTTTACGATTCAAAGCATTTCAAAGTTTTTCTCACTGTTTTATGTCTTAAAACAATGCGGTGTAAATAAGGTGAGGCAAAAAGTAGGGATTACAGCCTCATCTATTGCTTATAATACAAAATCTGCTACAGCATTTTATGTGAATGGTGCAATTTTAAATCCCTTTATTAATGCGGGTGCATTAACGATTACTTCTATGATTGATGGTCATTCAATAATTGAAAAAGTTCGAAATATCCAATTATTTATAGCTCAGCAATTTAATGTTGTCACAACAATTGATGAGAATGTCTTATCCTATGAGAGGCAGCATAGCGAGCGAAACAAAGAAATTTTACACACACTAAACAAACTGGATTTACTAGAAGATGCGATTGAAAATACACTAGAAACCTATCTAACCTTATGCTCATTACAAATGTCAACACAGGATTTGGCGAAAATTGGTTATAAATTTCAGCAGTTGATTACTCATGATGCTATAGCTCGATATGCACATAGAGCATTATTAGCAAGTGGTTTGTATGGTGAGTCACCCCTAGCAGTGAACAATCAACAAATCGCTGCGAAAAGTGGAATCTCTGGAAGTATATTTTCTTACAAGTTATCTTCTTGTAACCAATATCCAACTTTCGATAAGATAGGTATAGGTATTTACAGTCCATTACTAAACAATGAAGGAAATAGCGTAAAAGGTATTCACTTCCTAAAACAGCTATTTTCTCAAATCTAAAAAAAGAGGGATATTTATGAATTCAACCATCAATCCTATTTTTCTCCCATATTTGCGTATGGCTGATGCGATTTACGCTATATTTGATGAAAGTTGTGAAGTCGTTGTCCATGATTTTTCGAATATGGAAAAGTCATTAATTTATATAAAGGGTAATTTGACAGGTCGTAAATTAGGTGCTCCAATTACAGATTTTGTTTTACAGCAATTAAAAAAAGACCCTACTAATTTAGAAGATGTTTTAGGCACTTATTCAACAACAAAAGACGGTGTAAAAATTAAATCTTCTATTGTATATATTAAAGATTATAGTGGGAAAGTTGTCGGCTTATTTGGTATCAACTACAACATTACGCAGTTTGCTCATATGCATCAATTATTAACAAATATTTTAATGCCATTTGATATTAAGTCACAAATTAATGAAAGTTATGCGACGTCAATTACAGAAATGTTTGATCAAATTATTCAAACAACATTAATAGAGCTGAATTTAACCTTACCAATATCAGCAAAGATTGATAAAGTTGCTTTTGTACAGAACCTAGATAAGAAGGGGATATTTTTAGTTCAAGGTTCTACAGATAAAGTTGCTGATATTTTAAATGTTACAAAACAGACCATCTATAATTATTTAGAAAGTGAATAATTGATTCATTTTCTCTACCAATCCAACTTGTTTGATAGAGATTTTTTAAGACGTCCTTGATACTTTCAATTTCAAGGGGATGGTTCTATGACACAAGAGTTAAATGACAATACACTAACTGTAGTAAGTAAACGTACAATGCTTCAACGTTTAAAAGTAATCGGTCCTGGAGCGGTTATTGCAGCATCCTTTATCGGTCCTGGAACAGTAACAACAGCTACACGGGCAGGGGCTAGTTTTGGCTTTGCACTTTTATGGGCAGTGGTCTTTTCCATTATTACAACTATTATTTTGCAGGAAATGGCAGCGAGAATCGGTATTATTGCAAAAAAGGATTTAGGGCAAGCAATCTCGGAACAATTTAAACAACCATTATTAAAATTTGCTTCAATTTGGATTATCGCCATTGCTATTGCGGTTGGCTGTTCAGCATATATATCTGGGGATTTGATTGGAACATCTATGGGGCTGTCTACATTATTTGGCGGTATTCCAGCAAATGTTATCAGTCCGTTTATTGGGGTTCTTATTCTGATTTTAGGTTTAACTGGCAGCTATAAAATTATTGAACGTGTCATGATTTTTTTAGTAGTGATTATGAGTATTACTTTTTTCACAACGATGTTTGTTGTACAACCTGATTGGTCAAGCATTTTCAAAAACTCTGTTGTGCCAAATATTCCAGCAGGATCCATTGTAACAATTATTGCGTTAATTGGAACAACGGTAGTGCCTTATAATTTCTTTATTCACTCATCTATGGTACAAGAAAATTGGTCAAAGCCAAGTGATTTAAAAGATGCTCGTCTTGATACAGTTTTATCCATTGGTGTAGGTGGTCTTATTACAGCAGCTATTTTAATTACCGCTGGTGCAACAATGCTAGGCTCTGATGTGAAGAATGTTGCAGATTTATCTGTTCAACTAGAGCCTTTATTTGGTGAATGGGCAAAAGTATTTTTATGTATTGGTATTTTTGCTGCTGGTTTTTCTTCCGCTCTTGCCAGCCCTCTTGGAGCAGCTGTTACATTGGCAAGTGTCTTTGGCTGGAAGGACGGTATGAAAAATAAAAAATTCAAGCTAGTCTTTACTATTGTTATGCTGATTGGAATTATTACATCTGCAACAGGCTTTGAACCAATGCAAGTGCTATTATTAGCGCAAGCATTGAATGGTATTTTATTACCAATTGTTGCAATTTACCTATTAATTGTTATGAATAATAAAGACTTACTAGGCAACTATGTGAATAAAACAGTCAGCAATATTATTGGTGTTGCTATTGTAGCTGTTTGTGTTTTCTTAGGTGGCTATAGCTTAGTAGATGTTGTGACAAGCTTTTTATAATATAATCCGTTAAAAGAGCCGAATTGTCTTATGGTGATTAAGACAATTCGGCTTTTAGTTAAGAAAAATATTTTATTTTAATGATGATTTTGCTTTGTAATATCAAGGGGTTGGTTGCAACGACTAACATGATTATGCCGCCTATTAATGCTGTTATATAGAATGGGAGAGGGTAGCCCATAAATTGTCTATGTTATAATGAACGGTGGTGACAATGCTACTACAGCTGGTGATATCGTGAAATGCTCTGGTAGTAGTAAAGGGAGCTTCTATTATCATTTTAAAACAAAAGAGAATCTTTTTTGGAAATTTTAAAGGGCATAAATTAGGAACTTCTATTGTAATGGGAGGGGCGTGAGAATGAAGCTTATTGCTATTATCTTATTGTTAATTGTGCTACTAGCTGCATCTTATTTTTATCAAAATATAACGTATATCAAGAAGCCTTTAAAGAAAATGTACAATGCAGGATTTTCTGAGAAGCAAATAAAATTACAGGATGGTACTGTACTCAATTATGGTGAAGGTCCAGCAAATGGCAAAACGCCTCTTCTATTAATTCATGGACAAGGCATGACTTGGGAGGACTATTCAAAAGTGTTGCCTGAATTAGCACAGCATTATCATGTTTATGCTGTTGATTGTCATGGACATGGAAAATCGGATTGGAATCCTGAGAAGTATACAGCTAAGGCAATGGCGAAGGATTTTGCTGAGTTTATGGAAGTAGTAATAGGTAAGCCTACTGTGATATCTGGTCATTCATCAGGAGGAATGCTTGCAGCCTGGATGGCAGCACATTATCCTGCATTAGTGCTAGGAACTATTATTGAAGATTCACCTTTCTTTTCAACAGAGCCGAATAGATGTGAAAATACCTATGTTTGGGTCTATGGATTTCAAATGTATGAGGATTTTAAAAATCAACAGGAAATTCAAGATTACTTTACGTATGCATTAAAGAACAGTTACTGGAAAAATATATTTGGGGATTTTCTATGGCGTAAGTTTTCAAAGGATGCTAGCGCCTATCATCGAAAGCATCCAAATAAGCCTGTGCATTTAATTTATTTGCCACCACAAATTAATCGAATGTTTGAAGCAGAAACGTATCCATTTGACCGTAAATTTGGGGAAACATTTTATAATCATTCATGGTTTGAGGATTATAATCAGGCTGAAATACTAACAAAAATTAAAAGCCCAACAGTATTTTTAAAAGCCAATACGAGCTATGATGGCGATTTATTAGTAGCTGCGTTATCAGATGAGGATACTGATCGAGTTGTGAGCCTGTTAGAGAATGGTGTAAGAGTGAATATCAATTCACCTGGACATGATATTCATTATGATAAGCCAAAGGAGTTTACAAATGTTGTCATTCGTTTTTTGGAAAATATAAAGTGAACCTTCAATCAGTGGGGTCTTACAGCCATTAATACGGGATAAAAGGCTAAAGCATATAAGAAGGTGCGTCCAATCGAATCAAGGCGCACCTATTATTTAAATAAGGAAAGGTCATATAGGCATAATAAATCAGCCCCCTACATTCATTAAAAAGATGATTGTAGGAGTTTTTTGCATATAGGAAAAATGCTAGTGCTAACAATCTAAATAATCCGATTATTGTTGCAACATAAAAAAAATCATGTTAGTATTAATAAAACGTTTTACTAAATCGTTTTATTAATGAAGGGGATGAATAAATTTGAAAAATAAACGGATTGCAACGATTGGTGATGCAATGGTTGTTTTTAATCCATCTAAAACAGGTCCTCTACGATTTGTTCCTTCCTTTGAACGAGCTGTGGGTGGAGCAGAACTTAATTTTGCAATAGGCATTACGCGTTTAGATATGGAAGCAAGATGGATCAGTTGTATCGGAGATGACGAATTCGGCAAGGTCATTTATAACTTTGCTCGTGGTGAAGGCATTGATGTATCACATGTTATGCGGACACCGCATATTCCAACCTCCATTTATTTTAAGGAAATACGGGAAGATGGGGCAGGTAAATCGTTTTATTATCGTAAGCCATCACCTTTACTTGAATTAACAGCAGATCGCTTAGATGAATCAGTGTTGGATGATGTTGATTTATTACATATAAGCGGTGTGTATTTAGCAGTATGCGAGCACAATGTTGATGTTGCATTAAAATTGATTCAATTAGCAAAGACAAAAAATATTCCTGTGTCCTTTGATCCAAATTTACGATTAAAGCTATGGACAATAGAAGATGCTCGTACAGCATATGAAAAGCTATACCCATTTGTTAATCTCCTTCTTACAGGACAAGACGAATTTGAACTTTTATTTAAGGGACGTACAATACAGGACGTTCAGCAGCAATATCACATAGATGAAATGATTATTAAAAAAGGTGAGCAAGGAGCCTCCGTTTATACCGCAACCGAACAGTATGATCGTGAAGCATTTTCAATTCGTGCAATTGATACAGTTGGAGCCGGGGATGCCTTTGATTCAGCTTACGTCTATAGCTACTTAAATGGTGATGATATTCCAGAGCGTCTGCGTTTAGCAAATGGTGCTGGTGCACTTGTTGCCACAATTAAAGGAGACAATGAGGGGCTTCCATCATTACAAGAGTTAAAGCAGTTTATCGGAGATGAAAAATTAATTGAGCGTTAAGGAGCTGTGATCAATGCAAAAAATCGAAATTTTGAAAGCGTTATCAGCTGCAAAGGTTGTAGCCGTTGTGCGAGGCAATTCACCTGAAGAAGCAATAGAAATTTCAAAAGGTGCTATTGAAGGTGGTATTCAAGCCATCGAATTAACGTACACAACACCTTTTATCGAAGATACATTTAAAGCATTACGCAATAGTGATGCATTAATTGGCGCTGGTACAGTGTTAGATGCTGAAACAGCGCGTCATGCAATTTTAAATGGTGCTAAATTTGTTGTAAGTCCGAGCTATAATGCAGACATTGCACTTATTTGTAATCGCTATAGTATACCATATTTACCCGGCTGTATGACGATTAAAGAAATGGTAACAGCACTTGAGGGTGGCAGCGATATTATTAAGCTATTCCCAGCAAGTCAGTTTGAACCAAGCTTTATTAAGTCTGTGAAAGGCCCATTACCGAATGTCACGATTATGCCTACAGGCGGTGTTGGTTTAGCAAATATGGGTGAATGGCTAGAAGCAGGCGCTGTTGCAGTGGGTGTTGGCAGTGATTTAAATAAAGCCTATGCAAAAGATGGCTATGCAGGTGTTGTTGAACGAGCAAAAGCATATATAGAAAATCTAGCAAACTAGGAGGTACTGAATAATGAATATGACATTTAGATGGTATGGTCGTGGCAATGATACAGTGACATTAGAGGATGTAAGACAAATTCCAAATGTAAAAGGAATTGTATGGGCATTACATCAATTACCAGCTGGAGAAGTATGGACGAAGGAAGCCATTCAAGAAGAGGTAGACTATATTAAATCTTGCGGATTCCATGCGGACGTTGTGGAAAGTGTAAATGTACATGAAGATATTAAATTAGGCTTACCGACTCGTGATCAATATATTGAAAATTATAAACAGTCTATTCGCAATCTTGGCGAAGCGGGTGTAAAGGTTATTTGCTATAATTTCATGCCTGTTTTTGACTGGACACGTACAGATCTATTCCATCCTTTAGAGGATGGCTCAACGGCATTATATTTTGATAAATCAAAGGTGATGAATTTAGACCCACAGGAGCTTGTGAATGAAGTAAGTGCTTCTTCGGATTTAACGCTTCCAGGCTGGGAACCAGAGCGTCTATCTCGACTATCAGAATTATTTGAGCAGTACAAAGAAATAGATGAAAATCAATTATGGGATAACCTAGCTTACTTTTTACAAGCAATTTTACCAGTAGCAGAAGAAGCAGAGATTCAAATGGCGATTCATCCAGATGATCCACCATATTCGATCTTTGGCTTGCCACGTATTATTACAGGCGCAGAAAGCTATGAAAAACTAATTGCTATTTCAGATTCAAAAGCAAATGGATTTACATTCTGCTCAGGCTCAATGGGGGCGGATCCTCAAAATGATATGGTAGCCATTGCTGAAAAATATGCATCTCGTGCACCATTCGCTCATATTCGTAATGTAAAAATTTTAGAGGATGGTAGCTTCTTTGAAACATCTCATTTTACAGCAGATGGCTCAATTGATATTAAAAACATCGTACGTACATTAAACGAGCAAAATTATGAAGGCTATGTACGTCCAGATCATGGTCGCCATATTTGGGGAGAGCAATGTCGCCCAGGCTACGGCTTATACGACCGAGCACTTGGCATTATGTATTTACACGGTCTTTGGGATGCTTATGAAAATTTAAAGAAATAGGTGACAGTTATGAAAGCATTACAAGTAATGAAACCTTTTGAAATGGCTTTAATTGATGTGGCAGAACCAGTGATTACAAAGCCAACGGATGTTCTTGTGCAAACAGAATATGTAGGTATTTGTGGCTCAGATATGCATATTTATCATGGATCAAATCCATTAGCGACATTACCTCGTGTACCAGGTCATGAAGTTGCTGGACGTGTGGTAGAGGTTGGTGAGGCTGTACAGGCGTTAAAAGCTGGTGACAAAGTTGTTGTTGAACCAATTCGCTATTGCGGTGAGTGTTATGCTTGCCGCAAAGGTCAACCGAATGTATGTAAAAATTTATCTGTTTTTGGTGTACATGAGGATGGCGGGATGCGTGAACGCTTTGTTGTTACAGAAAAGCAATTGCATAAGGTAGCAGATAATACACCTTTAGAGGAAGCGGTTTTGATTGAGCCGTATACAATTGGTGCACAGGCTGTTTACCGTGGTGAATTACAGGCAGGTGATACGCTGTTAATTCAAGGTGCAGGGCCAATTGGCATTTGTATTTTAAAGCTTGCTAAATTAATGGATGCACGCGTGATGATTTCTGATTTGGATGCTGCTAAGCTTGCCTATGCGAAAGAGCTTGGGGCAGATGAAATTGTCAATGTGAAGGAGCAAAACTTATTGGAGGCTGTTGACAAGTGGACAGATGGAGAAGGTGTCAATGTATCCATTGATGCAGTTTGTATTCCATTAACATTTAAGCAGTCAATGGATGTTGTGTCAGCGGCTGGCAGAGTTGTTGTACTAAGCTTTGGTGAGGAAGCGGTTGAGCTTGCTCCACTACCAATTACCAAAAATGAATTGACAATTAAAGGCTCACGTTTGCAAACATTCCAATTTGAAAAGGTAGTGAAGCTTGTTGATGCTGGAAAGCTACAGCAGCAAGGGCTCATTACACACACTTTCTCATTACAACAAGCACAAGAGGCATTTCAATTTATCGAAAAAAATCCAAATGAAGTGCGCAAGGTGATTTTAAAAGTAGGTGGATCAAATGCATAATGCATTACAGCATAAAGTAGCTGTTGTTACGGGTGGTAGCGGTGTGCTTTGTTCAGAAATGGCGAAAGAGCTAGCAAAGCAAGGAATGCGAATCGCTATTTTAAACCGTACAGCCCAAAAGGGGGAGGCGGTTGTCCAAGCCATTAAAGAAAATGGGGGCGAGGCCATTAATTTCTCTGTAGATGTTTTAGATAAAGCATCATTAATTGCAGCGCGCGAAGCCATTTTACAGCAATATGGGCAAATCGATGTACTGATTAATGGAGCTGGTGGTAATCATCCAGATGCTATAACAGCAGATGAACTTTATCAAGAAGAATCAAATGCACCAAATTTCTTTGAATTAAAGTCAGATGGTTTTGAAAGCGTATTCTCTAACAATTTTACAGGAACATTTTTAGCCTCTCAGGTTTTTGGTGAGGCATTGCTAAAAACAAAAGGAACAATTATTAATATCTCGTCTATGAGCTCCTATGCACCGATGACAAAAGTGCCTGCGTATAGTGCTGCAAAAGCGGCTATTAATAATTTTACACAATGGATGGCTGTACACTTTGCGGAAGCAGGCTTACGTGTAAATGCCATTGCACCAGGATTTTTTATTACAGAACAAAATCATGATTTATTGCTAAATAAAGATGGCTCATTAACAGCACGTTCAGAAAAAATTATTGCAGCTACACCCCAAAATCGTTTTGGCAAGCCGCAAGATTTATTAGGAGCGCTGTTATTTTTAGCAGATGACACATATTCAGCATTTGTTACTGGTGTGACGATTCCTGTGGATGGCGGGTTTATGGCTTATTCAGGTGTTTAACTTTAACTATTAGGGGTGAATTAATATGAAGCAACAAGGTATTTTCGGAGAAGGCAAAACAATTGTTATTGTCATGTTGTTTTTAGCAGGTGTCATTAACTATTTAGACCGTTCAGCATTATCGATTGCGGCACCGTTTATTCAAGAGGATATTCATTTAACATCAACACAATTAGGGATTATCTTTAGTAGTTTCTCTGTTGGCTATGCAGTCTTTAACTTTTTAGGTGGGATGGCATCTGATAGATTTGGTGCAAAGCTAACATTATTTGTAGCAATGATTGTTTGGTCATTATTCAGTGGAGCAATGGTATTAGTTGTTGGGTTTGCTTCGTTAATTTTCGTTCGTATCGTATTTGGTATGGCAGAGGGTCCGCTATCATCAACCATCAATAAAATGGTCAATAACTGGTTCCCAGCAGATAAGCGTGCATCTGTTGTTGGGCTTACAAATAGTGGTACACCACTTGGTGGTGCGATTGCTGGTCCAATTGTTGGTTATATCGCATTAGCATATGGCTGGAAATATTCATTTATTGCCATTATGATTATTGGATTTATTTGGGCAATCGTTTGGTTTAAAGTAGTAAAAGAAAAGCCAAAGGATGCAGTAGTGGACGAGCCAATCGCAAACGATGATGTTGTAGAAACAGATGATGGCCGAGGATTAGGTTACTATTTAAAACAGACAACAGTGCTGTTTACAGCATTCTCATTTTTCGCCTATAACTATATTTTATTCTTCTTCTTAACGTGGTTCCCAAGCTATTTAGTAGAAGCACGTGGTATGGATGTAAAAGATATGAGTATTGTAACAGTTATTCCATGGATTTTAGGTTTCCTAGGTTTAGCATTAAGTGGTATTGTTTCAGATTTCATTTACAAACGCTTTATGAGTAAAGGTGTTTTATTCTCACGTAAAGTTGTACTTGTTACATGTTTATTCCTAGCAGCTGTATCGATTGGCTGTGCAGGGATCGTTTCAACAACAGTGAGTGCAGTTGCACTTGTTGCGATTTCAGTGTTCTTCTTATATTTAACAGGTGCCATTTATTGGGCAATTATCAATGACGTTGTAGAATCAAAATATGTTGGGTCTGTTGGTGGGTTTATGCACTTCCTAGCAAACACAGCAGGTATTATTGGACCAACTTTAACAGGTTATCTTGTTGATAAAACAGGAACTTTCTCTGCAGCTTTCTTACTAGCAGGCGGTTTAGCAGTTGTTGCTTCATTAGCAGTTATTAAATTCGTTAGACCAATTACACATCAGAAAACAGCTTAGAAATGGAAAGGGTGGATTCAAATGAACAATCAATCAGTTATTCAAATTCATCCGATGGACAATGTTGCCATAGCCTTGAGTGATCTTTCTCAAGGCTTTTTGCTTCCGTTGGGTGATACAGAAATTACGTTACAGGAGGATGTACAGCGTGGGCATAAAATTGCGATTACTGCGCTTGCAAAAGATACACATATTACGAAATATGGCTTCCCAATTGGACATGCAACAGAGGATATTGCTGCTGGTAGCTGGGTACATTCACATAATATGAAAACAAATTTATCAGGCGAGTTAAGCTATGAATTTAAACCAAAAGCACATGCTGTGGCTGCTGCTCGTCATGTCAATCGTACATTTAAAGGCTATCGCCGAACGGATGGACAGGTCGGTATACGCAATGAAATTTGGATTATTAATACAGTAGGCTGTATTAATAAAGTAGCTGAAAATTTAGCGAAGCTAGGCAATCAATTATTGAAGGCAGACAACTTTGATGGCGTACAGCATTTTTCTCACCCATATGGCTGCTCACAGCTTGGCGATGATTTAACATATACGCAAAAAATTTTAGCAGATTTAATTCATCATCCGAATGCAGGAGCTGTGATTGTCCTAGGGCTTGGCTGTGAAAATAATTATATCGACTTGTTTAAAACGGTGATTGGTGATTATGACGAAAATCGTGTTACCTTTTTAAATGTTCAAGAAGCGGCAGATGAAATGGAAGAAGGTCAACAATTGCTTGAAAGGGCTTTTGATTATGTAACAACATTCAAACG
The DNA here is from genome assembly GCF_044760715.1 of Lysinibacillus sp. NPDC098008. Taxonomy (NCBI): domain Bacteria; kingdom Bacillati; phylum Bacillota; class Bacilli; order Caryophanales; family Bacillaceae; genus Lysinibacillus; species Lysinibacillus sp. NPDC098008. The sequence continues at coordinate 48,503 of NZ_JBIWBA010000024.1, forward strand.
ACAAGAGCTACCAATCTCAGAGCTGAAAATTGGCTTGAAATGTGGCGGCAGTGATGGATTTTCAGGAATCACAGCAAATCCAATGATTGGTGCATTTTCGGATCAATTGATTGCAGCAGGTGGTGCAACTGTGTTAACAGAGGTTCCAGAAATGTTCGGTGCTGAACAAATTTTAATGGAACGTGCAAAAGACGAGAATGTTTTTGAGGATATTGTGCAGCTAGTGAATAACTTTAAACAATATTTTATGAAATATAATCAGCCTGTCTATGAAAACCCATCTCCTGGCAATAAAGCAGGTGGCATTACAACATTGGAGGAAAAATCACTTGGCTGTATTCAAAAGGGTGGATTCCAAGAAGTAAAAGAAGTGCTTGATTATGGCGACCGTATGTCAACAAAGGGACTGCATTTATTAAATGGACCAGGGAATGACCTTGTTTCGACAACAGCTCTTGCTTCAACGGGCTGTCAGATCGTGCTATTTTCAACAGGACGTGGCACACCATTTGGGGGACCAACGCCAACTGTAAAAATTTCAACAAATACATCGCTATATGAACGCAAAAAAAATTGGATTGATTTTAATGCAGGTCAATTAGTAGACGGCAAATCAATGGCTGCTTTAGTCGATGAATTTGTCGATTATATTTTAGCGTTAGCTTCAGGAGAAGTACAAACAAATAACGAAAAATTTGGCTATAAAGAAATCGCTATTTTTAAAGATGGCGTTACGATGTAGGAGAGAGCGATGATGAAGCACCCTATTAATATTATGCAAATTGGTGATGGCAATTTCATGAGAGGCTTTTTTGATTTAGCAATTGAAAAATTACAAGCACCTTTTGGTATTGTTTCTGTTGCCGCAACTGCAAGAGGAAAAACGGTAAAGCTTTTAGAGCAACAGCACTTACAATTTACTGTCAACGAACGTGGCTTGAAAAATGGCGAAATTGTAGAGCAGGAAATTGCTGTACAGGCTATTCAAGATACGATTAATCCATATGAGGATTGGCAAAAATTCCTGCAATATGCACAATCAGATGCATTGGAGATGATTGTGTCAAATACAACAGAGGCAGGCATTTATTACGAAAAAATATCGTATCCAACTGTCTGTCCTACAAGCTATGCAGCGAAATTAACGATTTTCCTAGAACACTATTACAAGTATTTTCAAGGCAATAAGCAATTAGCAATTGTGCCTCTTGAGCTAATTGAACAGAATGGTGATACATTAAAAAATATTTGCTTACAGCATGCAAAGGACTGGGAGCTACCTGTAGCCTTTATCGAATGGCTCAAGACATTAGCCTTTTGTAATACATTAGTGGATCGTATTGTAACAGGCTACCCACAGGATTATAGTGGCGATGACGCATTATATACAGTTTGTGAACCATATTTTTTATTTGTTATTGACCAGCAGGCACCCTTCAAGCATTGGCCAACAAGCGCAGATTTACCCTTTGTCTTTGCAGATTTAGCAATGTATCGCAGGCGTAAAGTTGCCATTTTAAATGGTAGTCATATATTGCTCGCAGCATTTGGCAAGATTTATGGCTATAAAACTGTGAGAGAAGCTTTTTCACAAATAGGTGTACGTAGCTTTATCGAGAAGGTTACAGCTGATTTTACAGAGCGCTATCATGTGGATGAGCAGTACCAGCATAATGTCTTTGAACGATTTTTGAATCCATTTATTGAGCATCAGCTATATGATATTCAATTAAATGAATTATCGAAGTGGCAAACACGTATTGCGCCATTTGCGATGACAGAAATTTATTACCAAGCTTTAGCGTTAGGTTTGTATGCAATGAATCCAGCACGGTTTTCAATGCGTGAATCAGAGGAGATCGTAGAAAAATTAACGAATATGCATGCGCAATATACAGAAGGCAATATCGAGCCAATGCAGCAATTTATTGAGCAATACTTCCATTGTGATCCAGCAGCAGTTATCAAACAATTTTCAAATATTGAGCAATTATTGGAGGACATAACATGCAACAATTAGTGATTAATGAACCATTTCAAATGATCCAGCGCGAGGTAGAAAAACCAAGCATTCAAAAAAGCCATGATGTACTATTGAAAATTACACATATCGGCATATGCGGAACAGATACACATGCCTTTGCAGGAGAGCAGCCATTTTTTAGCTATCCACGTGTTTTAGGCCATGAGCTTGCTGCTATTGTAGAGGCAGTTGGTGAAGATGTAACAGGTATTCAGGTAGGAGATCGTGCAACAGTTATTCCATATATTCATTGTGGTAAATGTGCACCTTGTCGCCGTGGTCAAACAAACTGCTGTAAAACAATTCAAGTATTAGGTGTGCATACAGATGGCGGTATGGGTGAGTATATCGTTGTAGATGAAAGCATTGTTATTACAGATAATGCGGTGTCTGGAGAGCAATTAGCAATTGTTGAGCCTTTAGCAATCGGTGCACATGCAGTACGTCGCTCAGAGCTAACAGAAAAGGATACAGTGCTTGTCATTGGTGCGGGTCCTATTGGATTAGGAGCAGCACGCTTTGCGAAATTACGTGGGGCAAAAACGGTGTTAATGGATTTAAATGAAGAGCGTTTAGCCTATGGGCAAGCATGGACAGAGGCAGACGATGTCATTATTGTCAATAATGATGTACTAGTTCAGCTTCGTGAAAAATTTAATGGGGAATTGCCAACAGTTGTGTTTGATGCAACAGGCAATCAAAAATCAATGGAAGCATCGTTCGAATATGTTGAACATAGTGGCACATTAGTATTTATTGGCTTAATGAAAAAGACAATTACCTTTAATGATCCTGATTTCCATTCAAGAGAATTAACGTTGAAAAGTAGCCGTAATGCAACATTAGAAGATTTCGAAACAGTGATGAAGCATATGCAAGCAGGAGAGATAAAAGAAGGCTATGTAACAAAGGAAATTGCCTTTGAGGATGCGATTGCCTACTTTGAAGCTAAACAATATAACACAAACAAAGTACAAATTTATTTTAAATAATAGGGAGGGGTTCGGATGAATATTTCCGTTCAAGCTTTAAAAGAGCTAGTAGTTAATAAGTTTACAGCAGAGGGCATTGATACAAAGACGGCTGCACAGGTAGCAGATGTTTTGATTTATGCGGATTTACGTGGTGTAAGCTCTCATGGTGTTATGCGTGTAGAGCATTATATTACACGTTTAAAAGCAGGTGGTATTACAAAGGAGCCAAATTTCTCTGTAGAGCAACGTGGAACGAACCACCTTCTTTTTAAAGGGGATAATGGCTTTGGACATGTTATTTGTCAAGAGGCAATGGATGAAACGATTCGTATCGCCAAAGAGCATGGCTCATGTACAACAATTATTCAAGAAAGCAGCCATTGCGGGGCACTTGGCTATTTTCTTGAGCAAGCAACAAATGAAAATTTAATTGCCATTATGTGCTCTCAAACAGATTCAGCTGTTGTACCGTTTGGTGGCAAGGAGCCATATTTTGGTACAAATCCAATCGCATTTGGTTTCCCTACAAATGATAAGCCAATTATTTTGGATATGGCAACAAGTAATGTCGCACTTGGGAAAATTTTATATGCACGTGAAAAAGGTGAAATGATTCCGACTACTTGGGGCGTTGACGCACAAGGTGCACCAACAGCAGACCCTCACCAAGTAAAATCTTTAACACCATTCGGTGGACCAAAAGGATACGGTATGGCACTTGTAGTAGATGTGCTTTCTGGCATTTTAGCGAGTGCTGCATTTGGACCTCATATTTCCAAAATGTATGGAGATTACGAGCAAAAACGCAATCTTGGACAATATATGTATGTAATTGATCCGCAAGTTTTCGGTGATCTTGAGCAATTTAAAGCAAGCATCTCACAGATGGTTCAAGAGCTGCATGATGCACCACCAGCACCGAACTTTGAGCAAGTTTTTGTACCTGGTGAACTGGAGCAAAGACGTAGTGAGGAAACATTGGCAAAAGGTATCGATTTACCAGAACAGGTATATCAATATTTGAATAGTTAATTCGTCTTGAAAATATGCTATGCTACATATATACTAAACAGAATTTTCATATTTAGTAGGTAGGAGATTGATTTTAGTGAAAAAAACAACAATTGCCGATGTTGCACAATATGCAAACGTTTCAAACAGCACCGTATCGCAATATTTAAATAAGCGATATGAATATATGAGTGCAGAAACCCGAAAAAAAATTGAAGAAGCTGTGGAAGCGTTGCAATATCGACCTAATATAATGGCCCGTAGCCTAAAACAGAAATCTACCTTTACGATTGGTATTATTGTAGCGAATATTATTCATGACTTTTCAACAAAAATTATAAATGCGCTAGAAGCGGAGTTTGATAAAGAAGGCTTCCATATGATTGTTTGTAACTCAGCAGATAATCCAAAGAAAGAGAAGGAACATGTTGAAACATTACTTGAAAAGCAAGTAGATGGTCTGATTGTTTTTCCAACAGGCGAAAATAAAGAGCTTTATATAAGACTTCACCAGCAAACAATGCCGATTGTATTTATTGACCGCTTTATCGAAGGGGTAGATATTCCTGCTGTTTTGTTAGATAATTTTTCGGCAATGGATATGGCTGTTGAGCTATTTCAAAAGCAGCCATTAGCTATTATAACAACGTCTTTAGCATTACCGATTACACCTCGGGTTGAACGTTTAGAGGGGTTTCGTCAAGCATTAAAAAAGCGTAAGCTCCCTATTGATGAGCGCTATATAAAAAATGGCGATCCTTCAGAGATGGAAGAAATTTTGCAGCAGCTATTTGCATTGGAGCAGCCACCGAAGGGCATTATTGCAGCAAATGATCGAATTGCACAGGAATTAATGGTGTATATCAAGAGGCACAATTTACAGGTGCCAGACGATTTGCAGGTAATTGCTGTAGATGATGTCCCATATGCTAAATTTATAACACCTTCGATTACAACCTTACAGCAACCGATTTTAGAAATGGCAAAAAAATCAGCTGCTCTCCTTTTAGGTAAAATCAAAAAAGAACAAATGCCCGATGAGCAACAACTATATCGTTTCAAGCCAATAGTAATGAAACGTGATTCAACAAACTAAAATAGCCATCTAGTATTGATACGTTATCAATGCTAGATGGCTTATTTTATAGGAAATAACTATAGATACTCTTTATAGAAACTAGCTAATTTCTCAACTGCAATGCCAACAGGCTCTGGTTGGTCGTATAAATCATAGTGACTTGCACCTTCAACAACTAATATATCCTTGTTTTTAGAGGCTGCACGATTATAAAGCTCATGACCGTCTTTATAGGAGCCGAAAGCACCTTGTACATCACCAACAATAATTTGTAAAGGCTGTGTTAGTAATTCCCCCACTAAATGGAAAGCGTCAAAAGCAATAACTGATGCCATGCTTGTAAAGTTTAGTTTGTTTGGTGAGTTAGGACTTTGACCTCTAGGTGTTGTGTAGTAGTCAATAGCTTCTTTAATATCAATATCAGTAATTCCAGCCTGCTCTCTTTCAGCCTGACTTTTAGGAATCCAATTTGTAATGAGTGTTTCTGCGCCACGTGCCTCAGCAGTACGTTGCTGTCCAATGCCTTCTAATGTTTTAATAGGGTCACCTTCACGGTTTACACGACCGATATTTGCGCCAACAACTGTACCAACAGCTTTGATACGTCGCTCTGTCATAGCCGCATTAACTGCATAGCCACCGCCTGCACAAACGCCTAAAACGCCAATACGATTTTCATCTACATAATCAAGCGTCGTTAAATAATCCACTGCACAACGAATATCTTCCACACGTGCAGCGGGCTCTTCAATATATCGAGGCTCTCCTTCACTTTCCCCTTGATAAGCTGCATCAAAAGCAATCGTTACATAGCCAAGTTCTGCTAATTTTTCAGCGTAGAGACCTGCTGTTTGATCTTTACAGCTACTGCCTGGATGTACACAAACAATTGCAGGATTTTCTTTCTTTTCTTCAGCATTCTCTGGTAAATTTAAAATTCCAGCAAGTTTTAATCCTCGTGCATTGAATCTTACATTTTTCTTTGTAACTGTCATATGAAGACCACCTTTTTTAAAATATACACTTGTGTGACTTAATACACTCGTGTATATTTATAATAAAAAAGAGCGCAAATCATTGCAATAACCATATTTAATAATTTGTGTGCTATTACACATAAATGAAAATGTGTGTAATAAATAAGTGGAGGTCTTTCCATGGAGAAAATTGATCGAAGAATATTGAAATCTCAGCAGGCAATCCAATCTGCCTTTTTAACGATGCTGATTCATGAAGGCTTTGATGACATTACAGTTAAAAATATTAGCGAAAAAGCTAATATTGGTAGAAAAACCTTTTATCTTCATTATATTGATAAATATGATTTATTAGATAAGATTGTTGATAATCATTTAAAGTGTTTAAGAGAAATATGTGACGCTAAAAAGGATAAAGGCTTTATAGAAGGTACGATTATATGGTTTTCGTATTTTCAGCAGCATAAGCTTTTTTTTGCTGCCTTATTTAGAAGTGAAAGTACATTATCGTTTCGAAAAAAATTATTAACATTTATTATGGGCGAAATTGATAAAAAGCTCGATAGCAATACGGCCCTAAATGAACAGATAGACAGGTATATGATTTTGAAATTTTTAGGAACAGCCGTTATGGGTGTTTTAGAATCCTATACGTTAGATGAGATTGATGATGATATTGAAGCTATCGCAAGGCAAGTAGGTATACTTGTGAAAAGAAATTTATCCTAATAGCAAAATTACCCTGTTCTTTTCTCAGAGCAGGGTGATTTTATTGTTGTTTCCAAAAAAGATGAACCTTTTTTAGCAGTCATTTGTTTATAAAGTAGAACAGATAGAAAGAAGTGTTTTGGGGAACAACCGGTAGCATTTCTACTTGTTCACGTTCATGGATTTGATGCTTTGTCATCAGGGTTGATCACCTCGAAAGCTTACTTATGCATAAGGTGTTCTTTATGTAGAAGTTGATTGGAATGAAGGGCAGCGACTCCCGCGGAAAGTGTCCGCCCGTAGTGGAAATCAACGACTTACCTTTATTTTATTGTAAAAGAAAAAAATTGTAGACAAACTCAAAATTCATTGAGTTTGTCTACAGCCTGAGCCATTCTCAAAAGTTTAGAGAATAGCTTTGTTCTATATAAAGGATTATTTAGCAAGCTCCACAACCGTATCATAAAAGATATCTGTTGCGATGATAATATCTTTATCTGAGCTGTATTCTAATGGGTTATGGCTAATGCCATCTTTGGAACGTACAAATAGCATAGCAATTGGTGCGATTTCAGCGATATTCATGGCATCATGTCCAGCACCACTTACAAGGAAGTAGGGTTGTATTCCTTGTTTGTCAATGCTTGTTGCTAATTGCTGTTGTAGCGCTGCATCTGTTTTCGCTGGCTTCACACGTTGTAAAACTTTAGAAGATAGCGTTACATTTCTACGTGTAGCAACTTGGTGTAGCTGTTGTAAAATGGTTGCTTCCAATGCATTGACCGTACTTTCATCAATATCTCGTAGGTCGATAGTGAATGTAACCTTCCCTGGAATAACATTTGTACCGTTAGGAGATACAGTGAGTTTACCAACAGTCGCAACGGAGCCAGTTGTATCATTTAATAGCTGTTCAATAGCTAAAATCATTTCACTTGCGGCTGTAAGAGCATCGTGACGAAGCGGCATTGGTGTTGCACCAGCATGCTCACTAACACCAGTTACGGTTACCTCTAACCAAGCAGGAGCTGCGATACCTGTAACAATACCAACAGGTAGGTCTTCGTTTTCTAATACTTTTCCTTGTTCAATATGCATTTCTAAATAAGCTTTAATATCATCACGTGGTTGTTGTTCGAAAGGATACGGTGATAATTGGAATGCCTTCATAGCTTCTTCAATAGAAATACCATTTTTGTCCGTGAACTGTAGTTGATCCTCTGTTAAAAGACCAGCCATTGCTCTACTACCAATTAGCCCAAAATCAAATCTTGTGCCTTCTTCATCTTTAAACGCAACAACTTGGATTTTTTTAGATGGGACTAATTGTTGTTCATGCATTGTGTGTACAACCTCAATGGCAGCTAGTACGCCTAATGCTCCATCATATTTACCACCTTCTGGTACTGTGTCGATATGTGAGCCTAGCATAATTGTGTCATTTCCTTCGCCATACGTACCAATAAGATTTCCTATAGCATCAATTGTCACAACCATACCTGCTTCTTCCATATAAGTCGTTACTAATTCAATCGCTTGCTTTTCCTCTGGTGTAAAAGAGAAACGGTTAACCCCGCCTGTTGCTTCATTGCGGCCAATCTGACTTAAATCTTCAAGATGTTGTAAGAGTCTTTCTCCATTAATCATAGCTATCACTCTTTCATTTGGAATTGGAAGTGGCATTGCCCTTCACGTAATACATACTCATCATGCACCACTTCAAAGTTTTTATTGTACCCTTTTGCAATTGAAGGGTCGATCATTTTACAATATAAAATACCGTATTTACCCATTCCATCATCCGCCCATTGCTGACCAAGTGGACAATGTGTAAATGTTTGTTCAACCTCATTTTCTTTATAAACCGTTTCAATTTCAAATAAATCGCTGCGTCCCATGTCATAGTTTGTTAAATAGTTTTCCAATGAATTTTCTAAGCCATTTGTACGTGCACGTTGAGCAATACCTGCACCACGCTTATTGCCAAAACGTTCTACTGCACGCATAATGACTTGCTCGCCTTCTTCGCCAAATTCATCAACAACTGGCTTCGCAATTTGTGCAAACATTTTTGAGAAGCGAGCAAATGTTGTTAAATCTGCATATTGCTCTTGACCTTCAACAATTTGGGGTAAGTATTCAAAGAATGTATGATTTTCGCCTTCTGCTGTTGCCTTTTTCGCCATTGCTTCAGCATCCTTTAAACCAAATGCCTGCAAACCTTGTTGAACTAATTCACGACCATGCTCTCCGTATTGCTCCGTAATGGAGAGATGTAATTCAGTAAACATTTTTGCTGTAATAATATCCATGGATAAAGCTTTCATCATTAATTTTTCCTCTGCCATTTTAATGCCCCCTCAGCACAAACCTTATTGATTTACTTGGATTTTATTTTATTATAGATGAGAGGGGGAATATAAATCAAATGAATATTTGAATAATCAGATATGAAAAAAAATCATAAAGGGGTTGGAGCAATAATGGCAACATTAGCGCAATATATGGCTTTTTATACATTGATTGATACAGGGAATTTTACAGAAACAGGGCTAAAGCTAAATCTTACACAGTCGTCGATTAGTCATACGATTAGTAATTTGGAGTCAGAGCTAGGGCTGTCTTTAATTATTCGAAACCGTAACAATATTGTTTTAACGAGTGAGGGAAAGGTTGTGTATGAGCATATTTCAAAAATTTTGCAGCAACAGCAGCAGCTTGAAACCTCTGTGGCAAATTTAAAAAATCTGATTGGTGGTACATTATCTGTTGGGATTTTACCAAGTGTTTCGCTTGTTTTGCTGCCAAAGGTATTGGCATATTTTGAGCAGCATCACCCAGACTTGCAAATTCGCTTGATGGAGGGGGATTACGATCAAATTGAGGGGTGGCTTTATAATGGCGTAGTGGATATTGGCTTCTTAGTACAGCCTAATTCTAAAAATCTTATATTTGATGCTGTTTTTGATGATGAGCTTGTATGTATTATGGCAAAGGAGCATCCATTAGCACAGGAGGACAAGCTTTCTTTAGAGCAATTGCAACATGAGCGCTGGATTATGCCAAGGCGTACGATTGATCGTGATGTTTCCAAACTGTTAGCTAAGCATAAAATCCATCCAAATGTTGTTTATGAATTATCAGTGGATCAGGTTATTTTAACAATGGTCAATGAAAATTTAGGGATATCCATTGTGCCAAATTCTCTTTTATTGCATGCACCAAGTAATCTTGTTCGAAAAAAATTTTATGATGGCTATGTTCGCCAGGTTGGAATTGCACATAAACATAGTATTCACCTTTCTCCAGGTGCTTTGAAGTTTGTAGAAATATCGAAATATTTTGCATCGCTTTTACAAATTTAGTTATTGACAATTAAAATAACCCGAACTATTATCTGATAAAACCTATTGGGATTATTTAGATTGATTAGATGGAGGATTTTGGGTTATGCATACAATTGTTTATATTGAAATATTTATGTACTTACTTGCTATGCTTGGCATTGGTATTTATTTCAGCAAGAAGGATTTATCTCATAATGATTATTTTCTTGGCGGCAACAAGCTACCTGGCTGGGCATTAGCCTTTTCAGAGCGAGCTACTGGAGAATCTGCCTATATGTTTTTAGGCGCAATCGGTTTTATTTATGTTGCAGGTCTTTCTGGTGTTTGGATTTTATCAGGTATGTTGTTAGGGGTTATTTTTTCATGGCTGTTTTTATCTAAACGCTTTATGACAGAGCAGCAAAAATATAAGGTAAATAGTTTAACAGATTATATTGCCGTGAAGTTTCCTCAGCATGCAGATATTATTCGTTGGTTAGCATCTGCTGTGATGGTATTATTCTTTGTTTGCTATTTAGCAGCACAGTTTTCTGGCATGGGCAAAACAATTTATTCGATTTCTGGCTTTAATATTACTTGGGGCACAATTATTATTGCTGCAATAATAATTGCCTACTCATGTATGGGTGGATTTATGTCTGTTGTTTGGACAGATACAATTCAAAGCTTTTTAATGCTTATTTCGTTTATTATTGTACCAATCGCAGCCTATATGGAAATACAGAATCAGGGTTTAAGTGTACCAGCAGAGCTTGCGAATATGGGCAATGGTGCAGATAGCTGGGTTGGTGGCTTAAATGGCCTTGCTTTAGGAGCGATGCTATTTACAAACTTATCTTGGTTCTTTGGCTGGCTAGGTGGACAGCCTCAATTAAGCTCGCGCTTTATGGCGATTACAACGGAAAAAGAACGTGTAACAGGACGTAATATGGCGATTATTTGGACGCTTATCGTATATGTAGGAGCATTTTTATCAGCTATTTTTGCCTCTACATTGTATAAACAAGGCTCTATAGATGACCCTGAAATGATTTTGCCACATATGATATTTGAAATTTTACCACCGTGGGTAGCAGGTATTATTGTAGCAGGTATTTTAGCAGCCATTATGTCAACCGCTTCCTCACAATTATTAGTTATCACGACATCTATCAGTGAGGATATTATTCATAAAACATTGCGCTGGAATATTTCCAGTAAAAGATTAGTGCATCTTTCTCGTTTTGTGGCAGTGATTAGTGGGATTGTTGGGATTATGATTTCACTGAAATCAGGCTCAGTTATTTATAGTCTTGTATCCTTTGCGTGGGCAGGAATTGGTAATACATTTTCTGTCGTTATTTTGTTAATCTTTTTCTGGAAACGTGTATCAGGGATTGGGGTCATCGCCACAATTATTGTAGGCTTTATTAGCGCAATTGCATGGTCACTGTCACCTATGGAGGCGATTGTTTCAGCCAAGGCAGCGACGTTCTTTATTTGCTTAATTGTCGGCATTGTTTGCTCTTTACTATATCCTGATCGCAAGCAAGCTTAAATATTTTAAAATAATAAATAAACCTCCTATTTTGACTCAAAATAGGAGGTTTATATTATGATTTTGCTAATTCAATAAAGCCTTCTCCGAAAACGTCCCTTACATCATGAATGGCGATAAAGGCATCTTTATCCACTTCTTTAACAATCTTTTTAAGCTTTACAACCTCTTGCTTACTAATCACAATATACAGGACCTCTTTTTGCTCCTTTGTATAATAGCCATGACCAGCAAGCACCGTGACACCACGATTCATAAAGGCAGTAACACGTTCAGCAATATCTTCTGGCTTTTTCGAAATAATAGTAACAGCCTTTTTAGGATTCACTCCTTCAATAACAAATTCCATGATCTTTGTAGCAACATATAGCATAATAATCGTTAGCATTAATGCCTCCGCACCAATGACGAAATAAGATGCAAACGCAACAATTAAGTCAAAGAATAGTAGGCCATAGCTAATACTCCAGCCTAAATATTTGTTTGTCATTCTCGCTAAAATTGTGGAGCCTGCTGTTGTACCACCCACTCTAATAATAAGACCAATACCAGCACCAGCAAAGACGCCGCCAAAAATCGTATTGACAATAATTTCATTTGAGGAAATTGACCACGATTCTGTTAAATGTAAGAATAGGGAATGGAGGGAAACCGCAATAATTGTATAAATTGTTGTTTGTCTGCTTAAAAATTTATAACCAGCAACAAGTAAAGCTGCATTTAAGACAAAGCTGACAATACTAGGTGACCAGCCAAACAGATAGTAAGCAATAATCGTTAAGCCTGTTACACCACCTTCACCTAAATCATTGGGAATAACAAATAAGTTAACAGCTAGCGCAAATAACAGCGCTCCAAGCATAATTACTAACATATCAATCACATACTTTTTCATTTATAAAACACCACCATTTCCTCTTTGATTTTTTCTTAAGTCCATACTATATCAGGTTTTTCACAATTGATATACCCTTTAAGTCAATATTGAAAGTCAATTTTCCAATCTTGACTTACTGAAAAAAGTATTTATAATAATTGTAATACTTAAAGGAGGATTATTAAAAAATGACACATTCTATGAAGTTTCGTTTTCCAATTTTAGTCTAATAACTAAATATGGTCAAAAGCTCTGTTTGTGAAACTAGAGTAAACGGGATAGGTCTGTTCTTTTTTAATCATCTTCATAAATTATTGAAAAAAAGGAGGCTGTATTGTCTTCTTTTTTGGTAAGAATAAAAATACTATATCTTTGTTACATTTATCACAGGCAGATTGTCTGTGATTTTTTTATGGGAGGAGAAGTACAATGCATATGCTATTGTTCTTTTGATACGAGCTGGTAAGAGAGGCTCGTATCGATGCAATTGCTATCGATACGAAATCAATTTATTTCGGGAGGTAGCAATATGGAGAAAGCATGTTTTGAATTAGAAAATATAGAAGTTGTTTATTTAGATAAAGAGGTATTAACAATCGAAAAATTAGCAGTGCATCAATTTGACCGCATAGGAATTGTTGGGAAAAACGGTGCTGGTAAAAGTACATTAATGAAATTGCTTGCTGGTAAGCTTGAACCAACGAGAGGAAGAGTAAAGCGTTATGTGGACTTCGGCTATTTTGAGCAAATGGCAGTACCAGCAGTGGTAGAGGCAGATGCCGCATTATTAGGAAAGTTAGCGGTTCCTAAATATTCTACACAGCTAAGTGGTGGCGAACAAACAAGACTAAAGCTAGCCCAATTGTTGTCAACTTATGAGGAAGCTTTGCTTATTGATGAACCGACAACGCATTTAGATCAAGCAGGTATTGCATTTTTACTGGATGAATTACGTTATTACTATGGGGCACTGCTAGTTATTAGTCATGATCGAGCTGTATTGGATGAGCTTGTAACAACAATTTGGGAAGTTGATGAAGGTAAGGTGCAGGTCTATTCGGGAAATTACAGTGATTATGCTGCACAAAAGCAACAACAGCGTGAGCAACAAAGCCAAGCGCATAGCCAGTATATAAAAGAAAAAAGTCGACTTGAAAAAGCAGCAGATGAGAAAATGAAAAAAGCTGAAAAAATTACGCAGGCAGGAGGCATGTCAAAAAGAGAAGCGAATGCACCAGCCAATCGCATGTTTATGACAAAGTCAAAAGGCACAAGTCAAAAGGCTATGCAGCGTGCAGCAAAAGCAATTGAACATCGACTAGAAAAGCTCCATGAGGTAGAGGCTGTACAACAAGAGCGAAAAATTGTTTTTCGACAATCAAAAGCATTAACAATGCATAATAAATTTCCGATTATGGCAGATAGATTAAATTTGCAAGTTGAGGATAAGGTGCTACTGGAGGAAGTAAGCTTTCAAATACCATTAGGTAAGAAAATAGCACTCACAGGTGGCAATGGTAGTGGTAAAAGTACATTGCTCCATTATATTTTTCATAAAGGTGAGGGGCTAATCATTTCACCAAAGGCAAAAATAGGCTATTTCCAACAAATGAGCTATCAGTTTACAAGCGATGAAACGGTTCTACAGTTTTTAAAAAATCGTTCAGAGTATGATGAGGGCTTATTGCGTAGTGTCCTTTATGCCATGCAATTTGTTGGAACAGATTTGCAAAAAAGTGTGCTATCTTTAAGTGGTGGGGAAGCTATACGCCTTCAGCTTTGTCAGCTATTTTTGGGAGAGTATAATATTTTACTATTGGATGAGCCAACCAATTTTTTAGATATTCCAGCGCTTGAGGCTCTTGAGCAATTTATTACTGCCTATGAGGGAACAATACTTTTTGTCACGCATGATCAAAACTTTATAGCAAATGTAGCAGACTTACAGTTTACCATTCGTCATAATAAAATATACTAGCAGGAAAGGTGCGATTCTTCTAATAGAATCGCACCTCAGACTGTAGACAAACTCAATGAATTTTGAGTTTGCCTACAGTCTTTTTTCTTTTACAATAAAATAAAGTAAAGCCGTTGATTTCCACTACG
>NZ_JBIWBA010000025.1:0-53546 GCF_044760715.1 Lysinibacillus sp. NPDC098008
GATCAAACTCTCCATAAAAAGAAATTTGATTTGCTCAAATTGTTTTGCTGGCATCTCATCTTCATTCGATGTCCAAATTTATTTCGTTCACTTACTAAAGTAAGCTACTAAAATTTATTGATTACGTTTTGCTTGTTCAGTTTTCAAGGTTCATGTTAATTTACCGTGTCACCTCTTGGCGACTTATACATAATAACATCGATTATTCATGAAAGTCAACACTAAATCATAAGTTTTTTTAAAGAGATTCATTTTTTATTTAAAATCTTAGAAGCGAGGTCGTTATTATGGTTCGCAAAACATTGATTTCACTGCTTTTAATCGTAACACTTTTTGTCTTTTTTAAGCCTATAAATTCAACAATGATTTCTGTATTTAATATCGCCAATGCTCCAACAGTTGTGACAAAAGGACATTACGGTACATCTCTTATCGTGGAGATTTCATTCTCTGATGAATCTCTATTAGACTGGCTACAAACGGTGAAAGAACCTTATCCATTGCTTCTTCTAGATGCAGCATGGATGAAACGCTCACCAGAACATATAAAAGTCATTCAAGAACGGAAGCTGCCTACAGGATTGCTAGGTCCAGAAGATTCAGTAGATAAGCCAGTCGATATTGCTCTTGTGCAAAAAGATATTGATACGTATGAAAAATATTTAAAAGAGAAACCGTTATGGTTTGCTACTCGAAACCATCAATACTCACAGGATTTACAAAAGTCTTTATTTCAACAACAAATGAATTTGCTTTCACCTTCACTAATTTGGCAAGGCAAACAGACACCTAAAATGCAAAAGGGCGATTTTGTTTTTATTCCATTGCATCAAGATCTTTCTATTTCGCTTAAAGACCTTAATACGTTAATGCAACAACATCAATTTATGTCAATTGAAGAAAATATATTTGGCTATAAAGTGCAAACGAAAAAATCTCCATAAAAAAATTGCCTCCATTATCGAGAGGCAATTTTTTTATGCGTTTTTAGCTTGTTCACGACGCGCTTTGCGGCGTGCTTCTAATTTTTGACGATCTTCATCAGATTTTGCATTATATTTAGGTAACACCAATAATTGGTAGGCATTAACAGCTAGTAATGGGAATAATAATAATGCAACATATTCATTAATATTTTCGTCACGACCCATTAACGCAATTGTCCATTCTAATGTTGTTATAACAATCATAAAGAACAATGCAGAAATAAATACATGCTTTTTACCTGTTAATTTTACTTTTTGAACGGCTGTTGCAACCGCTGCAAAAATTAGCACAATTAATAATCCTACATAGAATAACCAACCTTGCCCTTCTTTTATGCCTGGTATAAAGCGGAAGAAAATAATATCAAAAATAGTGATTGCAATTAATAATAGCTGTACCCAATTCCATAATGTCAGTGTTCTAAAAATATTAACACCAACTTGATGAAGTGTTAAATAAGCAAAAAAGCCAGCCTGTGCAATTACACTCATTGTAAATCCTAAGAAAACCATCCATAAAAGTCCGGCGAAAAATTCACCCCATTGACCATTTGCTATGTATGGTTGGAAAAATTCCCAACGAATAAACAAACTACAAACTCCGTTGACTACACCACCAACGAGCATTGCAAAGAAGAAAAACTTTGCCCAATTTCGTATCGTCACAACTAAAAGTCCCCCAATTTCTCAATATATCTGTCCTTATTTTATCAATGCATTGTTAAAAAAGCTATTTCTCATCTTAACCAATACATAAAGTCATCAGAAATGTGAACAATAATTGAAAGAGTCTATCTACAGAAAGGACTGATTGTCGATGCGAAAATTCACCTTATTACTCATGCTAACGCTTTTGCTTTCTGCCTGTGCACAAGATAAAACCTCTACCATGTCCTATGATGAAATCAAAAAAATCATGATCGACTCTTTGCAAACAGAGGATGGTAAAAAGGCATTGCGACAGCTTTTAGAAGAGCCGAGCTTCCGTGAGCTTTTGATTTTAGAGCATGAAGAAGTAAAAAAAGCTACTGAGGAAACATTACTTTCCAAGGAAGCAGAAGATTTTTGGAAAAAAACATTTGAAGACCCAAAGTTTAAAGAAACTGTTGCAAAAAGCATGCAAAAACAACAGCAGGATATTATGAAGGCTTTAATGAAAGACCCTACTTTCCAAAAAGATATGGAAGCTTTTTTTGGGCAGCCTGATATGCAAAAACAATTAGAAACCATTCTAAAATCATCCAATATGCGAAAGCAAATGGAGGAAGTAGTAAAGGAAACAATTGAAAGTCCTTTAATGCAGTCTAAATGGCAAGAGCTGTTAAAAAAGAGTGGTGGTGACACCGCTTCATCAGAAGGTGGCGATAAGAAAGAAGCCAGTGGTGAGGGCGGAAGTAGTGATGAGGCAGGTAAGGAGCAAAAAAGCGCTGAGTAACCTATTTACACATAAAAAGCGGATTTCCACACTCATCAAGGGAAATCCGTTTTTTTATTATTTATTTAATTTTTGAGTGATCTTCGTCGCGATATCTAAATAAATTTGTCCTGTTGGATGGTTTTCCGCATAAACAGAAGGTGCAAAATCTTCATCCGTCCAATCTGGTTGGCCTAGTGGAATTTGTCCAAGTAACTCTGTACGTAGCTCTTCTGCTAATTTAGGACCTCCGCCTTGCCCAAAGACAAATTCACGCTCGCCTGACTTAGATTCAAACCAAGCCATATTTTCAATAACGCCAAGAATTTCATGATCCGTTTGTAAAGCCATTGCCCCTGCACGAGCTGCAACAAATGCTGCTGTTGGGTGCGGTGTCGTTACAACAATTTCTTTTGACGATGGTAACATTTGATGGATATCTAATGCAACATCGCCTGTGCCTGGTGGTAAGTCTAATAATAAGTAATCAAGCTCGCCCCATGCTACATCACGGAAAAACTGATCTAATACTTTCCCTAGCATTGGACCACGCCATACGATTGGCGCATTATTTTCAACAAAGAAGCCCATTGAAATCATTTTTACACCGAATCGGTTAACTGGGGAAATTCGATTATTCGATACTTTTGGCATATCTGTAACACCCATCATATCTGGTACGCTAAAGCCATAAATATCTGCATCAATTAAGCCGACCTTCTTGCCTAAGCGCGCTAAAGCAACTGCTAAATTTACCGACACTGTCGATTTACCTACGCCGCCTTTACCAGAAGCAATTGAAATCACCTGCACTGTACTTAATGGTGATAAAATATCCTGTGCTTCCGACTCTGTAGCTGTGCCTCGGAAGTTTTGAAGCTTTTCTGCTGATAGCTCTTCAAAACGAATACCAACTGTATTGGCACCCGCTTCTTTCAATACTTCAACAATTTTCATTTGTAGTTGTAATTGTTCTGGTGTATTCAACTTAGCAATCGCAATTTTTACACTGACATGATTTTTTTCTTCTTTGATAGATACATTTATAATACCGTCAGTTTCTGCAAGTGATTTATGTAAAAATGGATCTTGTAGTTGTCCTAGTATTTCTCGTACTTGTTGTTCAGTAATCACGACGAACACTCCCCTTATATTGTTTCAAATAATAGTATATCATAATGATTCGATTTACGTTGTAGATGGCGCTTTACTCTAATTTAGCTAATAAATATTCCTCAATGCCTTCGACAATAGCATCTGCCATCTTTTTTTGATAGCCCTTATCTATTAATAATGCACGCTCCTCATCATTGCTAATAAAGCCAGTTTCTACTAATGCAGCAGGTACTTCCACTTTTTTGAGTAAATAAATTTGTTTAATAGACAATGCTTCCCGATCTGTA
Organism: Lysinibacillus sp. NPDC098008; assembly: GCF_044760715.1. Taxonomy (NCBI): domain Bacteria; kingdom Bacillati; phylum Bacillota; class Bacilli; order Caryophanales; family Bacillaceae; genus Lysinibacillus; species Lysinibacillus sp. NPDC098008. The sequence goes on from NZ_JBIWBA010000025.1 coordinate 3,804, forward strand.
TTTTGTAAATTTGTACGAATAGATTGTTGGATACTTTTAGCAAGAAGCTCTCCATCAGCATGTCCTTCTTTATGGTAAAATACCTGTGCACCTCGCCATTTTGTTTCAGGAATGGCATTTGCATGAATTGTAATAAAGATATCTGGTTTTTCTTTTTCAACAATATCCTTTCGTAAAAAGATATCTTGTTTTTTTCGTTCCCTTAATGTTCCGTATTTTTCTGATGGCGCATGCTCATCAATCACATCTCCATTTTTTGTTCGCGTCATAACAACTGTTGCGCCTTTTTTCTTTAATTGCTTTTCAACATGTTGAGCAATTGCCAATGTAATATCCTTTTCAATTACTTCACCTTTCGAAGCCCCTCCATCCTCACCACCATGCCCGGCATCAATAACAATCTTTATGCCACTAAGTGGGTCTGGTAAGAAGAAGTTACGGTCCGAAGCATTTGTTTCATATGCCACGACCACTATACTCATAAGCATAATTACTCCTAGTGCAAGCCAGCGCTTCACCCATATCCACCACCCTTTTACATTTAGTGTACGAAATTGGTGGATGAACTATGCCAGAAAGTAAAAAAACTCTCAAGTATTGCACTTGAAGTTTTTTAATTATTGTAGTGTAAACTCAGGTTTAAATTCACCCTTATATGGTGTATGCTCGACAAATACAGTTATATCATTCCCATCCTTATCTTTGCCTGTTCTTTTATACGTAAATTTCTTATCATTTAATTCCGTAATCTCAAGTGCAATACCATACTTCTTCTCACTAACTGACATATGGGCTCTAATTTTATTGTTATGAATGACATTAAAGTAACCATAGTCACCGCGACTTTTGCCTGTTTCAGGGTTGAAAAATTCGTATTGATTTGTATTCGCATCATATTTGGCAATACTAATAAAATTCGTATTCAATTGTGTGACATCGTTACCTGCTTCATCTAATACAGCAGACCCCTGCCATAGTGTCTTAGCTAGAATCACATCCCCATCAACGTCCGTCACAATATCGCCTGTCGTCGAATCAAGCGTCTTATCCTGATCTGTAAATGTAAGCTCCTTTTCTTTATATGGAATATGTTCCACAAAGACCTCTACATCATTACCAGCCGCATCCTTCCCCATTCTTTTATACGTGAAGATATTATCGTTTAGCTCTATAATGTCTACAATGGTTTGAGCGTCTTTGGACTCCGAAATGAAGACCCTATGTTTCCCATCATTTGTGATAAAGAATGTTCCTTGATCGCCACGGCTTTCGCCAGTCGTCACATCAAATAGTTCATAATGCCCTGCATCTGCATTGTATTTAGCTAAACCAATAAAGTTTGCGTTCTCTGCCGTTACGTCATTGTGATCCTTATCATAGGCTTTTGTCGCTTGCCAGTTTGTGCTACCAAGAATGTCGATCATTTCTTGCCCCTTTGTTACTTGCTTCTCGGCTTGTTCCTTCACTGGATTTTCTGTTCTGACCTCCTCGTGCTTTGTCGAACTGTCTTGCGCTGGCTTCTTATCTTGACATGCAACAAGCAGTGCCATTGCTGCAACAGATACTATCAATAGCTTCTTCATATCTCTTACCTCCATTTTATATTTTTCAAGCTATGCAAAACTTATTGATCTTGCTTTCACAATAGTGTTTGCTCTAGCTTCAAAAACTATACTGAAATGGAATGTAAAACAAAAAACCCTCTCCCGTATAAATGGGAAAGGGTTGAAAACATTGATATAACGCTTGATTAACGTTTTGAGAACTGAGGTGCACGACGAGCGCCGCGAAGACCTGGTTTTTTACGTTCTTTCATGCGTGAATCACGAGTAAGTAATCCAGCTGATTTTAATGCAGCACGGAAATCTGGGTCTACTTGAAGTAGAGCACGAGCGATACCATGACGAATTGCACCAGCTTGACCAGTGTATCCACCACCGTTAACGTTTACGTGGATATCATAGCTTCCTGTAGTTTCAGTAGCTACTAATGGTTGTTTAATTACTTCACGTAATGCAGCGAATGGTACGTATTCTTCGATTTCACGTTTGTTGATAACAATTTTACCTGTACCTGGTACTAGACGTACGCGAGCTACAGAGCTTTTACGGCGACCAGTGCCGATGTATTGAACTTGTGCCAAAGTAATATCCTCCTCTTAATTTATATTATCCACGAAGCTCGTAGCTTTGCGGTTTTTGTGCAGCATGCGGATGCTCTGTTCCAGTGTAAACGTTAAGTTTAGTGAACATTTTGCGACCTAAAGAGTTTTTAGGAAGCATTCCTTTAACTGCTAATTCGATCATTCTTGTTGGGTATTTATCTAACATTTCACCAGCAGTACGAGTTTTTAAACCACCTGCAAATTGAGTATGGTGACGGTAAAGTTTACCCTCTAATTTGTTACCAGTTAAATGGATTTTGTCAGCGTTGATGATGATTACGTGATCACCTGTGTCAACGTTTGGTGTGAATGTTGGTTTATGTTTACCACGTAAGATTGCAGCTACTTCAGAAGCTAAACGTCCAAGAGTTTGGCCTTCTGCATCAACTACTAACCATTTACGGTCTACTTCGTGACCTTTAGCCATGAATGTTGTACGCATGTATATATCCTCCTAATCGATTCGATTACCGTTATTTTTCATTAGACTACACTATAAGTTTCGGGGCTTATTTGTGGTGGTAATGAAAATACCATCTGTTATCATATAATGAATGACTTTCAAAGTCAAGCAATTTCATTAAACACCAGGCGATGTTGTTAAGAATCATAGAACGTTATAAATAGAACACTTTTTCTAGGTACAAGCCGTGTGGTGGTGCGGTTTTTCCTGCTTGATTGCGATCCTTTGAAGCAATTACAAGTGCTACATTATCAATTGCACGGCGACCTATGCCAACCTCCCAAAGAGTACCTGCAATAATCCGCACCATATTATATAAGAAGCCATTTCCTTCAATCACCATATGGAGCTCTTCACCATGCCATTCAAACTGTAGGGCTGTCACAGTACGTACTTTATCCTTAACGCTTGTATTGGCTGCGCAAAAGCAGGAAAAATCATGCGTACCAATAATCGCCTTTGCCGCTTCCTGCATTACCTCGACATTCGGCTTCACACCATTTGTTTCAACTGTATAATATCTTCTAAATGGGCTTTGAATAGATTCACAGGACCAAATATAGCGATAACGCTTCCCTGTGACACTATAGCGTGCATGAAAATCATGTGCCACTTCTTCTACCAACAATACGCGAATATCTCTAGGAAGCTGTACATTTAAAGCCTTGCTATATTTTTCAACAGGAATGGCGAGCGACGTATCGAAATGTACTGTTTGTCCTGTTGCATGTACTTTTGCATCTGTACGTCCACTAGCCGTTACCTTAACCTTTTCTCCTTTATGCATAATGGTTAACACACGCTCAAGCTCAGCTTGAACTGTACGCTCCCCAGGCTGTACTTGATAGCCTGAGAAATGTGTCCCATCATAGCTAATGATACCTTTTAATCGTCGCATCTAGCATACTCCTTTAGCTTCTATAGAAGAATAGCAATACACCTACTGCCACTAATAATACAAGTGCAAATGTATCACCCATATCCCATTTTAGCTTGCGATATCTCGTTCGCCCTTCACCACCACGGTAGCCTCTTACTTCCATGGCTGTTGCTAAATCCTCAGCTCGTTTAAAGGCACTGACAAAGAGAGGTACTAATAATGGTACAACAGCCTTGATACGGTCTTTAATAGGCCCTGACGATAAATCTGAGCCTCGCGCCATTTGTGCCTTCATAATTTTATCTGTTTCATCCATTAACGTTGGGATAAAGCGCAATGAAATCGACATCATTAAAGCTAATTCATGAACAGGTACTTTCAATGCCTTTAATGGATTTAATAGCACTTCAATACCATCTGTAATTGAAATCGGTGATGTTGTTAACGTTAAGATCGATGTCATAAATACTAATACTAAAAAACGTATTGAAATATAGATTCCTCGTCTAATTCCCTCATCATAAATAGTTATAAACTTCGACTCAAAAACAGGTACGCCCTCCTTCGTCATAAAAATATGAAGAAGGAATGTAAATGCCATTAAAAAGAGCACAGGCTTTAATCCATTAATTAAGAAATATAGGCGAATACGTGATATAAAAATAATTAGCAACGTGAATGCCAATAAGATAGCATATGTTACTGTATTATTAGCCAAAAATACAATAACAATAAAGGCAAATACAAAAATTAGCTTTGATCGTGGGTCAAGCTTATGAACGGGGGAATCGCCTGGTAAGAAACGTCCAAAAATCATTTTTTCCATCATGGTTTTGTACGCTCCTCTCTTAATGCTTGTGCTATTTCAGCTACAAGCTCCTCCTCCGTCAAACAAACTTTAGAAAAGGATTGCCCAATCATTTGCTCAACCTTGTGCTGAAAGCGAACAATACGTGGTGGCTCTAAGCGGAAGCTTTTCAATGTATCAACATCTTTAAAAATATCTCGTGGTGTTCCACTTAACACATTTTTCCCCTCATGCATAATTACGATATTATCGGCATACCGAGCTGCATCCTCCATGCTGTGTGTAACTAAAATTGTTGTCAGCTGACGTTCCTTATGAAGCTGGTAAAACAAATCCATAATTTCCTTTTGCCCTCGTGGATCAAGACCAGCTGTTGGTTCATCTAATACGATAACCTCAGGGTCCATCGCTAAAACGCCTGCAATCGCAACACGGCGCATTTGACCGCCTGATAAATCAAATGGCGATTTTTCAAGCACTGCTTCTGGTAAGCCCACTAAGCGAACAAGCTCCTTTGCTCGTGCTTCCGCTTCCTTCTCTGGTACACCAAAGTTCATTGGTCCAAACATAATATCCTTTAGTACCGTTTCTTCAAATAGTTGATGCTCAGGGAACTGAAAGACAATCCCAACCTTTTGTCGTACTGCCTTTAAGTCCTTTGCCTTTTTACCAGCTACTACTAGACGATCTCCAATATGTACTTGTCCTGAAGTAGGTCTTAGAAGTGCATTAAAATGCTGAAGAATAGTCGATTTACCAGACCCAGTATGCCCAATAATCGCTTGGTACGTATGTGATGGAATATCAAAATTCACATCGAATAATGCCCATTTTTCAAAGGGCGTTCCTTGTGCATAAGCATAGCTTACTTGTTGAAGTTTGATGTCCATAAATCATTCACCAACTCTTCTTCTGTCATATGTTGCCCCATTAACGGAACACCTTCCTTTTGCAATAGCTTTGATAACTTTAAGGCAAATGGTAAATCCAGTCCAAATTCAACGAGTTTATCACCAAGGGCAAAAATTTCAGCAGGTGGCCCTTCTGCAAACTTTTTACCATCGTTCATAAATAGAATACGATCTGCTAGCATCGCCTCTTCTAAGTCATGTGTAATAGATAATACCGTTAGCCCTGTTTCAGTGCGTAATGTTTGAACAGTTTGTAGCACTTCTCCACGTCCTTGAGGGTCTAACATAGATGTAGCCTCATCTAAAATAAGAAGCTTTGGCTTTAGCGCAAGTGCACCAGCAATAGCAACACGCTGTTTTTGCCCTCCTGATAAATGATGTGGCTCATGGTCTAAAAACTGACTCATTTTTACCTGCTCCAGCGCTGCATGTACACGCTTCACCATCTCTTCAAATGGTACAGCATTATTTTCTAATGCAAAGGCAACATCATCCTGTACTGTAGCCCCTACAAATTGATTGTCTGGATTTTGAAAAACCATCCCCATTAAAGAGCGAGATTGCCAAAGGTTTTCCTCACTTAACGGCTCACGTAAAATACGCACATCTCCCTGCTGAGGAAATAACAAGCCATTCATTAGCTTGGCAATGGTCGATTTACCAGAGCCATTATGACCGACTATCGCAATCCATTCGCCTTCTTCAACTGCAAAGCTGACATTTTCAACAGCATTACGATTGTTTGGCTCTTCTGGTGTATATGAAAAAGTAACATTATTTAAAGATAAAATTTCAGACATAACTAGAACTCCTCTCTCCATGCTCCGCTCTACTAACTAACTTACACTTTTTTATGTATGAATTCTACTACAATCCGTATGTCGATAAAGAAAAAGGTTAAAATAACAAAAGCATTACTTTAACAAGGAAATACTCTTCCAAGCAGTGGGGTCTTACCACCTGTTAATAGGCTTTAAAACTTGTATGGACAGCCATATATTAAAAAAAGCACCACAAATTGGCGCTATCTTTCAATAATAAAAAAGCGCGCACCTCATTCGATAGAAATGCGCTAGTCGTTACATTTGCAAGAAATATGGGTGCTCAAGCCCTTATCTCTCTGAATGAGGTGCGGAGAGCTAAACGAGACGCCACACGATTTAAGTGTCCGCTCATCATAACGCTCAGCTTAATTATTTGTCGTATAAATCATTTATAAAGAAAGAGGGTGGTGATTCCCACCCTCTTCACCACAAGTTTTCTCTTATGATTAAACTAGTTCAATCACAACAACAGGTGCACCGTCACCACGACGAGGACCTACTTTAAGAATACGAGTGTAACCACCTTGACGCTCTGCATAACGTGGTGCAACATCATCAAATAACTTTTGAAGTGCAAATGATGTTGTTTCGTTACCTTCTGCATCAGTCGTCGTTACTAGTTCACGACGGATAAATGCAGCAGCTTGACGGCGTGCATGTAAATCTCCGCGTTTACCTAAAGTAATCATTTTTTCAACAGCTTTACGTACTTCTTTAGCGCGAGCCTCAGTAGTTTCGATACGCTCGTTGATGATTAAATCAGTAGCTAAGTCACGTAACATCGCTTTACGTTGAGAACTTGTACGACCAAGTTTTCTGTAACCCATGGATGTTTCCCTCCTTTATAAAAAATATCTGATCTTATCAGTGTTGTATAAATCGCTTAGTCTTCTTTGCGTAATCCTAAACCAAGCTCTTCTAACTTCGCTTTTACTTCTTCTAATGACTTACGTCCAAGGTTACGAACCTTCATCATATCGTCTTCTGATTTATTCGCAAGTTCTAGTACTGTATTGATACCAGCGCGTTTTAAACAGTTATAAGAACGAACAGAAAGATCAAGTTCTTCGATAGTCATCTCTAAAACTTTTTCTTTTTGATCCTCTTCTTTTTCGACCATAATTTCAGCAGTTTGTGCCTCATCTGTCATGCCAACGAAGATGTTAAGATGTTCGGTTAAAATTTTTGCTCCGAGCGAAATCGCCTCTTTTGGACCGATGCTACCATCTGTCCACACATCAAGAGAAAGTTTATCGTAGTCAGAAGACTGACCTACACGAGTATTTTCCACTTGGAAATTGACGCGTGATACTGGAGTGTAAATAGAGTCGATCGGGATCACGCCGATAGGAAGATCCTCACGTTTGTTTTGATCAGCAGGAGTGTAACCACGACCACGTTGTGCATACATACGCATACGTAAATGACCGTTTTTAGCGATTGTTGCAATATATAGATCAGGGTTTAATATTTCTACATCACTGTCATGTGTAATGTCAGCAGCCGTAACTGTACCATCGCCTTTTACATCAATCTCAATAACTTTTTCTTCGTCAGAGTAGATTTTAAGAGCTAGTTTTTTCACGTTCAAAATGATTGAAGCTACATCTTCTACTACGCCTTCTACAGTTGAGAATTCGTGAAGAACACCATCAATTTGAATTGAAGTGACAGCAGCTCCTGGTAATGAAGACAGAAGGATACGACGTAAAGAATTACCCAAAGTGTTTCCATATCCGCGCTCAAGCGGTTCTACAACAAACTTTCCATATTTGGAATCTTCGCTGATCTCCACCGTTTCAATCTTTGGTTTTTCAATTTCGATCATTTCAATTTACCCTCCTTCAAAACATCGAATGTATAGGTTCTTTCCATCATAGATGCGATCGTCAATGACGTATCGTTTATTATCTGCACAAGACAGTCTGTACAAAAAATGATGTTCTCATACAATATGAGGCACCCATTACACGCGACGACGTTTTGGCGGACGGCAACCATTATGAGGAACTGGCGTAACGTCTTTAATAGCAGTTACTTCTAAACCAGCAGCTTGAAGTGCACGAATAGCAGCTTCACGACCAGCACCAGGACCTTTAACAGTTACTTCCAACGTTTTCAGACCATGTTCAAGGGATGCTTTAGCAGCAGTTTCTGCAGCCATTTGAGCAGCGAATGGTGTAGATTTACGTGAACCACGGAAACCAAGAGCACCAGCGCTTGACCAAGATACAGCGTTACCTTGCATATCTGTAATCGTTACGATTGTATTGTTAAATGTAGAACGGATGTGTGCAATACCAGATTCAATATTCTTTTTCACACGACGTTTACGAGTTTGTTGTTTACGAGCCATGTTAAGAAGGAACCTCCTTTACTAATTATTTTTTCTTGTTCGCAACTGTTTTACGAGGACCTTTACGCGTACGCGCATTGTTCTTCGTATTTTGACCACGAACAGGTAAGCCACGACGGTGACGGATACCGCGGAATGAACCGATTTCCATCAGACGTTTAATGTTTAATGAAGTTTCGCGACGTAAGTCACCTTCAAGTTTGTAAGAATCTAATTGTTCACGGATTTTGTTTAACTCATCTTCAGTTAAGTCGCGTACGCGTGTATCTTCTGAAACACCTGCGTCAGCTAGTACTTTTTGAGCTGTAGTTTTACCAATACCGTAAATGTACGTTAATGAAATTACCACGCGTTTTTCGCGAGGAATATCAACACCAGCAATACGTGCCATTCGCTAGAGCACCTCCTTTAGAATTAACCTTGTTTTTGTTTATGTTTAGGATTTTCACAGATTACCATTACTTTACCGCGTCGGCGAATTACTTTACATTTTTCGCAGATCGGTTTCACAGATGGTCTCACTTTCATCTAACCTAACCTCCTTAGTAGTCCGGAGCGCAAAAGATTATTTAAAACGGTATGTGATACGACCGCGAGTTAAATCATAAGGAGATAACTCGATAGTAACCTTATCTCCAGGTAGAATACGGATAAAATGCATACGAATCTTACCAGATACGTGTGCTAGAATCACATGTCCATTTTCTAATTCTACCTTAAACATCGCGTTTGGCAAAGTCTCAACAACTGTCCCTTCGACTTCAATTACATCATCTTTCGCCATCTACTCTGTCTCCTCTCTATATGCAAATTAAAGTTCTCATCGTTACATCAAACGGATATCTGCTGCAACTATAGAAGCAACCTCGTTTCAACATATGTTTGGATTGTATGAGAGATGTTTGAAAGACGCTCGTCTGGTTTCGCTTCACACAATCCACGGAAAATACAGAACCAGTAAGGGCACTGAATCCCCCATGTTTACACGAATACCGGAATGTCTTGGATGAGATATTCATACCCGTTACACAGATGCTTCCACGAAACCCATTATACTCTTCTAAAAGTAATGTTGCACTTTTTAAAAGAAATATATACCGGGCACAATATGCTTTTGCAACTCTCAAAAAAATTATGTTTCGTTGTTGCTCCCGCATGCCTCCCGCGGAAGCAGTATTCTGCGCCCGGAGCCGGGTATCAGCTGCGGCTGCCCTGTAATAGAGCATCAAGATCAGCAAACACTTTGTTAATATCTTGCTGTCCATCTATATTAGTTAACACACCTTTAGCTTCATAGAAATCAAGTAAAGGTTGTGCTTGTTTCATATTTACTTCCAGACGGTTCGCAACCGTTTCAGGATTATCATCTGCACGTGTATAAAGCTCGCCACCATCTTTATCACATTTTCCTTCCACAGCTGGTGGATTAAAAATTAAATGATAAGATGTACCACAAACTTTACAAATACGTCGACCTGAAAGACGAGCAATTAACTCATCCTTTGCAACTTGAATGTTTAATGTATGTTCAATTGCTTTACCAAGATCAGCAAGAATGCTGTCTAATGCTTCAGCTTGAGGAACAGTACGTGGGAAACCATCTAATAAGAAGCCCTTTTCACAATCAGGTTTAGCCAGTCGTTCACGAACAATGCCAATCGTTACTTCATCAGGTACAAGCGCACCTTGATCCATAAATGATTTAGCCTGTAAGCCTAGTTCAGTGCCTTCTTTAATAGCTGCACGGAACATATCGCCTGTAGAAATATGAGGAATCGCGTACTTCTCAACAATTTTATCTGCTTGAGTGCCTTTACCAGCACCTGGCAGACCCATTAAAACGATATTCATTAGGAAATATTCCTCCCACAAAAGGTTTGCTGATTTAAGGAAACGATACAACGTTCCCTAAAAACCAACATTATTTCATGAAGCCTTTGTAGTGACGTTTAACAAGTTGAGATTCTAGCTGTTTCATCGTTTCGAGCGCTACGCCGACTACGATAATAATACTAGTACCACCGATTTGCACTGAAGCAGGCAAATTCATGAAGTTCATGAAAATAATCGGCATTACTGCAATCACAGTTAAGAATATCGCACCAACAAATGTTAGTCGATATAACACGCTTGTTAAATACGTTTGAGTGTTTTCACCAGGTCGAATACCTGGAATATAGGCACCTTGTTTCTTCAAGTTATCTGCCACATTTTCTGGATTCACTTGTACGAATGCATAGAAATATGTGAACGCAATGATTAAAATAACGTAAATTGTCATACCGATAGGCTGCGTATACTGCAGATTATTGGAAATCCAAGTTGTGACGTTATTCTCACCAAAGAATACAGCAAGTGTTTGAGGTGTTACAAGAAACGCTACCGCAAAGATTACCGGAATAACCCCTGCAGCATTTACTTTTAACGGTAAATGTGTTTGTTGACCACCAGTTTGCTGATTACGTCCAGTAACTCGTTTTGCATATTGAATTGGAATTTTACGTAGTGCTTGTTGCACATAGATAACGCCAACTACAACAGCAAGTAATACTAACACAAGTAGAGCAAGGATGATAATATTGATAAATAATTTATCGCCAGCACCCTCGATTTGTTGTGCATAAATTTGGTTAACTCCTGTAGGCAATGCTGCAACGATACCCGCAAAGATAACAATGGAAATACCATTACCAACACCATGCGCAGTAATCTGCTCTGCAAGCCATACTAGGAATGCTGTTCCCGCTGTCAATACAATTGCGATTACAACATATGTTAGAATCCCCTCGTCTTTAATCAATGATCCGCCATACATTCTATTAAAACCAAATGACATTGCGAATGATTGGATAAAAGCAAGAATAATTGTAAAGTAGCGAGTAAATTGTGCAAGTTTACGTCTTCCGACTTCACCTTGCTTTGCCCACTCAGCAAATTTCGGTACTACATCCATTTGCAATAGCTGAACAATAATTGAGGCTGTGATGTAAGGCATGATCCCCATCGCAAAGATAGAGAAATTCATTAAAGCACCACCGCCAAAAGTATTGAGGAAACCAACGAGGTTGAACTCATCAGTTGCCTTTAATACATCAGCGTCAACGTTTGGTACTGGAATAAATGTTCCAATACGAAAAACGATTAACATTAAAAGGGTGAAAATGATTTTATTTCGTATATCTCGAACACGCATAAAGTTAGAGATTGTTTGAAACATTAAATCACCTCAGTAGTTCCGCCGGCATTCTCGATTGCTTCTTTCGCTGAAGCTGAGAATTTATGAGCTTTGACAGTAAGCTTTTTGTTAAGCGTTCCATTGCCAAGAATCTTAATTCCAGCTTTTTCATTGCTCACTAGACCAGTTTCAAGTAATAATGCAGCAGTTACCTCTGCACCGTCTTCGAAACGGTTTAAAGCTTCAAGGTTAACGATAGCGTATTCTTTACGGTTAATGTTCGTAAAGCCACGTTTTGGTAAACGACGGAATAGTGGGTTTTGACCGCCCTCAAAGCCTGGGCGTACTCCGCCACCAGAACGAGCGTTTTGACCTTTATGACCTTTACCTGCTGTTTTACCGTTACCAGAACCGATACCACGACCAACGCGGTTGCGTTGTTTACGAGAACCTTCTGCTGGTTTTAACTCATGCAGTTTCATAGTGGGTGGCACCTCCTTGTTCAATAATTGAAAATTAAATTTCTTTTACAGTAACTAAGTGAGCTACTTTATCAAGCATACCGCGAGTAGCTGCGTTATCAGCTTTCTCTACAGTTTGGTGTAATTTACGTAAACCTAGAGCTTCGATTGTTTTGCGTTGCGCAGGTTTAGTACCAATCACAGATTTAGTAAGGGTGATTTCTAATTTGTTAGCCATTATCTTTCCCCCCTTATCCTAATAGTTCTTCCACTGATTTACCACGTAATTTAGCTACGTCCTCTACGCGTTTTAATTCAGTTAAACCTTGAATTGTAGCACGCACCATATTGATTGGTGTGTTAGATCCAAGTGATTTTGAAAGAATATCAGTAATACCAGCAAGTTCTAGTACGGCACGTACTGGACCACCAGCGATAACCCCTGTACCAGGAGCAGCAGGTTTGATTAGGATTTCTCCTGCACCAAAGCGACCTTGCACTAAGTGTGGAGTTGTTCCACCTACGCGTGGCACTTCGATTAAGTTTTTCTTCGCATCTTCAACAGCTTTGCGGATAGCATCTGGCACCTCTTGAGCTTTACCAGTACCGAAACCTACATGTCCGTTTCTATCTCCAACTACAACTAATGCTGTGAAGCGGAAGCGACGTCCACCTTTAACAACTTTAGCAACACGGTTAATAGTAACTACGCGTTCTTCAAGTTCTCCAAGTTTGTTTGCGTCAATACGACTCATGAAATGTGTCCCTCCTTCTTATTAAAATTCTAAACCGTTCTCACGTGCAGCTTCAGCTAAAGCTTTAACGCGTCCATGATATAAGTAACCACCACGGTCAAATACTACAGCAGTAATATTTTTTTCCGCAGCGCGTTTTGCGATTGTTTCACCGACTTTAGTTGCAGCGTCAACATTGTTGCCAGCACCTTCAAAACCTTTTTCTTGAGAAGATGCGCTAACAATTGTTACGCCTGCTACGTCATCGATAAGTTGCGCGTAAATGTTCTTGTTAGAACGGAATACGTTTAAGCGTGGACGCTCAGCAGTACCCGAAATTTTAGAACGTACGCGTGCATGACGTTTTTTACGAACTTGATTTTTATCTTGTTTCGTAATCACAAGGGTCACTCCTTTCTAATGCTTAGGCCGCATTATTTACCTGTTTTACCTTCTTTACGACGTACATATTCGCCTTCATAACGAATACCTTTACCTTTATAAGGCTCTGGTGGACGAACGTCACGGATGTTAGATGCTAGAGCACCAACGCGTTCTTTGCTGATACCTTTAACGATGATTTTAGTGTTAGAAGGAACTTCAATTTCTAGACCATCTTCAGGTGTGAACTCTACTGGATGAGAGTAACCTACGTTAAGTACAAGTTTTTTACCTTGTAGTTGCGCACGGTAACCAACACCGATAAGTTCTAAAGCTTTTTCGAAACCTGCAGAAACACCAGTAACCATGTTCGCTAGAAGCGCACGAGTAGTACCGTGGTTTGTGCGGTGTTCTTTTGATTCAGAAGGACGTGATACAGTGATTACGTTACCTTCTTGCTCAATTTTCATATCTTGGTGGAAAGAACGAACAAGTTCGCCTTTAGGACCTTTAACAGTAACAGTGTTGTTTGTATCAACAGTAACTGTTACGTTAGCAGGTACCTCGATAATTTTTTTACCTACACGAGACATTTAGCTGCACCTCCATTCATTTATTGCTAATTACCAAACGTATGCTAGAATTTCTCCGCCAACTTGTTTAGCGCGAGCTTCTTTATCTGTTAATAAACCTTGTGAAGTTGATACTAAAGCGATACCAAGACCGTTCAATACTTTAGGCACTTCATTTGTTTTAGCATATACACGTAATCCTGGTTTAGAAATACGTTTTAAGCCAGTGATAACACGCTCGTTATCTTTTCCATATTTTAAGAAGATACGGATAATACCTTGTTTGTTGTCTTCCACGTATTCTACGTCACGTACGAAACCTTCACGCTTTAAAATTTCAGCGATTTCTTTTTTCACGTTGGAAGCTGGTACTTCTAACTTCTCGTGACGAACCATGTTCGCATTACGAATGCGAGTAAGCATATCTGCAATCGGATCAGTCATTGTCATTACATTTACCTCCTTCCCAAATTAGGGGATTACCAGCTGGCTTTTTTCACGCCAGGAATTTGTCCCTTATATGCAAGTTCTCGGAAACAAATACGGCAAAGTTTGAATTTGCGATATACTGAATGTGGACGACCACAGCGTTCACAACGTGTATATTCTTGCACTTTAAACTTTTGCTTACGTTGTTGTTTAACGATCATAGATTTTTTAGCCACGTTTTCGCCCTCCTTGTTTGATTACTTTTGGAACGGCATACCGAATTGTGTCAATAACTCGCGAGCTTCTTCGTCAGAGTTCGCTGTCGTTACGATCACGATGTCCATACCGCGTACTTTTGAAACTTTATCGTAATCGATTTCTGGGAAAATTAATTGTTCTTTAACACCTAGTGTATAGTTACCGCGACCATCGAATGCTTTTTTAGAAACACCACGGAAGTCACGTACACGAGGTAGTGCGATAGAAATTAATTTATCCAAGAATTCATACATACGCTCACCGCGTAATGTAACTTTAGCACCGATAGGCATACCTTCACGAAGACGGAAACCTGCGATCGATTTTTTCGCTTTAGTTACAACTGGTTTTTGACCAGTGATAGTTGTTAATTCTTCAACAGCTGCATCTAACGCTTTAGAGTTTTGAACTGCATCACCAACACCCATGTTGATAACGATTTTCTCAACTTTTGGTAGTTGCATAACTGATTTATATCCAAATTTGCTCATAAGAGCAGGTGAAACTTCATTTAAATATTTTTCTTTTAGGCGGCTCATGTGTGTACCTCCCTTCTTTTATACTAATTAGTCGATTACTGCACCTGATTTTTTTGCTACACGAACTTTTTTACCGTTTTCGATTTTATAACCTACACGAGTCGGCTCGCCAGATTTAGGATCGATTAGCATTACGTTCGAAACGTGAATTGCAGCCTCTTGGCTTACAATACCACCTTGTGGATTCAATTGGTTAGGTTTTACGTGTTTTTTCACGATGTTCACACCTTCAACAAGAACGCGATCTTGTTTTGGGTAAGCTGCAAGAATAACGCCTTCTTTGCCTTTATCCTTACCAGTGATCACCTTAACCTTGTCACCTTTTTTTACATGCATGCTGTCGCACCTCCTTGATTGGCACTATCATGAAATTAAAGAACTTCTGGAGCTAGAGAAACGATTTTCATGAAGTTGCTGTCACGTAATTCACGTGCAACAGGTCCGAAAATACGAGTTCCGCGTGGTGATTTATCATCACGAATAATTACACAAGCATTTTCATCAAATTTAATGTACGTACCATCTTTACGACGAACGCCTGATTTAGTACGAACGATAACAGCCTTAACAACGTCACCCTTCTTGACAACGCCACCTGGTGTTGCTTTCTTAACTGTACAAACAACGATATCACCGATGTTAGCAGTTTTACGGCCAGAACCACCAAGTACTTTAATTGTAAGAACTTCACGTGCACCTGAGTTGTCAGCAACTTTCATACGACTTTCTTGTTGGATCACTTAGGTTACCTCCCTTCGGAAATTGGTTGTTCCGAAATAGTTATTAAATAATAACCGCTTTTTCTACAACTTCTACTAGACGGAAACGTTTTGTAGCTGATAGCGGGCGAGTTTCCATGATACGTACGATATCACCGATTTTCGCTGTGTTTAACTCATCATGAGCTTTAAACTTTTTAGAATATTTTACACGCTTGCCATAAAGTTTGTGCTTTTTGTATGTTTCAACTAAAACAGTAACAGTTTTGTCCATTTTGTCTGAAACAACGCGGCCTGTGTAAACTTTACGTTGATTGCGCTCAGTCATACTTGAAAACCTCCTTTATCAGTTATTTGCACTGATTTCTCTTTCACGAATAACAGTTTTCATACGCGCGATTGCTTTACGCACTTCACGAATACGAGCTGTGTTTTCTAATTGACCAGTCGCCAATTGGAAGCGAAGGTTGAAAAGCTCTTCTTTCAGTGATTTCACTTTTAATTCTATTTCAGAAGTAGCAAGGTCACGGATTTCATTAGCTTTCATTAGATTCACCACCAGTTTCTTGACGTTTTACGATCTTACATTTAACAGGAAGTTTGTGTGATGCTAAACGAAGTGCTTCACGTGCAACTTCTTCAGATACGCCAGCAATTTCGAACATTACTTTTCCTGGTTTAACTACTGCTACCCAACCTTCTGGAGAACCTTTACCAGAACCCATGCGGACTTCTAGAGGTTTTTTCGTGTAAGGTTTATGTGGGAAGATTTTAATCCAAACTTTACCGCCACGTTTCATGTAACGAGTCATCGCGATACGAGCAGATTCGATTTGACGGTTTGTAATCCAGCTAGCAGTTTGAGCTTGTAAGCCCCATTCGCCGAACATTACTTCTTTACCGCCTTTCGCTTCGCCACGCATTTTGCCGCGGTGTTCACGACGGTATTTAACGCGTTTAGGCAATAACATATTATTTGCCTCCTTCCACAGATTTCTTCGTAGGAAGAACTTCACCACGGTAGATCCATACTTTAACGCCTAATTTACCGTAAGTAGTATCAGCTTCTGCGTGTGCATAGTCGATGTCAGCACGTAGAGTATGAAGTGGAACAGTTCCTTCACTATAGTGTTCAGCACGCGCGATATCAGCGCCACCTAAACGACCAGATACTTGTGTTTTAATTCCTTTTGCACCAGCACGGATTGTGCGTTGGATCGCTTGCTTTTGCGCACGACGGAATGATACACGATTTTCTAATTGACGAGCGATGTTTTCAGCTACTAGACGAGCATCAAGATCAGCACGTTTGATTTCGATAATGTTGATGTGTACACGTTTACCAGTTAAATCGCTAAGGTATTTACGAAGGTTTTCAACTTCAGTACCACCTTTACCGATTACCATACCTGGTTTCGCAGTGTGAATTGTAATGTTTACACGGTTTGCAGCACGCTCGATTTCTACTTTAGAAACAGAAGCGTCTTTAAGAGCCGTTTCAATATATTTACGCACTTTGATGTCTTCGTGAAGTAGAGTTGCATAGTCTTTTTCAGCGTACCATTTTGACTCCCAGTCACGAATAATACCAACGCGTAGTCCTATTGGATGTACTTTTTGACCCACGGATTAACCCTCCTTCTTCTCAGATACCACTAGTGTAATGTGGCTTGTGCGTTTGTTAATTGCGCTTGCACGTCCTTGTGCACGTGGACGGAAACGTTTTAATGTTGGACCTTCGTCAACAAATACTTCAGAAACTACTAAAGAGTTGATGTCAAGATCGTAGTTGTGCTCAGCGTTAGCAACTGCAGATTTTAATACTTTCTCAACGACTGGAGACGCCGCTTTTGGAGTATGACGTAAAATTGCAACTGCTTCACCAACTTGCTTACCTCGGATTAAGTCTACAACTAGACGTACTTTACGAGGAGCAATGCGTACTGTACGAGCGATAGCTTTAGCTTGTGTCATTAGGATTTACCTCCTCTCAAAATTAGCGTCTTGTTTTCTTGTCGTCTGCACCGTGACCTTTATAAGTACGTGTCGGTGCGAACTCACCAAGTTTATGGCCTACCATATCTTCTGTTACGTATACAGGAACATGTTTACGTCCATCATATACAGCAATCGTTAAACCGATGAAGTTCGGGAAGATTGTAGAACGGCGTGACCAAGTTTTGATAACTTGTTTTTTCTCAGAAGCCTCTTGTGCCTCCACTTTTTTCATTAAGTGGTCATCAACAAAAGGTCCTTTTTTCAAGCTGCGACCCATGTAGGAACCTCCCTCCGTGATTCCACCACGGCTCTCACATAGAACCGTAGTTTAATCACTTTATTTTTTACGACTACGGATGATAAATTTATCCGATTTGTTTTTCTTCTTGCGAGTTTTGTAACCAAGTGCTGGTTTACCCCAAGGAGTCATTGGTGATTTACGTCCGATTGGTGAACGTCCTTCACCACCACCGTGTGGGTGATCGTTAGGGTTCATTACAGAACCACGTACTTCTGGGCGTTTACCTAACCAACGGCTACGACCTGCTTTACCGATGTGTACAAGTTCATGTTGTTCGTTACCAACTTGACCGATTGTAGCGCGGCAAGTAGCTAACACTAAACGTACTTCACCAGATTGTAGACGAACGATTACGTATTTTCCTTCACGACCAAGTACTTGCGCAGAAGTACCAGCAGAACGTACTAATTGTCCACCTTTACCAGGTTTTAATTCGATGTTATGGACTGTAGTACCCATTGGAATGTTTGCTAATGGTAATGTGTTACCTACTTTAATATCAGCATCTGGACCAGAAATGATTGTTTGACCAACCTCTAATCCTTTTGGTGCTAAGATGTAAGCTTTTGCTCCATCAGCGTAGTTGATTAATGCGATATTCGCAGAACGGTTTGGATCATATTCGATAGTAGCAACTTTTGCCGGAATGCCATCTTTAACACGTTTGAAATCGATAACACGGTATTGCTTCTTATGACCACCACCATGATGACGAACAGTGATTTTACCTTGGTTGTTACGACCAGCTTTGCGTTTAGTTGGTTCAAGCAATGATTTCTCAGGCTTGTTCGTTGTAATTTCCGCAAAGTCTAATGACGTCATGTTACGACGACCATTAGAGGTAGGTTTATACTTTTTAATCGCCATTGTGTTTTCCCTCCTTCTTGAGTGTTCAAATCATAAATCCATTATGGATTACATTTCGAATAATTCAATTTCTTTGCTATCAGCAGTTAATTTAACAATTGCTTTACGGCGTTTGTTAGTGTAACCACCATAACGGCCAACGCGCTTGAATTTACCTTTGTAGTTAAGAACGTTTACTTTCTCAACTTTCACGCCAAAGATTTCTTCTACAGCGTCTTTTACTTGAGTTTTGTTAGCGCGAGTGTCTACTTCGAAAGTATACTTTTTCTCTGCCATAAGTTCTGAAGAACGCTCAGTAATGACCGGACGTTTTAAAATATCACGTGCTTCCATTATCCAAGCACCTCCTCAACTTTTTCTACTGCAGATTTAGTAAATACAACTTTATCATGACCTAATAGATCAAGAACGTTGATACCATTTGCAGTTAAAACTGTTACACCTGGGATGTTACGAGCAGATAATGCTACGTTTTCATCTAGGTCAGCAGTTACGAATAAAGATTTTTTCTCTAAAGAAAGATCTTTAAGAATTTTTGTGAATTCTTTTGTTTTTGGCGCTTCTAAAGTTAGAGCATCAAGAACTAAGAAGTTTTGTTCTACTACTTTAGCTGATAAAGCCGATTTAAGAGCTAAACGACGAACTTTTTTAGGTAATTTATAAGAATAGCTACGTGGAGTAGGACCGAATACGATACCACCGCCGCGCCATTGTGGAGAACGGATAGAACCTTGACGAGCACGACCAGTTCCTTTTTGACGCCATGGTTTACGACCACCACCAGCAACTTCAGAACGGTTTTTCACTTTGTGATTACCTTGACGTAGAGAAGCGCGTTGTGCAACTACTGCGTCGAATAATACTGCTTCATTTGGCTCGATTCCGAAAATCGCATCGTTTAATTCGATTTCGCCAACTGAAGCACCTGTTTGACTAAGTACAGATACTTTTGTCATTCCTGTTTCCTCCTTTCTTTCAATAATTACTTAGCTTTAATTGCAGTTTTTACTGTAACTAGAGCTTTTTTAGAACCAGGAACATTACCTTTAACAAGTAGTAAGTTACGTTCCGCATCAACCTTTACGATCTCTAAGTTTTGGATTGTAACTACATTGCCACCCATTTGACCAGGTAATTTCTTTTGTTTGAATACGCGGTTCGGAGCAACTGGACCCATTGAACCAGGACGACGGTGGTAACGAGAACCGTGGGCCATTGGACCACGAGATTGTCCGTGGCGTTTAATTACACCTTGGAAACCTTTACCTTTAGTAACACCTGTTACATCAATTACATCGCCTTCTGCGAAAATTTCTACATTGACTTCTTGACCAACTTCGTACTCTTCCACGTTCACGTTGCGGAATTCACGAATGAAGCGCTTAGGAGCAGTATTCGCTTTTGCTACGTGACCTTGTTCTGGTTTGTTAGAAAGCTTAACACGCTTATCTTCGAAACCAACTTGGATTGCTTCGTAGCCATCTGTTTCAACAGTTTTCTTTTGAAGAACTACGTTTGGAGCAGCTTCAATAACTGTTACTGGGATTAAATCGCCATTTTCAGCGAAAACTTGTGTCATACCAATTTTTCTACCTAAGATTCCTTTAGCCATCTGTCACACCTCCTGTAAGTTTTAAAAAAGTTATATTGTTTTTACCATTAAAGTTTGATTTCGATATCAACGCCAGATGGTAAATCAAGTTTCATTAACGCATCAACAGTTTGTGGTGTTGGGTTAACGATATCGATCAGACGTTTATGCGTACGCATTTCGAATTGTTCACGAGAATCTTTGTACTTGTGAACAGCACGAAGAATTGTGTACACAGACTTCTCAGTTGGAAGTGGAATCGGACCTGATACACTTGCACCTGAACGTTTTGCAGTTTCCACAATTTTCTCAGCAGATTGATCTAAAATACGGTGATCATACGCTTTTAAACGAATACGAATCTTTTGTTTTGCCATTATTTTCCCTCCTTCTCGCCTATTTTCTAGACATTCTCCACGAAAATTCTCCCACACACCGCCATGGCAAAGCGGCCGGGTGTGTCGGCAACCTCTCGCTTCATCGCAGTCAAAGACCAACATTCAACATTATATACAATAAAAAAAGAATAAGCAAGTCTTTTCGCTAAATTCTTTTAAATGTTGCTGATATTCTTACTACTACTAAATTCTTCGCTTATTTAAGCCGTTTATTAGTATATAAAATTTCAAGAGATATTGCAATACTTAAGGTTATCTTATTAATATTTTCAAACTTTCAAATAATTTCAGCTAAAGTAAAGCTATCAAGAAAGTCACATAACATCGGACTTTTTTGATAGCTCCTTTGAATTTCTTCTTATTAAATAGTTATAATGATTCTCGAACTACCCTTTTATAATAGCCTACTGACAAAATAGCAAAGATTGCATAGAGTGCAATATAGCAGCACATTGCTATCCAAAGTGGTGTCGTTAACTCTGTACCGAATAAAAACCACCCTGATTTTACAGCAAAATAGCTGTGCAATAAGCCAATCACTAATGGAACACCGAAATTAAAGGCTTGCTTCATATAAATACCTTTCATAATATCCTTTTCTGCAAAGCCAATCTTTCTTAGAATTGTATAGGAATCACGTTCTTCTTCTGCCTCAGACATTTGTTTAAAATATAGAATACTGCCTGTCGTCATTAAGAAAGCTAAGCCTAAAAATGCTGTGATAAAAATTGTAAGTCCTAAAGATTCAATATTACCCTTACGTTGCATCTCATAGGAGGATTGTTTATATTCATGCGTATCCCCTTCATTATCTACAATTGTTAAAATATCTGCACCTGTTTGCTGGTATAATTGCTCTGCTGCTGCTCTATCGCTTTCTGCTTGTAACGTAATTGTTGTTTGCTGATGCCAAGGATATAGCTCTGATTGTGTTGCAAGATGCTCAAACATTTTGTCTGTCACAACGAAGATTGGACCACCACCCCCAGCTGTTATAATACCGCTAATAAGACTATGCTCCTGAATATCAACAATATGAAGAGTTTCCTTAAACTCCCCTGCTGATACATCGATATCTCGATCTTTCTCTAGCGGAAACATCTCTGCCATATAGCCACCATAGTTTGTTAAAATAGCATCATTACCTGATAATGAAGCTGTAGGAACCTTTTGCTGGTAATCAGAGAGTGGAATCGTATAAATAACACCTTCCATTGTATATAAAGGATTGTCTTTTTGCTCTTCAGACATTAATTGACCTACAGTAGCTGACACACCTTGTAAACGGTAATCCACTGCACCATATGCAATATTATGTTGCTCTAACGCCTCTACAAATGCCTGACTGTTATTCTCTAGCAATACAAAATCACCCGGTACTTGACTATAAGCAGATGCCTCTGATGAATAGTAAGCAATATAGGACAAAGTTGTAATACCTAGAGATACACCTGTTAATACAGTAATAAGTGTTAATGACTTTGCATTGCTTTTCATGCGATGCATAATCGGTGTTAATGCTAAAACATCCTGAACTGATAAATGACCTTTTTTCTTTAAGCGAATTATGTTCATAATAAATGCTATAGAGAAACGGAAAACAAGGAAGGTTCCACCAATGGTCGTTGCTAAAATAATAAGCATGCTGACCAATAAATTACTAGTTGCTTCAATGTCAAATAGTTTAGTTGAGGCATAATAGCCGTAGCCAATTAAAATAAGTCCTAAAAACCCAATCACCATTTGTAAAGGGCTAAAGCGTCTTACACGTTCATCTGCTTGCTTGGCAGCGCTAAATAATGATAACAGTGAAACACGATGAATCATCCAAGCCATTTGTATAAGCACAATGATTAAAAGAACGGCAAATATAATGATGGACTGCTGTAATGCCTGTGTACTAAATGCCATTGTGACAAGAGCCTCTTTTTCAAGTACACGTAATAAAATCATAGCAAATACACGTGAGCTAAAGAAGCCTGCTAGCATTCCTACTATAACAGCCCCAACGAATAATAATATATTTTCAATCGCTAATAAGCGGACAATCAAGCCCTTTGTCATGCCAATTAATTGATATAAGCCGACCTCTTTACTGCGACGCTTCATAAATAGATGGTTGGCATAGAGCACAAAGAATAGCACAATAAAGTATAAAATATATGTTGCTGCTTTAAAGCCTGCTGTAGCTGTTCCACTTATTTGAACAGCCTCCCATACTTCAGCATTATATTGCAATGTGACAAAGGAAAAATACAATGTGACACTAAAAATAAGTGCAAAGAAGTAAAGATAGTAATGCTTCATATTTTTCTTCATACTACGCAGCACAAGCTTGCTAAGACTCATAGCCATCACCACCTAGCACACTTTGCGTATGCATAATTTCCTGGAAGAATACTTGCCTTGTTTTATCCCCCTTATAAAGCTCACTATAAATCAAGCCATCTTTCAAAAATAGTACACGTGTACAGAAGCTGGCTGCTACAGCATCATGTGTAACCATCATAATTGTAGCTTCTTTTGTTTCGTTGATGCTTTGTAAATTTTTTAATAGTGCTGTAGCTGATTTAGAATCAAGCGCACCTGTAGGCTCATCTGCAAAAACAAGGGATGGGTTTGTAATCAATGCACGAGCTGCTGATGTACGCTGCTTTTGTCCACCTGATATTTCATTTGGATATTTATTTAAAATTTCTGTAATGCCGAGTAAATGTGTTAGTTCTTTCACACGACTTTCTGCGACAGCTTTAGGTAGTTTACTAATAGCTAATGGTAAAAGAATATTTTCCTTTACTGTTAAAGTATCCAATAAATTATAATCTTGAAATATAAAGCCGAGTTGCTCTCGACGGAAATTTGCTAAAGCCTTTTCCTTCATGCCACGTAAGTTTTGCCCGTTTATTTCAATAACACCTTCTGTTGCAAAATCAATGGAGCATAAAACGTTTAAAAGCGTTGTTTTTCCTGAGCCAGATGGTCCCATAATCCCTACAAATTCACCTTTATTTACTTCTACATCAATGCCCTTTAACACTTCTTGAGCTGTTGATTTCTTTCCATAAACCTTTTTTATTTTACGACCAATTAAAACTGTCAATTTGGAAACGCCCCTTTCTCTATTTCAAGTGTACCCTGTTGTCACTGGTAATTCGTGCGTTTTACATGACAATATAAAAAGGTAGGTGACAATTTTGTCATCTACCTGTTAGTTTGGCATATTCGTTTTGTAGTGGAAAGCGTAATGTAAATAATGAGCCTTCACCAATCTTTGATTGTACATGAATACGAATACCTAATTTTTGTGCTACATTATAAGCTAAATAAAGACCCATACCCGTAGATTGTGTAGATTCTCTTCCAATTATACCAGTATATGATTTTTGAAAAATACGAGGTAAATCTTCTGAAGCAATACCAATACCTGTATCTTTGATATGTAATAATATTGCTTCTGTAGCATCAGCTTCTGTCCATATGATTATTTCAGAATCTGCTGGACTATACTTAATGGCATTTGAAAGAATTTGTCGAACAATAAATGCTAGCCACTTGCTGTCTGTTAGAACGGTTTCTGTAAGGTTATCAACATCAAAGCCAATACCTTTTTCGATACACCAAGCTTGCATCGCTCGAATTTCCTTATAAATAATTGGCTTCAGTTCGACCTCTGTTAAATAATTATCCTTTTCGATTGAGTGTAGTCGTGTTTGATGTAGCTGTTGATCCACTAATAAATGCAGCCTTAACCATTCATTTTCTAATTTTCGACGCAACTCTAAGTCCTCAACATGCTCTAGCATTAAATTAATAGCTGTTAAAGGCGCTTTTACTTCATGCACCCATGCTAGTAGCTCATCCGAATATTCCTGTAGCTGCACTTTCGCTTGATTTAACTCCACTTTCTTCTCATAAAAGATAGCTCCCATTTTTCGAAAATAAACTTCTTGAAAAGGCAATAAAGCTAGACGACTTTTATGAATCTCATCTAAATAGTTCTCCATATTTCCCAGGAAATCTTTTAATTTCCCAACTTCAACAATATAACGCCATACAAAAAAGAGTGTAAAACTAATAAGCAAACTAATGTTTACATACAAGGTGGAAATATCCTCTAATCCTATATCTAAAGCAAATAATATGTTCAATATTGCCAAGATAAAGATAAAAAAGCCTAGCCATGCTAACCGTTCTCGTATAAATAGTAGTAGCAATTTTATTCACATCCCTTGGTTTACTGCTATATAGCCAAGACCTTTTTTTGTTTGAATAACTTCTTGTAAACCAATATCCTCAAGCTTTGTGCGTAAACGATTAACATTTACCGACAAAGTATTATCATTTACAAAACGTTCATCATCCCAGAGCTTTCTCATTAGCTCATCTCTCGATACAATTTGATTTGCCTTTTCCACTAAGATTCGTAAAATAAAGAGCTCATTTTTTGTTAATGAGGCAGTCGCTCCATTATAGACAATCTCACTTCTTGCATAATCAATAACAGCATCATTAAAACGACTTATATCCATTTGCTCCTCAACATAATCGTATGTACGACGCAAAATAGCCTGTGTCTTAGCAAGCAATACTTCCATATGAAAAGGCTTTTGGATAAAATCATCTGCGCCCATTTGCATTGCCATTACCATATCCATTGGATGGTCACGAGAGGATAGGAAAAGGATTGGAACTTTTGAAAGATAGCGAATTTCTCGACACCAATGAAAGCCATCATAGGCAGGCAGTTGAATATCAATAAGCACAAGATGGGGCTTTTCCTCTATAAAATCATCCATCACCTTTTGAAAATTTTTTGGACCAATTACTTGTAATGACCATTGTGCAAAGCGTTCTTGAATCATCTTAAAAATGGATGGGTCATCTTCAATGAGTAAAATTTTCATCTCCACTTTCAAATTTCCTCCTCATACTTTCTAGTGGCTTACTTTATTGACATGTTATTGGCTATGTAAACATAAACTATGAAAAGCTTGAATTCCCTATATTTTAACATAAAAAAACCAATCTGTAGGCGTCCCCACAGATTGGTTTAGGAAATTAGCAAAAGCTAAAATTATTTTTGGATAGAAGAAACTACGCCAGCGCCTACAGTACGGCCACCCTCACGGATAGAGAATTTAGTACCTTCTTCAAGAGCGATTGGAGCGATAAGTTCAACGTTCATTTCGATGTTATCGCCAGGCATTACCATCTCAACGCCTTCTGGTAAGTTGATTACACCAGTTACGTCAGTTGTACGGAAGTAGAACTGTGGACGGTAGTTAGAGAAGAATGGAGTATGACGGCCACCCTCTTCTTTTGATAAAACGTAAACTTCTGCTTTGAAGTTAGTGTGTGGTGTGATTGAGCCTGGTTTAGCTAATACTTGACCACGTTGGATTTCTTCACGAGCTACACCACGAAGTAATGCACCGATGTTGTCACCAGCTTCAGCATAGTCTAATAATTTACGGAACATTTCTACACCAGTTACAGTTGTAGATTTAGCTTCTTCAGTGATACCGATGATTTCAACAACGTCACCAACTTTAACTTGACCACGTTCTACACGGCCAGTTGCAACTGTACCACGACCAGTGATAGAGAATACGTCCTCTACTGGCATCATGAATGGTTTGTCAGTTTGACGTTCTGGAGTTGGGATGTAGCTATCTACAGCGTCCATTAACTCAATGATTTTTTCTTCCCATTCTGGTTCACCTTCAAGAGCTTTAAGAGCAGAACCTTTGATTACAGGGATATCATCACCTGGGAAGTCATATTCAGAAAGTAGGTCACGGATTTCCATTTCTACTAATTCTAATAATTCTTCGTCGTCTACCATATCACATTTGTTCATGAATACTACTAAGTATGGAACACCTACTTGACGAGATAAAAGAATGTGCTCACGAGTTTGTGGCATTGGGCCATCAGCAGCAGATACTACTAAGATACCGCCGTCCATTTGAGCAGCACCAGTGATCATGTTTTTAACATAGTCAGCGTGTCCTGGGCAGTCAACGTGTGCATAGTGACGAGTTTCAGTTTCATACTCTACGTGAGAAGTATTGATTGTGATACCACGCTCTTTTTCTTCTGGAGCGTTATCGATTTGGTCGTAAGATTTAGCCTCACCACCCATTTTTTTAGAAAGAACTGTAGCGATAGCAGCAGTTAAAGTAGTTTTACCATGGTCAACGTGTCCGATTGTACCAATGTTAGCATGCGTTTTAGAACGGTCAAATTTTTCTTTAGCCATTAGAGATTGCCTCCTCAAAATTGTATGTTTTGTTTTTAAATTTATAGAATGAATGTTGATAGAGAACGGGCCCATCCCCTATCCTACAATCATACCTTACAGATTAGTTATACTTGATGCAAGATGAAATTTCAATTATTCACCTTTATTTTTTTTAATGATTTCTTCAGAAATTGATTTTGGTACTTCTTCATAATGATCGAATACCATAGAGAATACACCACGACCTTGCGTTGCAGAACGTAAAGTTGTTGCATATCCAAACATTTCTGAAAGTGGAACCATTGCACGAACAACTTGAGCGTTACCGCGAGCTTCCATACCTTCTACACGACCACGGCGAGAAGTGATGTTACCCATGATATCACCAAGATATTCTTCTGGAATTACAACTTCAACTTTCATCATTGGTTCAAGTAAAACTGGGTTACATTTAGAAACCGCGTTTTTAAGAGCCATAGATGCAGCGATTTTGAATGCCATTTCGTTTGAGTCAACATCATGGTAAGAACCATCGAATAATTTCGCTTTAATGTCGATTAATGGGTAACCAGCAAGTACACCATTTTCTAAAGCGTCTTTAAGACCTGCTTCTACAGCAGGGATGTATTCACGTGGAACTACACCACCAACGATAGCATTTTCAAATTCGAAGCCTTTTCCTTCTTCGTTTGGAGAGAATTCGATCCAAACGTGACCGAATTGACCACGACCACCAGATTGGCGAACGAATTTACCTTCAACTTGAGCAGAGCCACGGAATGTTTCACGGTAAGATACCTGTGGAGCACCAACGTTAGCTTCTACACGGAATTCACGGCGCATACGATCAACAAGGATATCAAGGTGAAGCTCACCCATACCAGAGATAATTGTTTGACCAGTTTCTTGGTCTGTATGTGCACGGAATGTTGGATCTTCTTCTTGTAGTTTTTGTAAAGCTTGACCCATTTTGTCTTGGTCTGCTTTAGATTTTGGTTCTACAGAAAGAGAGATAACTGGTTCTGGGAATTCCATTGATTCAAGAATAACAAGGTTTTTCTCGTCACATAATGTATCACCAGTTGTAGTATCTTTAAGACCTACAGCAGCAGCGATATCCCCTGCGAACACTTGAGAAATCTCTTCACGAGAGTTAGCGTGCATTTGTAGGATACGACCTACACGCTCACGTTTACCTTTTGTAGAGTTTTGTACATACGAACCTGATTGTAAAATACCAGAATATACACGGAAGAATGTTAACTTTCCAACGAATGGGTCTGTCATTACTTTAAACGCAAGAGCCGAGAATGGTTCTTCGTCTGAAGAATGACGTACGATTTCTTCGTCTGAATCTGGTAAAGTACCCTTAATAGCAGGTACATCTACTGGAGATGGAAGGTAATCGATTACTGCATCAAGCATTTTACGAACACCTTTGTGTTTGAATGCTGTACCACAAAGAACAGGGTAGAATTCTACCGCAATTGTTGCTTTACGGATTGCTGCTTTCAATTCTTCTTTTGTAATTTCTTCACCAGCAAAGTATTTTTCCATGATGTCTTCATTAACTTCAGCAATTGCTTCGATTAATTTTTCACGGTATTCTTCTGCTTGTGCTTGATGTTCTTCAGGAATTGGTTCACCTTCACGTAATGCTGTACCTTCTTCGTTATCGTAGTAAGTTACATTCATTTCGATTAAGTCAATAATTGCTTTGAACTCATCTTCAGCACCGATTGGTAATTGGATTGGATGAGCATTTGCTTGAAGACGCTCATGTAAAGTGCCTACAGAATATAGGAAATCCGCACCCATTTTATCCATTTTGTTAATGAATACGATACGTGGAACACCGTAAGTAGTAGCTTGACGCCATACAGTTTCAGTTTGTGGCTCAACACCTGATTGAGCATCAAGTACTGTTACTGCACCATCAAGTACACGTAAAGAACGTTCAACTTCTACAGTGAAGTCTACGTGTCCAGGAGTATCGATGATGTTAACACGATGGCCGTTCCATTGAGCTGTTGTTGCAGCAGAAGTGATTGTGATACCACGTTCTTGCTCTTGCTCCATCCAGTCCATTTGAGAAGCGCCTTCATGAGTTTCACCGATTTTGTGAATCTTACCTGTGTAATAAAGGATACGCTCAGTTGTTGTTGTTTTACCAGCATCAATATGAGCCATGATCCCAATATTACGAGTATTCTCTAGAGAGAATTCGCGTTTCATTAGGTATTTCTCCTTCCATATTGGGCTTATGCAATGTTTAGATTACCAACGGTAGTGAGCGAATGCTTTGTTCGCTTCTGCCATTTTGTGCATATCTTCACGTTTCTTAACTGATGCACCAGTGTTGTTAGAAGCATCAAGAATTTCGTTAGCTAAACGCTCTTCCATAGTTTTTTCACCACGAAGACGAGCATAGTTAACTAGGTAACGAAGACCTAAAGTTGTACGACGTTCTGGGCGTACTTCAACTGGTACTTGGTAGTTAGAACCACCAACACGGCGAGCACGTACTTCAAGAACTGGCATTACATTATTTAGAGCAGCTTCGAATACTTCGATTGGATTTTCACCAGAACGTTCTTTTACTAATTCGAACGCACCGTATAAAATCTTTTGAGAAGTACCTCTTTTACCATCAATCATCATTTTATTGATTAAACGAGTTACTAGCTTTGAATTATAAATTGGATCTGGTAACACGTCACGTTTGGAAACAGGACCTTTACGAGGCATGTGTTTTCCTCCTTTCATTGAATAAATAACTTATAAGTTTTAGATTATTTTTTTTCTTTAGGGCGTTTTGTACCATATAAAGAACGTGATTGCATACGACCGTTTACACCAGCAGTATCAAGAGCACCACGAACGATATGGTAACGAACACCCGGTAAGTCTTTTACACGACCGCCACGGATAAGAACAACACTGTGCTCTTGTAAGTTGTGGCCTTCACCAGGAATGTACGCTGTAACCTCAATTTGGTTAGTTAAACGTACACGAGCGTATTTACGTAACGCTGAGTTTGGTTTTTTAGGCGTCATTGTACCTACACGAGTACAAACACCACGTTTTTGAGGAGATTTAACATCAGTTAAAGATTTTTTAAATGAGTTGTATCCTTTGTTTAACGCTGGTGAATTTGATTTCGTGCTTTTAGATTTACGAGGCTTACGTACCAATTGGTTAATTGTAGGCATCGATATTTCCTCCCTTCATTCCTTCTTTTTTAATACCACACATCCAGGTGGTTCATTTTTAGGGTAAAAACAAAGTCTTTGTGCTTTTACACAAAAACTACTCTACAATAATCGCAACTACTGCAGCTCCAACGTGGATTCCACAGGCCTTGCCCAGTTCCTTTTTGGACTCAACAAGAATAACTGGTATACCGATTTCTCTCGCGAAAGATATGGCCGAATCGGTTACCCAATTGTCTGCATCAAGTGCCACAAAAAGTTCTTTCACTGAACCAGCTCGCATTGCTTTTACTGCTTGCTTTGTACCTATGATTGTTTGACTAGCCCTTACTTTATCATAAGACATTTTCATATCCTCCGAAGTACAGACAGTTAACTATCAACCTTCAATATATTATCATTACCCATTTATACTGTCAACTATTATCTTTAAAAAGTCCGAAGAGATGTGTAGAATACATCTCCTCGGCCTTATTTTAATAGCTATTCAGCAGAAATAACTTCCGTGTCAAGCTCATCTTTTTCGATGCGGATTTGACGATAACGTTGCATACCAGTACCTGCAGGAACAAGTTTACCGATAATTACGTTCTCTTTTAATCCAAGAAGCTCATCACGTTTACCTTTAATTGCTGCATCTGTTAACACACGTGTTGTTTCTTGGAATGATGCTGCAGATAAGAATGATTCTGTTTCAAGAGAAGCTTTTGTAATACCAAGGATGACAGGACGACAAGTTGCAGGGTTTTTGCCATTCATCACAGCATCTGCATTTGCCTCTGTAAATTGGTGAATATCTAGCAATGAACCTGGTAGTAGCTCTGTATCACCAGCTTCAATGACACGCACTTTACGAAGCATTTGACGCACCATTACTTCAATATGCTTATCCCCAATTTCTACCCCTTGCATACGGTATACTTTTTGAACTTCTTTTAGTAAATATTCTTGAACAGTTGAAACGTCTTTAACTTTTAATAATTGTTTTGGATCGATAGAACCCTCTGTTAACACCTGACCACGCTCTACTGTATCGCCTTCGATAACTTTTAGACGAGCATTATAAGGCGCTTGGTATTTACGAGTTTCTACATCACCTTGAATTGTAATTTCTTTTAAGCCCTCACGGATTTCTGTAATATCCGAAACCGTACCAGCGATTTCTGAAATAACAGATTGACCTTTAGGGTTACGCGCTTCGAATATCTCTTGGATACGTGGAAGACCTTGTGTAATATCATCCCCAGCAACTCCACCTGTATGGAATGTACGCATTGTTAATTGCGTACCTGGCTCACCGATTGATTGGGCTGCAATAATACCGACTGCTTCTCCAACCTCAACCTTTTCACCAGTTGCTAAGTTCATGCCGTAGCATTTTTTACATACACCATGTTTTGTATTACATGTAAACGCTGAACGGATTGTTACTTCCTCAATGCCAGCTTCGATAATTGCACGAGCAACATCTTGGTCGATTAAGCCGTCTTTTGCTAAAATCACTTCACCAGTTTCAGGGTGGAAGATTGTTTTCTTCGTATGACGCCCAACAATACGTTCCTCTAAAGACTCAATCAATTCTGTGCCTTCCATTAACGCACCAATTGTTAAACCACGGTCAGTACCACAGTCATCCTCGCGCACAATAACATCCTGTGCAACGTCAACAAGACGACGTGTTAAGTAGCCTGAATCGGCAGTTTTTAGGGCTGTATCGGCAAGACCTTTACGAGCACCATGCGTAGAGATGAAGTACTCTAATACTGTTAAACCTTCACGGAATGAAGATTTAATTGGAAGTTCGATGATACGACCAGCCGGGTTGGCCATCAGTCCACGCATACCAGCTAACTGAGTAAAGTTAGATGCGTTACCACGGGCACCTGAATCAGACATCATGAAAATTGGATTTGTTTTCTCAAGTGACTTCATCAGTTTCGCTTGAATTTCATCTTTTGCAGCACTCCAGCTTGAGATAACACGATCATAACGCTCATCTTCTGTAATGAAACCACGACGGAATTGCGCTTGAACTTTATCCACTTTTTCTTGTGCTTCTGCTAAAATTTCACCTTTATCTGGTAATACCACGATATCAGATACACCTACTGTAATACCAGCACGTGTTGAATATTTGAATCCTAGATTTTTCATGCGGTCAAGCATTTTAGATGTTTCTGTAATGTGGAAACGTTTAAATACTTCAGCAATGATATTTCCTAAGAATTTTTTACGGAATGGATTCACAACAGGCACTGACGCAAAATGTTTACGTAGAACAGCTGAACGTTGTGCATCAATTTTCCCTTTTTCATCAAGGCTGTTATAAGCAGCATCTGACTCAAGCTCTTTCAGTGTTTCTTCGTCAATTGTTAAATTCACAAAGTATTTATCTGGCGTTGCTTGCTCTAAGTTAAAATCAGTTGGCTCATTAATATATGGGAATGATTCTGGCAAGATTTCGTTAAAGATTACTTTACCAACAGTTGTTAATAAGAACATATTATTTTGTTCTTCTGTAAATGTTGGGTTGTTTAACGAACCAGCTTTAATTGCAATACGTGTATGCAAATGTACATGACCTGTATCATAAGCAATTAACACTTCATTCGGACCATAGAAAACAGAACCTTCACCACGAGCGCCTTCACGCTCAAGTGTTAAGTAGTAGTTTCCTAATACCATATCTTGAGATGGTGTTACAACAGGTTTACCATCTTTTGGATTCAGAATGTTTTGTGCAGCAAGCATTAGAAGACGAGCTTCTGCTTGAGCTTCTGCCGATAATGGTACGTGAACCGCCATTTGGTCACCATCGAAGTCAGCGTTATAGGCTGTACATACTAATGGGTGAAGACGAATAGCACGACCTTCAACAAGTGTTGGTTCAAATGCTTGAATACCAAGACGGTGAAGCGTTGGTGCACGGTTTAGTAATACTGGATGCTCACGGATAACATCTTCTAAAACGTCCCATACGTCGTTATTTAAACGTTCGATTTTACGTTTAGCCGATTTAATGTTATGTGCAAGACCACGCTCTACTAATTCTTTCATAACGAATGGCTTGAATAATTCGATAGCCATCTCTTTTGGTAAGCCACATTGGTACATTTTTAAGTTTGGACCTACTACGATAACAGAACGACCAGAATAGTCAACACGTTTACCAAGTAGATTTTGACGGAAACGACCTTGTTTACCTTTTAACATATGTGAAAGTGATTTTAATGGACGGTTACCAGGACCTGTTACAGGACGTCCACGACGACCATTATCGATTAATGCGTCAACAGCTTCTTGTAACATACGTTTTTCGTTTTGTACGATAATGCTTGGAGCACCTAAATCTAATAAACGTTTTAAACGGTTATTACGGTTAATTACACGACGGTATAAATCGTTTAAGTCAGAAGTTGCAAAACGACCACCATCTAATTGCACCATTGGACGAAGCTCTGGTGGAATAACAGGTAGTACATCTAAAATCATCCATTCAGGTGAGTTACCTGAGTTACGGAAGGATTCTACAACTTCTAAGCGTTTAATAGCACGAGTACGTCGTTGACCTTGCGCAGATTTCAACTCTTCTTTTAAAGATTGCGTTTCATCTTCTAAGTCAATTTTGTTTAATAATTTTTTAATAGCTTCTGCACCCATAGATGCTTCAAATGTGTTGCCGAATTTTTCACGGTATGCACGGTACTCTTTTTCAGAAAGCAATTGTTTACTTTCTAAATTAGTAGCACCTGGATCAATCACAACGTAAGAAGCAAAATAAATAACCTCTTCTAGGGCACGTGGGGACATATCTAAAATAAGACCCATACGGCTTGGAATACCTTTGAAGTACCAGATATGAGAAACTGGTGCTGCCAATTCAATATGGCCCATACGTTCGCGGCGAACTTTAGCACGTGTTACTTCTACGCCACAACGGTCACAAACTACGCCTTTATAGCGCACACGCTTATATTTACCACAATGACATTCCCAGTCCTTTGTTGGACCGAAAATACGCTCACAGAATAAACCATCTTTTTCTGGTTTTAATGTACGGTAGTTAATTGTTTCAGGTTTTTTAACCTCACCATATGACCAAGAGCGAATCTTATCAGGTGATGCTAAACCAATTTTCATATATTCAAATTCATTAACGTCTATCAAGGAGCCTACCTCCCTTTAGTATAGGTCTTTATAAAGACTCTTTTACGCAGCTCGATAATCGTTTGCAAAGATTTGCCTCTTTTACAAAGGATTAAAAATAGAATAGTGTATTGAAAGAAAAAGCCAGGCAGGGCATTAAATCCTGCCCGGCTAATTTGAAAAATAAGTTTTGCCATATTCACAACTGTGAATATTGGTTATCCATTATTCAAAAGACTCTACTGGCTCTTCTTCTGTATCTGGCTGTGGTGCAATATTAAGTGCATCAGCAGGTTGAAGATCTTCTTCTTCATCTAAATCGCGAAGCTCTACCTCTTCATCATTAACTGTTAACATCTTAACATCCATACCAAGAGATTGAAGTTCTTTAATCAATACTTTGAAGGATTCTGGAACACCTGGCTCTGGTACACTTTCACCTTTGACGATGGCTTCATATGTTTTTACACGACCAACAACGTCATCAGATTTAACTGTTAAGATTTCTTGAAGTGTATAAGCAGCACCATATGCTTCAAGTGCCCATACCTCCATCTCACCAAAACGTTGTCCACCAAATTGCGCTTTACCACCAAGTGGTTGTTGCGTAACTAGTGAGTATGGACCAGTTGAACGTGCATGTAGCTTATCATCAACCATATGCGCAAGTTTGATCATATACATGACACCTACAGATACACGGTTATCAAATGGCTCACCAGAGCGTCCATCGTACAGGATTGTTTTACCATCACGGTTCATCCCCGCTTCTTCCATTGTTTCCCAAACATCTTCTTCATTAGCACCATCAAATACTGGTGTTGCCATATGAACGCCTAGGTAACGAGAAGCCATACCTAAATGTAACTCTAAAACTTGTCCGATATTCATACGAGAAGGTACACCTAGTGGATTTAACATAATATCAACAGGCGTGCCATCTGGCATAAATGGCATATCCTCTTCCGGTAAGATACGAGAAATAACCCCTTTGTTACCATGACGTCCAGCCATTTTGTCCCCAACACGAATTTTACGCTTTTGAACAATATAAACGCGAACTAATTGGTTAACACCCGGTGGTAATTCATCGCCATCTTCACGGTTAAATACTTTAACATCAAGAATGATACCGCCAGCACCGTGTGGTACACGTAATGAAGTATCACGAACCTCACGAGCCTTTTCACCGAAGATTGCATGTAATAAACGCTCCTCAGCAGTTAATTCTGTAACCCCTTTAGGCGTTACTTTCCCAACAAGAATATCACCGTCACGTACTTCCGCACCAATGCGGATAATACCACGTTCGTCTAAGTTGCGAAGTGCATCTTCCCCAACGTTTGGAATATCGCGAGTGATTTCCTCAGGCCCTAGCTTTGTATCACGAGATTCAGACTCATATTCTTCAATATGAACAGATGTATAAACATCATCTTTTACAAGGCGCTCACTCATGATAACAGCATCCTCATAGTTAAAGCCGTTCCAAGTCATGAATGCAACTAAAACGTTACGTCCAAGAGCTAGCTCACCTTTTTCCATTGATGGACCGTCTGCTAAAATATCACGAGGCTTCACACGCTCACCAACTTTTACAAGTGGGCGTTGGTTATATGAAGTACCTTGGTTAGAACGAATGAATTTCTGTAATTTGTATTTTGTTAAATCGCCTTTAACCTCTTTACCATCCACAACTTCAATGCGACGAACATGAATAGAGCGAGCTTCAACATGCTCAACAATTCCTTCATACTTCGCTACTACAGCCGCACCTGAGTCACGTGCATCAACATGCTCCATACCTGTACCAACAAAAGGTGCTTCAGGGTTAAGAAGTGGAACTGCTTGACGTTGCATGTTGGCACCCATAAGTGCACGGTTAGAGTCATCATTTTCTAAGAATGGAATACATGCAGTCGCTGCAGAAACTACTTGTTTAGGAGAAACGTCCATATAGTCCATTTGAGCTTTATTGAATACTGTGTTATCTCCACGGAAACGGCCTACTACTTCATCATTTGCAAATGTACCATCTGGATTTAATGGTGAGTTTGCTTGTGCTACATAGTAATTATCTTCTTCGTCAGCTGTTAAGTAATCAATTTGATCTGTTACTTTGCCTGTTTCGTGGTCAATACGACGATAAGGCGTTTCAATAAATCCAAATTTATTTACTTTTGCGAATGAAGATAATGAGTTAATTAAACCAATGTTCGGTCCCTCTGGCGTTTCAATTGGACACATACGACCGTAGTGAGAATAGTGAACATCACGTACTTCGAAGCCAGCACGCTCACGTGTTAAGCCACCAGGTCCTAAAGCAGATAAACGACGTTTATGTGTTAGCTCTGCTAATGGGTTTGTTTGGTCCATGAATTGTGATAATTGAGAGCTGCCAAAGAACTCTTTAATTGACGCAATTACAGGACGAATATTAATCAATTGTTGTGGCACAATAGATGCTGTATCGTTAATAGACATACGCTCACGTACTACACGTTCCATACGAGATAGCCCGATACGGAATTGGTTTTGTAATAACTCACCAACAGAGCGTAGACGGCGGTTACCTAAATGGTCAATATCATCTGTTGAACCTACATGGTAAAGTAAGTTGAAGAAATAGCTTACTGAAGCTAAAACATCGGCAGGTGTAATATTCTTCACTTCTTCATCAATGTACGCATTGCCAATAATGTTAATTTCTTTTTGTGCTTCATCATTTGGTGCATAAATCTTAATAGATTGGATGGTTACATCATCCTCAAGCACTCCACCAACTTGCGATAAAGTACGGTAACCAATACCTTTTGACGCATCTTCAAGGTAAGGTAGAATTTTATCTAAAGTACGGCGGTCAAGCACTGTACCTTTCTCTACTAAAATTTCGCCTGTTTCTGGGTCTACAAGCGTTTCAGCAATCGTTTGGTTGAATAAACGATTTTTAATGTGAAGCTTTTTGTTCATTTTGTAGCGACCAACATTCGCTAAATCATAGCGTTTTGCATCGAAGAAACGAGAGTATAATAAGCTCTTCGCACTTTCAACTGTTGGTGGCTCACCTGGACGTAAACGCTCATAAATTTCTAAAAGTGCTTTTTCTGTACTTTCAGAGTTATCCTTTTCTAACGTATTACGTAAATATTCGTTATCACCAATAATATTGATAATCTCTTGGTCTGAGCCAAAGCCTAATGCACGAAGTAACACTGTTACAGGTAGCTTACGTGTACGATCAATACGTACATACACTACATCCTTAGCATCAGTTTCATACTCCAGCCATGCACCACGGTTTGGAATAACTGTAGCACCAAAGCCTTTTTTACCGTTTTTATCAGTTTTATCATGGAAATATACACTCGGTGAACGAACTAATTGTGAAACAATAACACGTTCAGCACCGTTAATAATGAACGTACCCGTTTCTGTCATTAATGGGAAATCACCCATAAAGACATCTTGTTCTTTCACTTCGTCTGTTTCTTTGTTATAAAGACGCACTTTCACACGTAATGGAGCTGCGTAAGTAACATCTCGCTCTTTACATTCATCGACATCATATTTAGGCTCACCTAATGAATAATCGATGAATTCTAATGAAAGATTACCTGTAAAGTCCTCGATCGGCGAAATGTCACGGAACATTTCACGTAAACCTTCTTCAAGGAACCACTCGTAAGACGCCGTTTGAATCTCAATCAGATTTGGAAGCTCAAGCACCTCTTTAATACGCGCAAAGCTTCTACGCTGGCGGTGTTGTCCGTACTGAACTAGTTGACCTGTCAACTCATTCACCCCTCAATAAAGCGATATTAGGTCTTTGCAAAATCATACAAATAGTGTATGATTTCGAAAGACAAAAAGAAAACGAGTCTTCAAAAAGATCTCATTTTCGGTTAACTAAACTTATCTTGGCAAGTATACCCATATTAAAACCTTTCTATACAAAAAGGGCATACGACCTCAAAATAATATTTTTGCATTTTACCATACTACCATAGCCGAATTGTCAAGTCAATAAATTATACATATTTCATTTATTTTTTTGCACGTACTATCCAGTACCCTTTTTTCTTCTCCACAACATCGACTTCTGAAAATTTTTCTTCTAAGTAACTTACTGTCGATGGTGCTCCTTGCTTCTTCTGAATAACTACCCAAAGCTCACCAGATGACACTAAATAATCATAGGCTCCATCATAAAAACGGAAAATTGTTTCCTTCCCTGCACGAATTGGTGGATTCGTTAAGATAGCTGCAGCTTTTACACCTTTATCAACCATCGATAGGCCGTCACTCACAAATATTCGCACATTTTGAACACCGTTTACTTGCGCGTTTTTTTGCGAAAGCGCAACTGCACGTTCATTTATATCCATCATAAAAACGGTACGGTCTGGATTTGTTTTAGCAATCGATAATCCTATCGGCCCATATCCACAACCCACATCAAAAATTGCACCATCAATATTAGGCATTTGAAAAGTGTCAATTAAAACACGGGATCCAAAATCTACTTCGCTTTTACTAAATACACCTGCATCCGTTTCAAACGAAAACGTATGCCCTAGTAACTTGAATGTCCAGTGACGAGGTTTACTCTCAGTTTGAGGCTTACTTGTATAATAATGATCTGACATTTTCATGCCTCCTCAGAATGAAGAAAAAAGCCCGCCAAAATGACGAGCTTTCCTTTTGTTAAAAAAGTAATGGCGAGATTACTTAACTTCTACAGATGCGCCAACTTCTTCAAGCTTAGCTTTGATTTCTTCAGCTTCATCTTTAGAAATACCTTCTTTAAGAGCTTTAGGAGCGTTATCTACAACTTCTTTAGCTTCTTTAAGACCTAAACCAGTGATTTCACGAACCACTTTGATTACTTTAATTTTTTCTGCACCAGCAGATGCTAATACTACGTCGAACTCTGATTTTTCTTCAGCGCCGCCAGCAGCACCGCCAGCAACTACTGCTACAGGAGCTGCAGCTGTTACACCGAATTCTTCTTCGATAGCTTTTACTAAATCGTTTAATTCAAGAACTGTCATAGCTTTGATAGCTTCTAAGATTTGCTCTTTATTCATTATAATTTCCTCCTAATTGGATAATGTTTTATTTTTAGTGGATCATACCACAGAAGTTTCAGTACGTATTAAATTACGCACCTTGCTCTTCTTTTTGTTCTGCAACAGCTTTTGTTGCAAGTGCGAAGTTACGCACAGGAGCTTGAAGTACAGATAAAAGCATAGAAAGTAGACCTTCGCGTGATGGAAGTTCTGCAAGTGCTTTAACATCTTCAACAGAAGAAACCGTACCTTCAATAATACCAGCTTTAATTTCTAAAGCTTCGTTTTTCTTAGCGAACTCGTTGATGATTTTAGCAGGCGCTATAACATCTTCGTTTGAGAACGCAATTGCGTTAGGACCAACTAATACTTCATTGATTCCTTCAAGACCAGCAGCTTCAGCAGCACGACGAGTTAAAGTATTTTTGTAAACTTTGAACTCAACGCCAGCTTCACGAAGTTGTTTACGAAGCTCAGTTACTTGTGCAACATTAAGACCACGGTAATCCACAACTACTACAGAAGAAGCGTTTTGGAATTTCTCAGTAATCTCTTGAACTTGTACTTGTTTGTTTTCGATTGCTTTGCTCATGATGACACCTCCTATTAGAATGGGTCATTTATACCGACAAAAGAAAAGCCCCTGAGTCAAATAGACACAGAGGCTGAAAGTCATCATCTTTAAATAAGAATCTGAATTCCGATGTCCTCGGTAGGAACATTAAGTGACAAGTCACTCCTACTGTCTACGGTACAAATGGATAATTCACAACAGCAACTATAATATCACATACAATTACTGCCGTCAACATATATATAAATTATTTTACTACTACGTTAGCAGCGTCAACTTTAACAGCTGGGCCCATTGTAGTTGTAATATTTACAGATTTCATGTAAGTACCTTTAGCTGCTGCAGGTTTTGCTTTTTGTACTACATCAAAAACAGCTAAGAAGTTCTCTACTAATTTTTCTGCTGGGAAAGAAACTTTACCGATAGGAGCGTGGATGATACCAGCTTTATCAGCACGGTATTCTACTTTACCAGCTTTGATTTCTTCGATAGCTTTTGTTACATCAAAAGTAACTGTGCCAGTTTTAGGGTTTGGCATTAAACCTTTAGGTCCTAATACACGACCAAGTTTACCAACTTCACCCATCATGTCAGGAGTTGCTACGATTACATCGAAATCGAACCAACCTTGTTGGATTTTTTGGATGTATTCTGCATCGCCTACATAATCAGCACCAGCTGCTTCTGCTTCTTTAAGTTTTTCACCTTTTGCGAATACTAATACGCGTTGAGTTTTACCAGTACCGTTTGGTAGCACTACTGCACCACGGATTTGTTGGTCGTTTTTACGAGTATCAATACCTAAACGGAAAGCAACTTCTACAGTAGCGTCGAAGTTTACTGTGCTAGTTTTTTGAGCAAGTTCGATTGCTTCTTGTGCACCATATAGTGCATTACGATCAATTAATTTTGCTGCATCTTGCAGTTTTTTACCTTTTTTAGCCATTATATATTTCCTCCTTGATTGTGGTTATAGCGGATTTTACCTCCCACGAATAAAGGTTGCGTGTTCATAAAGAAACTTCGCAACCTTCCAAAAAACAAAACATCAAGTAAATGGGATTAGTCTTCGATAACAATACCCATGCTTCGTGCAGTACCTTCAACCATTAACATAGCAGCTTCCACTGAAGCAGCGTTAAGGTCTGGCATTTTAGTTTCAGCGATTTCGCGAACTTTGTCACGTTTAACCGTTGCCACTTTTTTACGGTTTGGTTCACCTGATCCAGATTGGATACCAGCCGCTACTTTAAGTAGAACTGCTGCAGGTGGAGTTTTTGTAATGAAAGTGAAAGAACGATCTTCAAATACTGAAATTTCAACTGGAATAATAAGACCAGCTTGATCAGCAGTACGTGCGTTAAATTCTTTACAGAATCCCATGATGTTCACACCCGCTTGACCTAGTGCAGGACCAACCGGTGGAGCTGGGTTAGCTTTACCAGCAGGGATTTGAAGTTTTACAACTTTAATAACTTTTTTAGCCACGAGACACACCTCCTTAAGTCCGTGATGTGGTAATTGGGTTGCCCCTCCCACTCAATATCTGTCTGTCAGCTAATGCCGATAACATTAAAATTATCATTACAGACGTCATAGTAAAGTATGACAGTCTGACCTATGAAATGATAACACTTTTAAAATCTTTAAGCAAGTAGTAATTAACAAAATCTGCGAAATATCTACTAGCTGGCAATCATGCTTCTGTTACTAGAACTATAATTTTTGAATTTGTTCAAAGTCTAGTTCCATAATTGTTTCACGGCCAAACATATCGACTGTTACTTTTACTTTACCTTTTTCTGTATCAATCTCTTCAACACGACCTTGGAAATGAGCAAACGGCCCCTCTAATACTTCAACAGCCTCACCAACAGTAATATCCACTTCTACAACCTTATCCGTCATACCCATTTGCTGTAATAGACGATCTGCTTCTTCAGGAAGTAAAGGTGTTGGCTTCGCTCCTCCACCAGACGAACCGATAAAGCCTGTTACACCTGGTGTATTACGTACTACATACCAAGAATCATCAGTCATAATTAACTCTACTAACACATAACCTGGGAAAACTTTACGCATCATTGTACGTTTTTTCCCATCTTTCATTTCTGTTTCCTCATGCTCAGGAACAATTACACGAAAGATTTTGTCTTGCATGCCCATTGTTTCTACACGTTTCTCTAGGTTTGCCTTTACACGGTTTTCATACCCTGAATACGTATGAACAACATACCAATTTTTCTCCATAATCATTAGGACTTGTCGTCCGTCCCTCCCTTACAAATAAAAGTGAAAATGAATTGTGATATGCTAAGCGCACTCTTACCCTTTTCCACAAATATCTCATTTAAGATAAATTAATGATATATACCAAGTCTAGCATCGTCATCTCTTACTACGCCCATACTCTGTCCATAGCATCTTTATCCTAAACGAGAATAGATTACTGCCCTTCACTCCATTCATTTCACCTACCCATTTTAAAGAGGGGACTCACGGTTGAATGAAGATAAAACAAACGAAAAAACCCGTTATTGCATTGGACGGGCTATTTCAAGAATATTAACATCTATTTACTAAAATTTATAAATCTAAGTACCAGCGGAATAATGATGAAATACCTAGGTCAACTAGCACAAAAAACAGAGCCATAATGACAACAGTTGAAATTACAACGACTGTATATTTCGTTAGCTC
This sequence comes from Lysinibacillus sp. NPDC098008, assembly GCF_044760715.1. NCBI lineage: Bacteria > Bacillati > Bacillota > Bacilli > Caryophanales > Bacillaceae > Lysinibacillus > Lysinibacillus sp. NPDC098008. Next base: position 46,578 of record NZ_JBIWBA010000025.1, read on the forward strand.
TTTACTTTTTGGCCAGCTTGTTTTGCGCATTTCTGACATTACACTGCTTAAAAAGCCTTTGATCTTGCCCATTCTAGCCTAACCTCCAAATAATTATATCTGTCTATTTCCATATCATTCTTATAGTGTTTGTTTATGCACTGTATGTTTATTGCAATGCGTACAAAATTTCTTTAATTCAAGGCGTATAGTGGAACCTTCTTTAGCCTGAAATGTATAATTTCTTGATCCGCATTTTTCACAATTTAGCACGACTTTTTTTGCCATACAATCACCTTTTTCGGCACTTTATCTTTTTAAGACTAACACCTATATTTGTCAATGTCAATAAAGGCCTATATCCACTAAAACATTTCTTCAAGAACTAAATGTCGTTCTAATTTCCGCTTTACCCGCTGCAATGCATTATCGATAGATTTCACATGACGATTTAGTTTTGCAGAAATTTCATGATAGGATTGACCATCTAGATATAAGGCTAAAACTTGGAGCTCTAATTCACTTAAAATTTCACTCATCTTTTCTTCTAAGTACCCAAACTCTTCTCTATGAATCATTAATTCTTCTGGATCATCCATAATAGCGCCTGTTAATACATCCATTAGCGTTCGATCAGACTCTTCATCAAATATAGGCTTGTCTAAGGAGATATAGGAATTAAGTGGTATATGCTTTTGTCTAGTCGCTGTTTTAATAGCTGTAATAATTTGTCTTGTAATACATAGCTCTGCAAAAGCTCTAAAGGACGCCAGCTTATCTCCCTTAAAATCACGAATTGCTTTATATAAACCGATCATGCCCTCCTGTACAATATCTTCCTTATCTGCTCCGATTAAGAAATAGGACCTTGCTTTTGCTCTTACTAACAGACGGTATTTTGTAATTAAGTAATCCAACGCATCTGTATTACCTTGATGCACCATTTCAATAAGTTCTTCATCATTGAATCGTTCAAAATCTTGTGTCACTTGTACAATGCTATTTTTAAACATGGTATCACCTCAGTTACAACAGATAATTAGGAACAGTATAACGGAATTGGAAAATATGCGTCAATCAATCATTTCAAACCTCTTCGCCATTTTTCAAAAGCTAATGCAACATCTGGCTTTAATTCAATGCGAGAAGGTGGCTTGCTTTCATGTTTACGCTTTACATCATGCGAAATTTTATGTTGAATAATATTTGTTTCAATTTCTAGCTCTCTAGCTGACTTTCGTAGAGCACCATTACCAAAAATCACACTTTGCTCTGCCATATCAGATGTCGCTACATGAATTTGGACATTTCTTGCTTTTAGTTCTTGTGTCATTTTTTCAATGCGCTCATCTGCTGTTTCGTTTTTTCGAGTATAAATGACTTCTACATCATTTTCTATATAAGATTGCTCAATGCCTGGTACAAGATGTGCATCAAAAACAACAATTACACGCCAACCCATAGCTGCTTTATATTCAGCCATCAGTTCAATCAACCTTCTACGCGCATCCTCAAAATTAGCATCACGCAATGGTCGTAATTCTTTCCAAGACCCAATCATATTATAGCCATCAACAAGCAAAATGTTTTTCATTGTTACTCATTCGCTTCTTGACGCTTACGATACACTTCATACATTAAAAGTGCGGCAGCTACTGATGCGTTTAACGATGTAACATGCCCTATCATTGGTAAATGATATAAAAAATCACACTTCTCTTTTAATAAGCGCCCCATTCCTTTACCTTCACTACCGATAATAATCGCTAATGGTAATGTTGCATCCATTTTTCGATAGTCGACAGAGCCTTTTGCATCAGTACCAGCAATCCATATACCTCGTTCTTTTAATTCATCAACTGTTTGAGCAAGATTATTTACACGCACAACAGGAACATGTTCAATAGCACCTGTTGAAGCCTTTGCTACCACAGCCGTTAAGCTAACAGAACGGCGCTTCGGAATAATAATACCATGTACACCAATAGCATCAGCCGTTCTCATAATAGACCCTAGATTATGTGGGTCTTCAAGCTCATCTAAGATTAGGAAAAATGGGTCTTCCTGTTTTTTTGCCGCTGCTGCAAATAAATCCTCAAGCTCAGCATATTTATATGCAGCAACAGCAGCAACGATTCCTTGGTGATTAGCACTCGATAATTGATCAACTTTCTTTTTCGGCACAAATTGAACAACAATACCTCGTTCGCGTGCTAAATCTAGCAATTCATTGATACCAGATTTTTTCACGCCTTCTGCAATCCATACTTTATTCATATCGCGACCTGAACGAAGTGCTTCTAGCACTGGATTTTTACCAGCAATTATTTCGCCATTTTGTTCTACCATTATTTCAACACTCCTTTCGATTCCTCGACTATTTGAATAGCGTATGCAATAATTTCATAAACACGTTCTAGTTCATTTAATAAATATAAATTCCCAAGTATCGCCTCAAAGCCTGAGCTATTACGATAAGTTTGAACATCTGTATTTTTTGGGACAGAGCCGGACTTAGCATTGCGTCCACGACGGAACACAGCCAACTCCTCCTCTGTTAAATAATTTTCATCCATCATACGATGAACAACCATAGACTGTGCTTTTGCTGATACATAGTGAGTCGCTTCTCGATGAAGCGTATTTGGTTTAACTCGACCTGAGCGTAGCAAATGTTCGCGTACCTTCTGCTCCAATACGGCATCACCCATATAGGCTAATGCCAGTGCATTTAATTGCTTAATATCTTCATTACGAAGTTTATCCAACTTACTTACCCTCGTTTCCATCTAGTTCCTTGTCGTGTATCTTCTAAAATGATACCTTGTGCTTGCAAATGGTCACGAATCTCATCAGAACGGGCAAAATCACGGTTTTTACGTGCCTCTACGCGCTCTTGCAGTAATGCTTCAATTTCTTCGTCTAATAGCTCTTCCTCTTTTGCAAATTCAATACCTAAGACGTCACCCAGTACCTCAAAAGTTTCAATAAAGCTTTCCAATACTTTTTTGCAAGTATTTGTTTCATTCAAATAAATGTTAGCAATACGTGCTAGCTCAAATAATACTGAAATAGCATTAGCTGTATTAAAATCATCATCCATTGCCTCTTCAAAGAGCGCTTTTTGCTCAGCGATCTTGCTTAGCCATTCTTCTGAATGATCACCTAAGCTGACAGTAGTCGTTAGACGATGTTTAACATTGTTGTAGGCTGTACGAATTCGCTCTAAACCAGCCGCTGCTGCCTCCACCAAATCTTTTGCAAAATTAATCGGGTGGCGATAATGAACAGAAAGCATAAAGAAACGTAATACTTGTGGGTCAATCTGCTTACGAATATCATTCACTAAAATAAAATTCCCAAGAGATTTGGACATTTTTTCATTATCAATATTAATATAACCATTGTGCATCCAGTAGCGTGCAAATGTTTTATCATTATGTGCTTCCGATTGTGCAATTTCATTTTCATGGTGTGGAAAGGTTAAGTCTTGCCCGCCAGCATGAATATCAATCGTATCACCTAAATGCTCACGAGCCATGACAGAGCATTCAATATGCCAGCCAGGGCGACCAGCTCCCCAAGGGCTTTCCCAGCGAATTTCGTTTGGCTTAGCCGCTTTCCATAATGCAAAATCCAATGCATCATCTTTTTTCTCACCTGCTTCAATACGGGCACCAATTTTTAAATCATCCACTGATTGATGTGATAATTTACCATAACCATCAAATTTACGTGTACGGTAATAAACATCACCAGCAGATTCATAGGCATAACCTTTATCAATTAACACTTGAATGAATTCAATAATATCATCCATATGGTCTGTTACGCGTGGATGAACATCTGCCTTTTTGCAGCCTAATGCTGTGACATCTTCAAAATAGGCAGCAATAAAGCGCTCTGTTAATTCATGTACTTCCTCACCTAACTCATTTGCTGCTTTAATAATTTTATCATCTACATCCGTAAAATTTGATACAAACTTCACATCATAGCCTTTATATAAAAAATATCGACGTACTGTATCATAGACAATAACAGGGCGAGAATTTCCAATATGAATATAGTTATAGACAGTTGGACCGCAAACATACATTTTCACTTTGCCTTCTTCTAATGGTACAAAAGTTTCCTTTTGTCGTGTTAATGAGTTGAAAATTTGAATACTCATTGTGTTCCACTCTCCTTCTGTAAGCGTTCAATTGCTTCAGCAATGCGCTTCTCAAAAATATTTTAATGCTCTAGTCTTTCCCATTCTATCAGGAAAGCTGACAACTATAACATGGTGGCATTTCCCTACAAACAGCTTATCCGTTAACGTCTTAAGCCTTCTTGTATTTATAAAATAAAAAACGCCCCCATCATTCCCTAAAAGGAATGACAGAGACGCCTAATTTGCGTGGTTCCACTCTGATTGAAGGCAAAAGCCTTCCACTCTGGGCGTCCTTTAACGGGAACGACTCGATAAAGCCTACTACTTGTTCAGCCTTATGCTCAAAGGTGCATTTCAGTTTTGCCTAGGTTCAGACCACTTTCAGCCGGTGATGGTCCTCTCTTTAGAACATGCGCCACTTACTTCTCCTTCTCAACGCTTTTTCAATGTAAATACATTTTACAACGAACGAATAAATTGTCAATAAATTTCCCTTTATTGTGCAAATTTTTCAACGCGGTCAATTGTTTTCTCTTTACCAATTAAGCAAATTGCATTTGGTAGTTCTGGCCCATGCGTTTCTCCTGTTGTTACAACACGGATTGGCATAAATAAGTTTTTACCTTTATGACCCGTTGCTTTTTGAACAGCTTTAATAGCAGCTTTTACTGTATCTGGTGTAAATTCTTCTAATGCTTCAAGCTGTGTCTTAAAGGCTGTCATAACCTCAGGTACTTGTTCACCTGCTAAAACAGCTTTTGCTTCTTCATCATATTCAATCTGTTCTTTGAAGAATAGGCTAGATAATTCAATAATTTCAGCACCAAAGCTCATTTGATCGTGATAAAGAGCAATTAAATCTGTTGCCCATGCACGTTGCTCTGCAGTAAGCTCTTCAGGCAATAAACCTGCTTTTTGCAAATGTGGTAATGATAGTGCTACTACTTCTTCTAAAGGTAATTTTTTAATATATTGATTATTCATCCATGTCAGCTTTTGCTTATCGAACATAGATGGTGATTTTGATAAACGTTTTTCATCAAAGATTTTAATTAATTCCTCTCTTGAGAAAATTTCCTCTTCGCCTTCTGGTGACCAGCCAAGCAGTGCAAAGAAGTTAAACATTGCCTCAGGAAGATAACCTAAATCTTTATATTGTGTAACAAATTGAATAATCGATTCATCACGTTTTGATAGCTTTTTACGGTTTTCATTAACTATTAGTGTCATATGCCCGAAAGTTGGATATTCCCAACCAAATGCATCAAAAATCATCATTTGCTTTGGTGTATTCGATAAATGCTCCTCACCACGGAAAACATGGGAAATTTCCATAAAGTGATCATCCAATACAACAGCAAAGTTATAAGTTGGAATACCATTTGCTTTTACAAGTACCCAATCACCAACATCCTTCGATTCAAATACTACTTGTCCACGCACTAAATCTTCAAATTCATATGTTACGTTTTCTGGTACACGCATACGAATTGTATATGGCTCACCTGCTGCCTCTTTCGCTGCAACTTCCTCCGCTGATAAATGACGACATGTACCGTCATAAGTAGGTGCTGCTACACCTCTAGCCTTTTGCTCTTCACGAGATGCCTCAAGCTTTTCTGAAGAACAGAAACATTTATAAGCTAAGCCTTGCTCCAATAATTTTTCAGCATGCTCTTTATAAATATCAAGACGTTCCATTTGACGGTAAGGTGCATAAGGTCCACCAATATCAATCGACTCATCATATTCAATACCTAGCCACTTTAGGTTTTCTAGCTGAGATGCTTCTCCACCCTCTACATTACGTTCAATATCTGTATCCTCAATACGTACAATAAATTTACCGTTATGATGTTTTGCATATAAATAATTGAATAATGCTGTACGCGCCCCACCAATATGTAAATAACCAGTTGGAGATGGTGCGTAACGAACACGAACTTCTTTCGTCATAATTAAAAGCCTCCTAAATTTTCGATCAACAAATTGACTTTGTTTATTTTACCATTCTGTTATAGGAAATAAAAGCAAGGTTCGTGCACATTTATTTCTTAATCAAAAGGATTGTTGCCATTGCTGCTATACCTTCCTCACGTCCAGTAAAGCCTAATTTTTCCGTTGTTGTCGCCTTGACATTTACTTGTGAGGGCTCTGCATGTAATAATTCCGCAATACGATTTTGCATTTGCCCGATATATGGAGCCATTTTAGGACGCTGCGCCATAATTGTACAATCTACATTACCTAGAATATAGCCTTTATCCTCAACAATTTGCCAAATATGTTCTAATAGTTTGGCTGAATCTGCATCCTTAAATGCAGGGTCTGTATCTGGAAAATGACGTCCAATATCTCCTTCTCCAATTGCTCCTAGCGCTGCATCCGTAACAGTATGTAATAAAACATCTGCATCAGAGTGCCCTACAAGCCCTTTTTCATGAGGAATTGTAATACCTCCAATAATTAACGGACGCCCCTCCTCAAATGCATGTACATCAAAACCTTGTCCAATTCGAAACATATGCTAGAGAAACTACTTTAGCAAAACAAATGGCGTAAATAAGCTACTCGTTTGCTTCAATCGTAGTTTCATTCACCTTCTTTCACTTTTATATTTATTCACTATTATACCCTCATATTTTAACATATTCCCTAGGAAATTGAGCTGATAGCAAATAGCCAACGTTTTTATATGCTGATAGACAAAATCTCATTAGCCAATGTTGCTAATGAGATTCAGACTGTAGACAAACTCAATGAATTTTGAGTTTGCCTACAGTCTTTTTTCTTTTACAATAAAATAAAGTAAAGCCGTTGATTTCCACTACGGG